>DATELB010000161.1:0-10426 GCA_035277085.1 Nitrospira sp. | reverse complement strand
GAGTCGATCGCTCGCGTTCAGATTTATAGGACTTGTGATCATGCTGGTCACCTGTTCGCTCTTCACTGCCTGCGGGTCCGAAGAGGGCGGGGGAATTCGCGTGAATAGAGGTGTGGACGGCTCCGCAGCGTCCCCTACCGGATCTGCCGTCGCGACATTGGCGTGGAATCCAGTCGGCGAGGTCGCCGGATACTACATCCACTACGGGACGGAATCTCCGGGCTCTCCAGGGTCCTGTGCATATGCTCAGTCCACATTTTCGTCGACACCCACCGCGACAGTCGCGGGGTTGGCGGCCGACACCACATACTATTTTGCCGTGAGTTCGTTTAACGGTATCGAGAGTGCCTGCTCCGACGAAGTGTCGACTGTTACACCCTCGGTCTAAGTTCGGATTGGATCTGCCCTCCGGGACTTCGGGCCGCGGCAGATCCGCCTTTCGAGTTCATTGACTCCCTTACCCTCGGTTTGTTAGCTTCGAGTTCTGCACGCTTCAAGCCCCGTCCCGCCCCGAGACGGTCCGCTTCGTTGCGATTCTGTTCCGACACAAGGAGAGCGCATGCCTGTAGCCACCCTATCCCAGGAACAACTCGCCGCCCTTCAAAATGCCGCCACGCACTTGCGCATGGAAAGCGTGCGATCGACCACCGCCGCCGGCAGCGGTCATCCGTCGAGCTGCTGTTCCGCCGCCGACATCGTTGCCGCCCTTTTCTTTTCGGTCATGCGATACGACCCGAAGAATCCGAAAGCGCCCAACAGCGACCGATTCGTCCTGTCCAAGGGGCACGCAGCTCCCCTGCTCTACGCCGCATGGGCGGAAGCCGGGCTGTTCCCAAAACAGGACCTGTTGAAGCTGCGGACGCTCCATTCCGACCTGGAGGGGCATCCCACGCCGCGCCTGCCGTTCGTCGACATGGCGACCGGCTCTCTGGGACAGGGCCTGCCCGTGGGAGTCGGCATCGCATTGAGCGCCAAATACGTGGACAAGCTCGATCATCGAACCTATGTGTTGATGGGTGACGGCGAATCCGTCGAGGGATCCAATTGGGAGGCGATCGAAGCCGCACGGCAGCACCAGCTGGACAACCTCTGCGCGATCGTCGACGTCAACCGGCTCGGTCAAAGCGATCCCACGATGTTGCAGCACGACATGGAGGCCTATCGTGCCCGCTGGTCGGCATTCGGCTGGCATGCCTTAGTCGTCGACGGACACGACTTGACCGCACTCTTGAACGCCTTTGATGAAGCCGGCCGCACGAAGCACCAACCGACCGTTCTTCTCGCCCGGACGTTCAAGGGCAAAGGCATTTCATTCATCGAAGACCAGCCGAACTGGCATGGAAAGCCTATCCCACAAGGCGCCGAGATGCAGAAGGCCATGGACGAGCTGACCCATCAGCTTCAGCCGAATGGGACCGCACCCGTCATCCGGCGTCCGTCGGCTTCGTCGACCGCCGCGCCATCGATCAAGCCTCTGCCCGCTCCTTCTTATAAGGTCGGCGACTCGGTCGCGACCCGTGAAGCGTTCGGCGCGGCCCTGGAGGCGCTGGGCGGCGTCAATCCGCTGGTCGTCGCGTTGGACGCCGACGTGAAGAACTCGACGTACACGGAAAAATTCGGGAAGAAGTTCCCCAATCGCTTCTTTGAAAACTTCATCGCCGAACAGAACATGCTCGGCGCGTCGGCCGGCCTGGCGGCTTGCGGGAAAATTCCTTTTGCGGCGACGTTCGCGGCGTTCTTTACGAGAGCCTATGATTTCATCCGCATGGCCGCGATCAGCCAATCCAACATCAAGCTCGTCGGCACACATGTCGGTGTCAGCATCGGCGAAGACGGCCCTTCCCAGATGGGACTCGAGGACATCGCCATGATGGCGGCCCAGCCAGGGATCACGGTCCTCTATCCGTCCGATGGGACCTCAACGTATCGGTTGGTCGAAGCGGCAGCGAATCACAAAGGGATGGTATACATCCGTGCAGGCCGGCCCAAGTCCCCGGTCCTCTACGGACCGGATGAGCAATTCCCCATCGGCGGATCGAAGGTGCTGCGGCAGAGCGCGAACGATGTGCTGACCATTGTGGCTGCAGGGGTGACGCTGTTTGAAGCGCTCAAGGCCTATGATCAGCTCAAAGCCGCCGGCATCTCGGTGCGCGTAATCGACCTGTACAGCGTGGTCCCGATCGACCGTATGGGCTTGTTGGCCAGCGCATCGGCGACGCGCGGCCGCCTCCTGACTGTCGAAGATCATTATGCGCACGGCGGGCTGGGCGACGCCGTCCTCGACGCGGTCGGGTCTGAAGGCGTCCGTGTTCACAAGCTCGCGGTTCGCGTGATTCCCCATAGTGGAAAGCCTGAGGAACTCGTCGATCACTATGGCATCGGAGCGCGGTCCATTGTCGAAGCGACACAGCATATCATCAAGTAAACGGACCGGCGTTCCCACCGACAGTTTGCTTGACCATGTTCCCTTGCTCAACATCCTGAGCCCTCAGGATCGTCAACGCATTCTCCGGGAACTTTCAGAAACCCGCTACGGAAAAGACGACTTCATTTTTCGCGAAGGCGATCCGACCGAATACTTTCACATCGTGAAAGAAGGCACCGTCAAGTGCGTGAAATCCACGCCGGACGGGAAGGAGTGTACGCTCAAGATGCTGATGCCCGGCGATCTCTTCTGCTGCGATGCAGCCGCCTTTGACGGCGGCTCCCATCCCGGTACGGCGCAGCCGATGGGAAACGTCAGTATTCTTCGAATGCATCGAAAAGCGTATTTTGACATGCTGAGGCGCAGCCCCGACGCGGCCCTGGAAGTCATCAAGTACTTGGGAAATCGGCTCAACGAAGCGCAGGAAAAGGCAAAGATCCTTGCACTCGACCGTGCCGACCAGCGGTTAGCGGCACTCTTGGCCGATCTCGGGGCGAGAAACGGGATCAAGGAATCTCATGGCATCAGCCTTCCCATGCGATTAACCCGGCAAGATATGGCCAACATGATCGGCGCCACCACCGAAACTGTGATCCGCATTATGAGTCGATTCAAACGCGAGCAGCTGGTCTCGGGCACCGCGAACCGTCTCGTGATTCTGAGCCTCGAACGGCTCAAATCGATCGCCTCCAGCTAGTCTCCCGCGCCATTTTCATTCGATTTTCACAAAACATGACATTGGTCATGTTTTTATGGTCCCCCTTGCGAGTATCCTCCGACCGATCCCTAGTAATGCCTACTGGCGGACGGTTAACGGTCGCGCAGTTCCTGCGATCGACTACAACGAGGAGAGAATCCATGTTCACGCCCCGCTTGCTTCAGAGTCTTCTAGTCGTCGCAGGACTAGCAACGATCACCTCCACCGTGGCCTTCGCCAAAACGCACGAAGTGTCGATGACCGCCGTCGAAACCGACGTGGTGATCGACGGGAGCGGCGAAAAATACGCCGCCTGGACGTTCAACGGACAAATGCCGGGGCCGGTCGTGCGGGTGACCGAGGGAGACACGATCAAGTTTACATTGACGAATCCTGCAACCAATAAATATCCACACGCGATGGATTTCCATGCCGCAGAGGTCGACTTTCTGAAAAACTACCGAGCGATCAACGCGGGCGAGACCATCAGCTACACCTTCGTCGCAAAGAAGCCGGGTGTGTTCTTCTATCATTGCGGCGCCCCACCCATGATCCAGCACGTCGCACGGGGCATGTTCGGCGCCATTATCGTCGATCCCAAGAACCCCAAGGCGTGGCCAAAGGCCGACCGGGAATATGTCCTTGTCCAATCGGAACACTTCAAGAATCCGGACGACGTCCAGAGCATGTTCGACCGAAAATTTGACGGCGTCATGTTCAACGGCGGGATCTTCAAGTATCACCCCTTCGTGACAGGCGGCGGGAAACTGGACGCGAAACCGGGCGAGCGGGTGAGGATTTATTTCGTCAATGCAGGGCCGAACGAGTTTTCGGCATTCCATCCCATCGGCGAGATCTGGGATAACGTCTACGAAAGCGGCAATCCGGCCAACAAGCTTACGGGAGTCCAAACCTACGTCGTGGGACCGGGAAGCGCGGCGACATTCGATGTCGTCGCGGAATCAGCGGGCGCCTATCCCCTGGTCACGCACTCATTGACCGCGGCGTTACGCGGCGCAATTGCGGTGCTAGTGGCTTCGCCCGACGCCAAACCAGCGCCGCTCATGCCGATGGTGCCATGGACCGTCACCGTTCCCCAAACCGAAATTACTCCGGTGCCGGCCCATTGAGGCACACGCCTGTATGCCACAGCCGTTCGGTGCGGCCGCATCTTGCGGCCTGTCTGGCCTGCACCGGCGCTATCCTCTTTCTCTTGCATGGAGAGGTCTTCGCAGCTGAGCGTACAGCGCTTGCGCTGGCCGGCGACGGCTGCCGTCCGTCGCAACAAGCCATCGTCCAAGCGCTGGAACACTTTGATGGAGTCGCGCGCGTCGAGGCGGACCTGCTTCCGGATCATCTGCTGATCGACCACCGCACCGGAGCAGTCACGGGAGAAGCGCTGGCGGCGTATATCAATACCCTCAGCGGGACGACGGGACAATGCCACGCAGTCGTCATGCGGTCCTGCATTTCAGCTGGAATCGAAGCTCACACGACGGATACTCTTCCTTCTCGCTAGCGCCTCACAGGACGACCGCGGGGCGCTTCCCGCGCGCGATCAGCATCATGCGTTTCCGTTCGAGCGGACGTTCCGGATCACGCGTGTAGTGAGTATGGTCTTCCGCGACTTGGACCGCACTCAATGGCAGTGAGATCTCCTGCCGCATATGAGGAACCGCCGTGTCCAGCGAAAGCGACACGAGCTGATCGGTACACCCCGTCACTTCGGCGCTCAAATCGCGCTGATCGTCGAACTGAACCGTAATCCGCTCATCCGGATCGATCCATTTTTTAATGAGTGCCGCTTTTTGTTCGTTGGTCCTGCCGCGCGCCATCATTCTCTCCTTACGCTGCTCTGTACGTGCCGGCCTCTTTCGTTTCGACCTCCGCCACAACTCGCGAACCGATGATCGCGCCCCACACCGTACTGCCGAGGGAGAGGAGACCGCCGAGGGCGACGAACCACGCCACAGAAGAAACGATGTTCGGAGCCGGCAGGGCTTCCGTATCGAGCCCGATGCCCATGGTGCTCGGCGGCAGGAACATCAGGATGAAGGTCAAAGCGCCCCACAGCACGAGGCCATGAAAGAGGCTTTCCACATACCTCGATGCGTCGGCCACCCAGGCGGTCACGTAACCGCCGATGAACGCGGCGATGACCCATGCGAACCCGCTCCATAAGAGCAGGCCGGCGGCGGCCATGCTGCTGCCGCTCTCCGTCGACGGCTCGTGCAAAAACACCACACCGAGGCCGAATGCGGTGAGGACGATATGAATCCCCAGCGCAACGAATACCCCGGCGATGACGGCCGGCCATCGGAAAATCACAATTCTGGCGCGCTCACGAAACGGCAGAATAGCCATGACAGTCCTCCCTCTCTGTGGATGCGCCGGTGCGACGATGACCAGCCCATGCCGCGTGACCACGTCGCGAATGCTGATCGACCGTCGCTGGTGTTGGACACCAACAACACCTGTTGCGCGCTTCATTCACGATATCGGTCTCCGGGCGCTCGCTCACATTAGGGCGTTCCACAGGCGTGGGGGCCTTTCCCTTGCCGGCCCCTTACTTGGCCCCGGCATTTCCCTAGCAAGAGGGACATATCGGCCGGTTCGAGGGCCGTCGTAAACAGGCTTGCCGGCCTCTTCGGTGAACGCGCTGACTATCCTAACGACCCGATCGATCGTCCTCGAGACGCATCGTTGGATCTTGCGTCATTTGCGCAGGTTTGTCCGAGCCGGGGTTGATGAGAATAGGCACGTCGAGCTTGTCGGGCAGCAACACAAACTTCGAATTCTGACTATCGTACAGCTTGAAGCGGAGGTAGTCGGGCGTCAAAGTCTTGGCGATCGTTTCCTGCGCCTTCGCCTGTCCGGTCGCGCGGATGCGAAGGCCCTCGGCCTCTCCTTCCGAGCGAATGCGTATCGAATCGCCTTCCCCCTTCGCACGTCTGCGCATGATCTCGGCGTCGCGGTCGGCGATCACGAGTTCGAATTCCTTCTGTTCCTTTTCCTGCTCTTTAGCCTGCTTGCGTTCAACGGCCTCCAGCACGATTTTGGCGAGCTCAATGTCCGCCAGCGCGACGCTGGCCACCTCAAGATGCCGCCCTTTGAGCTTTTCCACGACGACCGCCTGCACTTTGGCGGCGATTTCAGCGCTCTGCTCGGGCACGTTTACCATCACATAATTGGACACGACGCTCCTGACCGCCGCGAGCAGCTCGGGCTTCACGACTCGCGGATAAAAATCCGGCCCGATCTCCTGAGCCAGAAAATACACTTCCTCCGGCAGAGGCCGCATGATGATCGCCGCCCTCAGCTTGACGAGGAGATCGTCTGAACTCAGCGCATCGACGCTTTCCGCATAGCTTTGCCAGCGAACGTCATAGGTGAACACATCATTCCAGGGAGCGCGCCAATAAAATCCGCTCTTGAGCGTTTCATTCGTCAATCCTTCCGTAAAAGGATACCAGCGCAACCCCCGTTGGCCGGGATTGACCGTCGTCCCGCAGCCGAATTGAACGAGCAGGAGCAAACACGCGATCAAAAAGCATACCTGTCGATTCATGGTGTCCTTTCCGTCGACGCCTGTGGTCGTACTGACAGGGTGGAACGGCCGGCGTCCCGCCCCGAGCCGAGGTGTTCTTTAGCCAACCGCTCGCGATCATCCGCCGCCAACCGGTAGGACTGCGCTAGGAGTCGGGTCCCGGCCACCCAGTCGGAATCAAGTCCGAACATCCGCTCGTACATTTCGGCGCGGACGTCCAGGTCGTCGGCCTGTTGGCGATAACGAAGCGCTTCTTCCTGATAGTAGCGGGCAATCAGCTGCTGATCTGAGGAGGTGTTGAACGAGGTCAGATCGAAGCCACGGTCCGGTGCGGCGCACCCGGTCCAGAAGGCAAGCATCAAGGCGGAGAGCAGCGTTCGGCTGCTCAAGGTGTCGTGGCGGGAACTTACCCCACGGTGGTCGCCTTTGTCGGCATGGCATCAAAGCCGTACTTGAGCAACAGCTTTTGGATGCGCGGGCTCATCATAAAATTCACGAACTGTTCAGCCGCCTGCAGTGAATCCTTCCGGCAGGTGGACACCACCGCTTGCCCGAAGACGACCGGAACGGAGCGTCCGGAAGGCGCTTCGTCGATAATCCGAACCTCTGCACTGTTAATGGCATCGGCGCGGTAGACGACGCCGACATCGGCTTGCCCTCCGCTGACCAGACGAACGACTTCGTCGGTATGCGGTGCCGGAACAAGGCGCGCACGATGCTGCGCCGACGGCTCCATTTGCTTGAGCGCTCTTACCGCTATGGCTCCGAGACTTGATGCTTTTGGATCAACGATGGCCACGCGTAAGGCACCCTGGAGCGACGGTTCTCCAAATGAAACCGCAGTGGCTGCAGACGCGGAGGACATCACCAGCACCAACGACGATTGCGCATACTTCTGGGGACCGCCGAGTAGCGTCAGTCCCTTCTGATGCAGTGTCTCAACTTCCTGTATCGATTCGGAGAGAAACACATCGATGGGTGCCCCCTGTTCGATCTGCCGTCGCAGAGTATGGGAAGGGCCGTATCGAACCTCGACGGGCATGCCGTATTCCTGCTCAAACATCCGTAGAATTTCTTGAAACGGCGCCCTGAGACTCGGGGCAGCCGCAACCGTCAAGGGTTCCCCATGTGCGGGCGCGCCCGTGCCGAGACCCACGAGTCCAACGACAAGCGCCAATGCCATGCCGAATTTATGAATTCGAACCATTTGCTCTGCTCCCCCTCGGTTAAAAATATTGGATAGATGAGCGTCAGGCAGTCATCATCGCAAAATCAGTACCAGGTGACTCATGAGAGAAGGTGAACAGGACTACGCGGTAATCGCGCCTTTTCGAAGCTTTCTCAACAATCGGCGCTCCGACGCCCGTGAACCTGTGAGGTTTCGCACGGTGCGCACAGTGCGAAAACGCAATGCTCGCTTGTCCGAGCTCCCTCCATCAGGCACGAGTTTCGCTGGCGCTGCCCGACGATATCCTGCCGATAAATGACGCCTATTCGCACGGAGTCCCTGCCCATCGAGCCAACGGATCAAGTCGGGTAAGCCGTTTGCTACCCCGAAGCACGTTGCTCTAAACTAGAGAGCCTCTTCTATCGGAGTTCACGCCGCCAATGAATGAGATTGTCCTTATCGCCCTTCGCAGGCCATACACCTTCGTTGTCATGTCGATCCTGATTGTGCTGTGGGGCACCAAGACTCTTCTCCACATGCCCACCGACGTCTTTCCGAATATCACGATTCCCGTGACCTCCGTCGTCTGGATCTACTCCGGCCTCCTGCCGCAACAGGTGGAAGGACGCATCACGTATCTGTTTGAGCGTTTTTTGACGTCCACCGTGGAAGGCATCAAATACATTCACAGCCACTCCTACTACGGCAGCAGCATCACCAATATCTTTCTTCAGGACGGCGTCGACGTGGGCCGGGCCGAAGCCGATATCGTCGGCATCGCCCAGAACGTCGTGAAGGCCCTGCCCCCTGATATCTCCCCGCCGATGGTGATGCGTCTGGCGCCGTCATCGATTCCCGTGGCCATGCTTCAGATCAGCTCCGAGGAGATGACGCCCGCTGAACTCTACAACCTGGCCTATATGCGGATACGCCCCTTGCTCGTGACCGTCCCGGGGATCGTGTTGCCGCACCCGTACGGCGGCCAGGACATGCAGGTGATGGTCAACCTGGATCAGCAGAAACTACTCGCCCGGCACCTCACTCCAACTGATATTCACAATGTCCTCATGAAGCAGTACCTCGTGCTGCCGTCCGGGGACATCAAGATCAAGTCCACCGACTGGATCGTGTTGACCAACGCGTCGCCGCTCAAGATCGACGACTTCGGCGACATTCCGATCAAACGGGAAGGCAACGCCTTCATCTATCTTCGGGACGTCGCAACCGTCCAGCTCATGGGTCGGGTTCAGCAGAATGCCGTGCTGGTCAAGGGCAAGCAGACGGTCATCATCGTCGCGATGAAGAGTACGGAAGCCTCGACCCTGGATGTCGTCGACGGGATCAAGAAGATGATCCCGCGCGCCGAGCAGGTGTCCCCGCCCGGCGTGAAAATCAGGCTGCTCGACGACGCGTCCACCTTTGTGAAGGACTCCATATTTGACGTCGTGCATGAGATGGCGACCGCCGGCCTGCTGGTCGGCCTCATCGTCCTGCTGTTGCTCGGCTCCTGGCGAGCGACCCTGATCGTGTGGACCTCGATT
Source organism: Nitrospira sp. (assembly GCA_035277085.1). Lineage (GTDB taxonomy): Bacteria > Nitrospirota > Nitrospiria > Nitrospirales > Nitrospiraceae > Nitrospira_C. The sequence continues at coordinate 1,048 of DATELB010000161.1, read as the reverse complement.
CCGCTCTCGATCCTCACGGCCATCATCGGCCTGCATTGGCTCGAAGAAACCATCAATGTGATGACGCTCGGCGGGCTGGCGCTCGCGGTCGGCATTCTCGTGGATGATGCGACCGTGATGATCGAGAACATCGACCGCCATATCGAAATGGGGAAGCCGCTCGAGCAAGCCATCGTCGATGCCGCCAATCAAATCGTCGTCCCCACGCTGGTTGCGACCCTCTGCATCGCCATCGTCTGGATTCCGCTCTTCGAGCTCGGCGGCGTCGCCGGCTACTTGTTCAAACCGATGGCGGAGGCGGTCATTATTGCGATGCTTGCCTCGTTTATTCTGTCGCGCACGCTGGTGCCGACGATGGCGAAATATCTCATGAAGAGTCATCATGTCGCAGCCGCCTAAAGGGCAGGAGCCATCCGCCGCAGCGCCTTCGCGGAATCCCTTTGTCCGCTTTCAGAAGGGGTTCGAGCGCCGCTTCGATCAGTTCCGCGAAGGCTACGGCCGGCTGCTGGAACGGGCGATCGAACATCGGAACATGTTCGTCAAAGTGGCGCTGATCATCGCGCTCGGATCGACGTCCCTCTTTTTCTTCCTTGGGCGCGATTATTTCCCCGAGATCCCTTCAGGGGTCATTCAAATGCATATGCGCGCGCCGCTCGGGACGCGCATCGAGGTTTCCGGGCGTCTGGCGACGCTCGTCTCGAACAGCATCGAGGAATTGCTGCCGGGTCAGGTGGAAAACATCGTCAGCAACTGCGGCCTCCCGGTTGGCCCGCACAACCTGGCTTTTATTCCGACGCCGACCATCGGCTCTCAGGACTGCGACCTCACGATCTTGCTGGAGAACGAAAAGTCGCCGGTCTGGGACTACCGGCGCACCCTCCGCAAAGGTCTGAATGAGCGGTACCCTGGCACCGAATTCACCTTCCAGCCGTCCGACCTCACGGCAAAAATCCTCAACTTCGGCGCCCCTGCTCCGATTGACATCCAGGTCAACGGACCCGATATGTACGCGAATTACGAATTTGCCCGCAAACTGGTGGGCAAGTTT
>DATELB010000160.1:0-4412 GCA_035277085.1 Nitrospira sp. | reverse complement strand
GTGATAGGCCTCGCCAGCCGTAAGATTAGGGAAAAGGGACAGGCTAGTGTGCTAAATGCTTTAAGAGTTTCGAAGTGATATCAGGAATCCTCTTGCGCCGCGCGGCTGGCCCGGTGCACGAACGCTTGGATCGAAGTTCACAGGCTGCACGATCCATTCGCTATTCCCCGGGACGCTTCACGAAGAAGAGAATAGGCTAGCGCGGGAGAGGAAGCGTCAATACAAGTCCGCCCATCACCTCTCGCGGTTTGAAATCCCTGCGCGGACTGCCGGGGTGCGCATTGTGGCAACCGACGCAGCTTTGGGAGACAGCTCTATCTGCATAGATGGCTTGAAAGACGGCCGAGCCGTCTCGTGTCATCGTCGCGGTATACGGACTATCCGGGTTGGCGAGGACCTCTGTCAACCCGTGTTGCTCGAAGTCGGACATAGGCCTGTTCGCTTTGTTGATCGGCCAATTGCTGACCAATCGAATGCGCAGCCCGCTTCCTTCCTGCGAAATGAGTCGGCCTGTTTCCATCAAAAATTGTGCCGGCAGGGGAAGTTTTGCCATTTCTCTCCAGTTTTCCGAGGCGACGACAATACCTCGCATCTGCATCCGTTCGACAATTTCTGTGGTATAGAACGTACGGTCGGCCTGGATCACGCTATGCAGATAGCCCGCAACGGTGGTCGCGGGGATACAATTGTGGGCCTTATCCGCGGCAGCAAGCGGCCATTGACTAAAGACCCAGGTGACGATTGCTCCAAAAGAAAGTCCGATCCAAAAGTTTCGGTTGAGCATTGACCATCTCCTCCGGCCTACGCCGTGTTTCCGTGCTCTGGCTCGCGGGACCTACATAGACGATAGCCCTCACTTCCTCTGCGCTAGGATAATCCCCCCAGCGGGACAAGAAAAGGGGACAGGCTACTTTCTAAGTGCTCAAAACGCCTACCGGCCTCCGACGCCGACGCCCTGATTCAGCACTTGAAGCCGTCCATTAAGGATCCTCGTAGACAGAAGCCCTCCTCAACGCCGCCGCCGACTGCACCGCAGCAACCAAATCCGCAAACCATGTCGCTTGCGAATTCTGCCTGCGGCTCAACCTTTTCTTACTAGTAGCCGATACGTGCATTGGGCTTGGCTCGCTCGGATCATCCCCGGACACAGTGACTGCATCTGCAAACCGTCTTCTTCAGTATTGTTAATACACCGAGCGTGTGATTCCGCTGCCCTGAAAATAGGAATACAATAGTGAATCACGACCAGCGCCATGGCGCTGGTTCAGCGATTCTAAGGGACGGTTTATGTCAATAATCTTACAGACCATCACCTGTCTTGCTTTGGCGCTCATCGCGGGATGTGCGACCTCCCGACTCCCCGCATCCTCACAATCAGGACGGATTGCCGAGATCGTGATTGGAAATACTGTGGTTCCCACCACACTCACCGCTAAAACAGGGGACGAAATTCGCTGGGTCAATACGGCCAAGACTACGGCACGCCTCTATTTTTCCGACAATCTCGATGGCCGGCTCTCCTGCCAGAAAGGAATTGCCTTTGAGGGCTGGGATTACCTGTTCGGCGGCTCCGAGCCTGGTTTTTTTGTGGTGGTGAAGCTCGCCCCTAAGGAGTTCGCCAGCCTCTGCTTTTCCTCGCCGGGAACCTACGTGTATACCGTCCGAGTCGAGAAGACGGAGAGGACGACAGAAGTGAAAAGCACAGGAGCCATCAATATTGAATAGCAGCAAGAAAAGGGAAAGGCTACTTTTCTAAGTGCTTGAGGATTTTGGATTGGCGTCAGCACCCCTGCCCTCTTGGCCGCCGACGCAAGGAGTCAGCACATGAAGCCGCTCATGAAGAAGGCTCGACAGACCGAAGCTCTCTCACCGCCGCCGCCCAGCCCTTCGCCAGCAATCTGACTGATCCAGAAAGGCGGCTTGTCGCCGCCCACAGTGGATCGGTGTATCGTGTGCTGCTCCCTGTTGAAGCCGGGACGGAGACGTCCCACTACACTCTTGTCTTTAGGTGACCAAGGCAGAAGTAATCGCGGTAAAAAGATGAGGCGAGCCCACGGCGTTAGACCGAAGCGACAAAGCGATCCGACGCCAGTTCGGACCGTAACTGGTCTGTCACCAGACGGCGATACTCGATGCTCTGTCTTTCGATGAGGACCAAACCCTCTTTGTCAGTCAGCACTGCCAGGTCATCCTGGCCAGCGAGGATACGACTTTGGTCTCCCACATTGAGGCGATATTGAGTGCGGCCGTCAGGGTTTCTGCCCGGCCCCACGACGAGTTCGGTCATTCCATCAATTAACCCTTCTTGTCCGCCTTCTACCAGTCGCACTTTAGTACCTTTGGGAAGTCGGGTCCACGGTTTATTGGCAGAAATAGCTTTCGTATCCAAGGAGCTTCCTTTCTTCCGGATGGTTTCAGAGGAAAAAGCGAGGAAATGTACTTTCACCATACAGGCCAGGGTGGGCACCGTCAACACTTTGGCACATATAGACATCGATCGATTGCGGCATCTCGTTGCGAAAGCAAAGAAAGGACGTGCGAACCATCTGCGGCCGTGGTGGGCCCACGCCCACCACTAATGCCGAAGTCGATTAACGCGTTGGATGGATGTCGTGACCGTGCGAGCGGCTTTGTGCGGGCCCTCGAGAAAAACCGCCTTCGCTTCGGCGTTGAGGCGTTCTCTGGCTACGCGGATCAGATGAAGGCCGTGGACTGCCCGAGGCCCATGGCACCGCATGGCCAACGAAGCGTTCGATGTCACGGAGCTGTTTCGGATCTTCGGCTGTGATAAAACTCGTGGCTCTCCCGGTCGTCTTCATCCGAGCCGTCCGGCCAATTCGATGGACATAATCTTCAGGGCAGTGCGGCAGATCGAAATTGATCACGTGACCGATATTGGCCACATCGATGCCCCGTGCGGCAATATCTGTCGCGACGAGCACGCGGAAGACCCCGCGTTTAAACCCATCGAGCGCACTTCGACGTTGTGAAAAACTTCGATCCCCGTGCAGCACGCCAACCCGATGTCCTGCACGACTGAGCACACGTCCCACATGATCTGCCCGATCCTTGGTCCGAGTAAAGACCAGGACGGTCTCCTTCTCTTGTTTCAAGAGCGAAAGCAGTAAATCCGGCTTACCGGTATGCGTCGTATAGTGCAGCGCTTCCGTAACACCATCCGCTGTCGTGGCTGGCGGCGTCACCATAACCCGAACCGGGTCGTTGAGGCCGGCTTGTACGAATTGAGTAAGATCGGACGGTAGGGTGGCGGAGAACAGCAGCGTCTGCCGTTCCTCCGGCAGCGCGCAGAAAATTTGATTGATTTGCGGGGCAAACCCCATGTCGAGCATCCGGTCCGCTTCATCAAGAACCAGGATCTTGATGGGTTGCAAATTGACCGTGCCGTTCCACATGTGATCCAGTAACCGGCCGGGCGTTGCAACAAGAATGTCCGGTCGCTGACGGAGCCCTCGTATCTGCGCTTGCATGTCCGCCCCGCCCACAATGACGGTAGCAAAAATCCCCCGACGGCGACCGAGTGTATCGATCGTCGCGAGTATCTGGAGGGCGAGTTCCCGAGTCGGAGCCAGTATCAAGGCCTGCGGGTCCCCTTTCGGCAACCCGGCCAACCGTTCGATGACTGGAATAACAAATGCGGCGGTTTTCCCCGTTCCGGTTTGGGCGCACCCGATTACGTCACGCCCGTCCAGTGCGGGAGGAATCGCCTGCGCTTGAATCGGAGTTGGGGATGAGAGCCCTGCCTTGGCGAGATCGTTGACCAACGCCTCGGACACACCAAGGTCGCGAAAACTTAATTGAACAGACGTATCCACTACACAATCCTTTCAGTGTGATCGCATGATGACGGGAGAACCGAGGGGAGAAACAACCAGGAAGGGTGCCGCTCCGGACTGGACCTGGTCGCGATGCGATCGCGAAGTCCGTGATGCTGAACATGTTCCCAGCCGGACTTATACGAGGGAACAACCGAGGACAGCATACAGGAGCAGATCGCCGGAGTCAATTAGATGGGGACCTCTCCGAGTTCGTCTTGGGCCAAGGGATCCCGCGGCACAACACAAGAGACCACGCCCAACGCATGGGATATCGCAGAACAGGCTGTACATAAAAAAAGGGCGCCATGCTTTCATGGCACCCTTTCGCCTATCCAATGAGCGTCAGCGGCTTACCAGCGATCGCGCTTTCCGCCAGCGCCACGGCCACCGCCCCCACCGAATCCACCGCCGCCGCCGGAACGCTGCTCCATCGGCTTCGCTTCATTGACTGTTAACGAGCGGCCACCCATGTCCGAGCCATTGAGCGCCGTGATCGCGGCCTTTGCCTCGGCATCCGAGGACATCTCCACGAAGCCAAATCCGCGGGACTGTCCCGTGAACTTGTCTGCGATGATT
>DATELB010000159.1:0-6646 GCA_035277085.1 Nitrospira sp. | reverse complement strand
CTCATCGGAATGGCCGCCGGCACGAAGATGGGCAATGACGCCATCATGTTCTACCTGCTGACGTATCTCTTCGCCAATCTGGGAGCGTTCGCAGTGATCATCGCGGTCGCTCAGGCGATCGGCAGCGAAGAAATCGACGACTATAGCGGGCTGGGTCGGCGCTCGCCGTTCCTCGCGTTTTCCATGCTTATTTTCCTGCTTTCTTTGGCGGGCGTGCCGCCGTTGGCGGGCTTCATCGGAAAGCTTTACATCTTCGTCGCGGCGGTGAAGGAGGGCCTTTACACGCTGATCACGGTCGGACTCGTCAACATCGTGATCTCAATGTACTATTACCTCATCGTCGTGAAGAAAATGTACATCACGGAGCCGCACGACCCTTCTCCCGTCACCGTGTCCGGCCCCATGAAGGCCGTGATTTACGTGGGACTCGCCGGGACGCTCTTCATCGGTATCTATCCTCAGCCGGCGGCCGATTGGGTCGTCGCCGCCACCATGATGTTTGCAGACCTCGGCGCTTCGGCCGGTCTGCCGGACGCCGCCGTCATGGCCGCGGGCCGCTGATTCCTCTCCGCACGTTCATCTGAAATATTGCTTGCAGGCCCTGATAGGCCGGGGTAGAGTTTGTTAGGTTTTCATACTATTTTTGCCTGACTCGAGACAGACCATGGAATCCGTCACGCAGGAGCGCCCGACCACGAGTCCCCCGGCCCCGCCGCCGCTGCCCGAGGCCATGCCGCCGGCAGGGAATCCGGGATGGCTGCGCCTCCTCGGAGAAAAATCGGAACGGTTCGTGACATGGGTCAGCCAGTGGTCGATCGAACAACGCGTGCTGGCCGGCTTCGGTCTGGTCTTCCTCGGCATCATCGTGATCAGCATCATGTCGTACCGGAACACCGCGGTCGTCGTACAAAACAGCCGGCTCGATACATCAAGCCATGAACTGGTCCAGCTGCTCGGCTCCATTGAAGAGGCGCTGATTGCGGCCGAGAGCGGGCACCGCCGATATCTCGTGACGGGCGATGAGTCGTACTTGAAACCCTACCGGGCTCTGGTTGAACAGATGCCCGAGTTTTCACGCTATCTCCAGGCGTTGGCCCGCCCTTCCGGGCAGCAAAGCCGCATGACGGAATTGCAGGGACTCATCCAGCAGCAATTGGACATTGAGACCAACGCGATCAACACGCGCAACACGCGGGGCGCCGAAGCGGTGCGCCATCTGGCGCTGCCTGGCGTCGCGAAACGCGAACTGGACGACATCCATCGCCTCATGGCGGAGCTTGAGAGCTCCGAGCAGCAGGGCATGCGGGCGCGCGTGTTGGAATCGGCGGGAACAACCCGCAGCACGATTGCGCTGCTGGCCCTCGGCGGCGTGTTGCAGCTCGTTCTGCTCGGGGCCGTGTACTTCCTCATTCATCATGACATTACAAACCGGCGCCGTGTGGCCGGGGAGCTGCAGCGGCGCGGTGAGCTGCTCCAGGCCGCCAACAAGGAGCTGGAGGCGTTCAGTTACTCGGTCTCGCATGACCTGCGGGCGCCATTGCGGCATATCGACGGCTATGCGGCGCTCCTCTCGAAAACCGCCGGCGAGGCCTTGAACGACAAGGCGAGGCGCTATCTGGAGACGATTTCCGCCTCGGCCAAACAGATGGGACAACTGATTGACGATCTCCTTGTGTTCTCCCGCATGGGACGGCAGGAGATGCTCCACAGCACCGTCAATCTCAACCAACTGGTCAAGACGGTCATTCATGATTTGCGTCTAGACTTGCAAGACAAGCCCATCTCCTGGACAATTGGTTCGTTGCCCGATGTGCCGGGTGATCCGGCCATGTTGCGCCAGGTCTTCACTAACTTATTGAGCAATGCCGTCAAGTTCACGGCGACCCGGCCGAAGCCGCGCATCGAGATAGGCGCGACCAGGGACAGCGCAGGCGAGGTCACGGTGTTCGTGCGCGACAACGGGGTCGGCTTCGACATGCAGTATGTCAACAAACTGTTCGGCGTCTTCCAGCGCCTTCACCGGAATGATGAGTTCGAAGGGACCGGCATCGGCCTCGCCAATGTACGGCGGATCATTCACCGGCATGGGGGGCGAACGTGGGCGGAAGGAGCCCTCGATCAGGGCGCGACCTTTTACATCACCCTTCCCATGAAACGGACGCTCTCATGACCACCGTGAAACCCATTTTGTTGGCGGAAGACAACCCGCGGGATGCGGAACTGGCCCTGGCCGCGATGGAAGAGCATCACATCGCTGACAAAGTGGTCGTCTGTCATGACGGCGCCGAAGTCTTGGATTATTTGTATTGCCGCGGGGCGTTCAAGAGCCGGGAATGCGGCAATCCTGTCGTCGTCTTTCTCGACCTCAAAATGCCGAAAGTTGACGGCATCGAGGTGTTGAGAACGATCAAAAACGATGCGAATTTGAAACCGATTCCCGTCGTCATGCTGACGTCCTCACGTGAGGAGCGAGACCTGGCCCAAAGCTACGCGCTGGGAGCCAATGCCTACGTCGTCAAGCCCGTTGAGTTCCAGCAGTTCATCTCAGCGGTCAAGGAACTAGGCATCTTTTGGGGAGTGATCAACGAACCCCCGCCCGAGGCAAACTGACTACATGCAGCAGGCATCTGATCGAAAGGAGCCCGCCCGAAAGGACCTGTGAAAACCCCGCTCCGTCTCCTCCTGCTCGAAGACGATCCTGTCGACGCGGATCTCGTCGCCGCCACGCTGTCCGAGGCGGGCGTCGAGTGCACCGCTCATCGGGTGGACACCCGCAAGGATTTTCTCTCCGCCCTTGAGACCGGCAACTTCGATCTCATACTCGCCGACTATTCCATTCCCGGCTTCGACGGCATGACGGCGCTGTCAATGGCCCGCGAGCAGGCGCCGGACGTTCCGTTTCTTTTCGTCTCCGCCACGATCGGCGAGGAATTGGCCATCGATGCGATGCATCAGGGTGCGACGGATTATGTGTTAAAGCAGCGGTTGGGCCGGCTGGTTCCCTCCGTGCAGCGCGCCCTGCGCGAACGCGATGAGCGCCGAGAGCGAAAACGGGCCGAAGAGGCGCTGGAGCAAAGCGAACGGCAGTTCAGGCAAGCGCAGAAGATGGAAGCAGTCGGCCGCCTCGCGGGGGGCATCGCGCACGATTTCAACAATCTGCTCACCGTCATCATGGGCTACAGCCACGTCTTGGCAACGGAGCTGGGCCGGCAACATCCCTTGTACGGCAAGATCGAAGAAACGCAGAAGGCGGGCGAACGCGCCGCCATGCTGGTGCGTCAGCTGCTGGCCTTCAGCCGTAAACAGCCGCTTGAACCGAAGCATCTGAGCCTGAACACCATCGTGTCCAACCTCGAGGGCATGCTGCAGCGGTTGATCGGCGCCGACATTCATCTCGTCATCAGGCTTGATCCTGGAAACGGGCAGGTCCGCGCCGATCAGGCGCAGTTAGAACAGATATTGATGAATCTGGTCGTCAACGCGAAAGATGCGATGCCCGACGGCGGGACGCTGACCATCGAGACGGTCCAAGTCGAACTGGCGAAAAGTCCCCTCTACCATGTCGATCCGCTGCCTCCGGGCCCCTACGTCAAACTCTCGGTCGCAGACACGGGAAGCGGGATGGACCGCGACACGCAGGCCCACATCTTCGAGCCGTTCTTCACGACGAAAGAAGAGGGCAAGGGGAGCGGTCTCGGGCTTTCGACGGTGTTTGGCATTGTGACGCAGTCAGGCGGCGCGATCGACGTCACAAGCCGCATTGGGCATGGCACGAAATTCGACATATTCTTCCCCCGTGTCTCCGCCGACGTGTATGCAACGTCTTCTCCACAGGCCCCTCCTGAGCCGGTGGGAGGCCACGAGACCATCCTGCTGGTGGAAGACGACGCCAGCGTGCGCATATTGCTGCGGGACGCGCTGAAAAAGTTGGGATACCGGGTCATCGAAGCCAAGCAGGGCTTGGAGGCCTGCCTGCTCGCGTCTCAGGAACTGGATCGCCTTGATCTACTCCTGACCGACATGGTCATGCCCGGCATGGGAGGACGACAGCTGGCGCAACATCTCATGACCATGAAGCCGCACCTGCGCATTCTGTTCATGTCAGGCTTTACGGACGACGTCGGTATTCTTGCCGGGCATGAACAGGGGACGAGCGGATTCCTTCAAAAACCATTTACGCCCGAGCTGCTGGCCCGCACGGTACGAAAAATCCTGGACGCTCCATCAAACACGTTTCCCGAAACGGCTGCAAAGCGCGGGAGCCGTTGATCGCGTGCGGGCATCGACATTGAGACTGCCGGTTTGACGCCGAGGGGCCGCCCTTCCTATACTCCGTTTCTACCCGATGAAAAGCCGCCGTTACCCGATGCACGCGCGCGTCTGTGCGATCCTTGCTGGATTCGCCGTTGTCGCATCGCTGAGCCATGCCGCGTCGGATCCACCCGCCATCACCTGGGACCGGCCGGCGGAGGGACTCGCGATAGGCGTATGGGACCCATCCGGGCGTTGCGACGATGTCCCCCCGCTGTTGGTGTCAGATATCGATCCGCTCCGCTACGGGATTTCCGTTCACTATTTCCGCAACGAGCCCTTTCGTGAGCCGCCCGATATTCACGAATGGCAGAGGCGAACCGGCCATGATTTGGTCTTCAACGCCGGACTGTTTCGGGAGAATTTTTCCTATTTGGGACTGCTGTTTGCACAGGGGAAGTCGCTGGGAAGCAAGCGTCATGCGTCCTGGATGGGACTGTTTGTGGCCGAACCCACCGAGGCCGACGCAGCTCGGGCGAGAATCCTGGACCTGTCGGTGGATCCATTCGACGAGCAACATCCTCCCTATGGGGAAGCCGCACAGTCGCTCATGTTGTTGGATCGGACCGGCAAAGTCCGCGTCAAACAGTCCGGCAAGCAATCGCAGCAAACCGTCGTCGCGGAGCTGGAGAACGGTCACATTCTGGTGATGAAGACGACGGAGGTGGCGTCTCTGCATGCCATCGGCCAATGCCTGCACGAAGCGTATCCACAGATCCGCCAGGCGATGGCGATGGACGGAGGGTCGTCGTCCGACCTATCGATTAGTCCAGCCTTGCAGCGGGCGGTCGAGAAGACGGCAGGGACGCATCCTTGGATGGCCCTGATCAATGCCGGTCCCAACGGTCATATCGGGCTGCCGGCCGTCATCGGCATCAGTCCGCGCCGGAACGCTGCACGCCCGTGAGCGTCACCGACACTCACGGTTTCCACGACCCCATAGCGCCGCGTCTGCGACATGTGGGACATAGCCACTGTTCAAAATAGTCGCCGTTCTCACCCGCCCTGCCCCAGCGCGCCGAGACGCGCTTATGCCCGGGGAAGGCCGCAGCGAGCGAAAAGCCAAGACGTACGCGGTTTGGTACGTTGCGGCTTTGAGCGATGTGAGAACGAGCCTGGGCAAGGCGTGCCCCAGCACGCCGGGGTCGGGCGGGTGAGATGAGCGCTATTTCAACAGTTGATCAGCGGGTGACCGGATAGCCGGCCTCCACCCAGGCATTCATGCTGCCCCGGACGTTATACACATGCGTGTACCCAAGGTCCGCCAGCGTTTCAGCCGCAATGTTGCTGCGATGGCCGGACTGGCAGTACACCACGATGTGCTCGTCCTGCGGAACCCCGATTTCACGATGACGGGTCTTGATCTCCCGGAAATCGATGTTGAGATCGGTGCCGGGAATGAAGCCCGCCGAATGTTCTTCCGGCGAACGGACGTCGATCAGCACAAAGCCCTTTTGCGCCATCGAGGGCGCTTTCTTCAGTCCGGCTTGCAGTTGTTGCACCGACAGCAGATAGGAATGGTGGGCGGAGACGACGGTCGTGAATCCGGCAATCAGCAATATCCCGACGAGCGAGATGGCCATTCGGCGTATCATAATAGACCTCCTGAGGACAGTCTTTGCGCAGGATCAGCGGGTGTTGTATTTATCATAGGAGTAGTATGAAGAATTGGTCAAGCGTCTGCTGTGCCGTCCTCCTGCTTCTGTCCGGCTGCGCGGAAGGCGCGAAGCTCGCCCAACGCAATGACGACGGCGGCGTGGTCACCTATCCGTTCAAAGGAGAGCAAGGGCACATGCTGTCGTCGTTCCGGAAGGATGCGCTGGTTCTGATCAAAGACACTTGCGGCGGCAGCTATTCCGTCGTCCGTGAAGGAGAGGCCAAAGGCCGCGCTCGAGTGGTCGGAGGGATTGAGGCGGGCCAGGAGGTCGTTCGCGAGCGGCGCTGGGGCATCGAGTTCCGGTGCAAGTAACGCGTGCTAATCCCCGTTGGGACGTCCGACTGCGGTCAGATCATCGATCGTCAGCAGGCTGATCACCTTCACGCCTGCCTGTTCGACCTTGGCGCGCCCTTCCTGCTCCTTTCGATCCACGATCACCAGGGCGTACCGGACGATCAGTCCCTCCTGCCTCGCCGCCGCAACCGCTTTGAGCAACGATCCTCCGCTCGTCAGGACATCGTCCACGATCAACGCCTGGTCTCCTGAACGGATGGCGCCTTCCACGAGCTTTCCCAAACCATGGTCCTTGGCCTGTTTCCGGACGACGAAGGTCCGCCATTCGCGCTTGGGGTCGGCGGCATACGCAAAATCCGAGATCGTGGTGGCGATCGAGATCGC
>DATELB010000158.1:0-6002 GCA_035277085.1 Nitrospira sp. | reverse complement strand
ACTTCCCAGGACGAAGGCATAACGCCGCAGCTGCCAGGCCTGCCCAAGATCGAGCTCAAGGCCGATCATGAACAGGAAGAACACGACGCCGAGTTCGGAAAGCTCGTGCAAGCGATCGACTTGGGTGGCCCCGAGAAAGTGTGAGGTTCCGAGGATAACTCCGGATAGCAGGAGGCCCAATTCTGGGGCAATCCCAAGCCGACGAACCAGCGGGATGACGACGGCGCTGATACCGAGCAACAGTGAAATGGCGAGCAGAAGGTCCGGCAGGTGCAGAATGGTATTCAATGCGCCTCCCTGAGCTGCGTCTGCATTTCCGATGCCTTTCGCTCGAACTCAGCGTTTAGGTCCGACGAAAGCCCCGGATGCGAGCATCATTCTTATCACTTTATGAGGGAAGGGTGAAAGTGTGGCTCCCCGGGCAGGACTCGAACCTGCGACCAGCCGGTTAACAGCCGGCTGCTCTACCAACTGAGCTACCGGGGAATGTAGGGTCCACTGGAAGAAGAAGGCGCATTGTAACAAATGTCGATGGCGGGGGCGAACGGTTTTTTAGACGTCGAAATCCTCGGTTTCATCTTCATCCGACGAGGCGTCGGTGTTCCCCTCCGCGAGAGCCGCATAATGCTTGGCCCAGGTGAGGTAGAGATTGCCGCTGTCGCGCATCGTATCAGCGGCCTTCACCAGTTTTTCGACCAACTCCGGGTCTTTGCCCGTAGCCTGGATCATGGCCGCGCGGCGCTCGATGGCCTTGGGATACGCCGTAATAAGACCGGTGATCTCCTTTAACAGCTCGTCAATGACGTTGTCTTCGCTTTCCATGAGTGACCTCTTGAGCGACCAACAAAAAAACCCCATAGCGCGAACGCCATGGGGTCTTTTTCCAATAGATGCGAGCCCGGTTAACCTTGGTAGGCTTGTCCGAGGGCCGCCGATTCTCCCTTTTTGGACATCAGCTGCCCGGTTGCGCTGACCGCTTGCATGAGGATGGCTTCGTGTTTCGCCGCATTGCAGACGACCACACACAGTTCACAGCCTTTGCAGCGGTCAATGTTGACCTCCGCCACCATCTTCCCGGAATTCAAATCGAGGCAATTGGCCTCTGGACAATACATGATGCAGAGACGACAGCCTTTTTTGGCCGTACATTTCTCGTCGATGACTTGCGCGACGTTATACATTCGAGGTGGTTCCTTTTCTTACGCGGCGACGGCCGGATTGCCGACCTGCAGCTCAACCTTGTTCTTTTCGGCCCACTCACTGGCGATCTCGTACGCCCGCTTTACGGTCGCCAGATTCTTCGCTAACAGCATTTCTTTCTTGGCAAACTTCTTCTTAATCGCTTCGTCGAGGGACGCCGTACCGCCTGATGCGACGAACTTCTTGCCGAACCGCTCTTGTAAGGCGCCATCGAGGGCTTCCATGCTCACGCATTTCGTGATCCCAGACACCGACCCTATCATGGCCATATTCGTCGACAATTCAGTGCCGGCCACTTCGATGGCGAGCTCCGTGCCTGCAATATAGAACACCGCCACGTTCAGATCTTTTAACCGCTGTACGTCCTCTTCCGAAAGGAGGGGTTGGGCGGAGTTGATAACGACCACACCGCCTTCCTTCACCCCGGAGTAAAACGGCATCGTATAGCTCTTCCCCATCGTAATGACCTGAGGGTGGAACACCTGGATCACGTCGGGGAACACGAGCTCGCCGCGGTCGTAAATTCGCTCAATGCCGATGCGGCAATAGCTCTCGGCCGGGGCCATCCGCTTTTCGGCGCCAAAGAACGGGTTGGAGATGGAAAACTTGCCGTCCCGGTTGGCGGCCATGGCCAAGACGTGCGCCGCTGTGACCGCGCCTTGCCCGCCCAAGCCCGACATTCGAATATTAAGCCGCTTCTTGATCATGATGGCCTCCTCAGGCTTGCGCTTGGCCCGCCAACTGCTTGGCCGCCGCTTTCCGTTCCTTGTCCTTTGCGGCGAGTTCCGCCAGTAACTGTTTCGCAGGCTCACTGACATACTCCTTGTACGCAAACCGCTCGGCCGGCTTCTCGGAATCCCGCATCTCTTGGAGCCCTTCCATGCTGTTCTTACCGATTTCGAGAATGCAGGGCGTATAGAGCTGAAGATAGGTCGGACCGATTTCCCGCGCGATATGCACGGCGTTGCGGATGACTTTCTCCACGAGCGAAGGCTTGCTGACCGTGCAGTTGACGACGTAATGGCAGCCTGACTCGCGGGCGATTTCAGGCAATCGCACCTTGTCGAATAACTTGCCGACCGGCGCCATCTTGGCCACGAAGCCCTTTTGCATAAGTCCGCTCTCCTGGCCGCCCGTATTCGCGTAGAGCTCGTTGTCGAAACAGATCGTGGTGAACTTTTCCTGACGAAACCAGGCCTGCAGCGTCATGTCCAGGCCGATGTCGACGGTCGCGCCGTCGCCGGCAAGCACAACCACGTCCTTGACGCGGCCGGGGAACCGTACACTCAGCGCACGTTTCAGACCGGAAGCGATCGCGTTCTGGTTGCCGAACAATGAGTGGATGTTATGGACGGCCACCATCGGGAACACCAGGCTGGTGCAACCGGTCGAGCCGACCATGACGGTGTCTTCCGGATTCGGCAGCGAGGCCAGGATGTAGCGGAAGGCCATGGACTCGGGACAACCGGCGCAGAGCGAATGCTGTTCGATCAACTCCTTGGAGGAGCCAATGTCTTTCCATCCGCGGTCATCCTTGCCGTACGTCGCGCTCTTCACCAGATCCTGATAGTCCGACGGCATGATGTCGTAGAGGTCTTCAGCGATCTTGATACGTTCCTTACTCATTATGGCCTCCTCAGATTTCGCTCGCGGGAGCGAACAGTGTTCAGTTGGTGTGCTGCTCAGCTTCCACGACCGGCCAGGGAGAGTGTTTTCATTCCAAGGGCCGTCTTGATTTCCTGTACGATAATCTCCGGCGGCATGGTCATGCCTCCGCACACGTGCGGGCCGCCATGCACGCGGTGGGGATTCGGAATCGTCGCGCGAATTTCCTTCGCCAGCCAGCCGGTCACGTTGAACTCCGGCACGAAGATATGCTTGGCGTTCTTGGTGGCTTCCCGGATTTCTTCCTCGGGCCAGGGGCGGAGCGTCTTGACTTTCACGAGTCCGCAGCGAATGCCTTCGTCCTCCAGCAATCGAATCGCTTCGCGTCCCTGTGACACGGCGGTGCCAGATGCCACAATCATGATATCAGCGTCGATATTCTCGGTGTCGATCAAGCCGTTCAGCCACTTGATACTATGCTTACGCGAGCGTTCGATCGCCGCCCAAATTTCCTGTTGCCAGCTGGCATGCGTCGCATAGCTGATGTAGTTGCTCTTCATCACGAACGGATCACGCATCATGCGCACGGGCGGACATTCCATGTCCATGCAAGGAACCGGTGAGCGATAGGGGTCGTAAGGCGGCAGGCACATGTCGGCTGGAGTCAGATTGACAACGTCCTTTGTATGAGTGACGAAGAATCCATCGCAACAAAGTGCCAGCGGCAGGTGCACGTCCGGTTCTTCCGAGACCATGTAGCCTTTGAGAATCCAGTCGAAAAAGTCCTGTGCGGTTTCCGCGTGCCAGACCAACATGCCTGTATTCAAGAGATAAGCGATTTCGAGCGTATCCGGTTGAATCGAGAGAGGCGAATTGATGCCTCGACACGTGACGATCATTTGGATTGGCAGCCGCGCGCCCGCCCACATCGGGAAATTTTCCATCGCCCGCATCGTCCCAGGACCGGCTGTCGTCGTGAACACCCGCGCGCCTCCGAAGGCAGCGCCGGCGCACTGTGACATGACGGCAAATTCGCTCTCACCGCGGAAATAATCGCCGATATACCCCTCGGCGAAGAGCTCGCCGATCAAAGCCGCCGCTTCGCTCTGCGGGGTGATGGGATACGCAATCATGACGTCGCAGCTGGCCCGCCGAAGCGCTTCTTTGATAACCTCGCTGCCTGTAAAGAACGACGGCGTGCGCGGCGCTTCATGCATCATTTTCCAGGTATCAGTAAAGGTCTGTCCTTTTTTATTTTGGGTCCCGATAACTGAATGGGTGTCTGCCATGGACCAGCCTCCTTTCACTCGCCTCGATCTTACAGGTTAACTGGAAGCGCCGTTTTTGGTTGCGGCCAGCCGCGGTTGGACCGTTCCCTTGAGCCGTTTCACCGTGTCGGCCAGTTTCATAATTTTTTCCACTGATGCGTCGCGAAACGAGAGCATGGCGTCCTCATGTCCTGCCTGCGCGCACATCGCGATCGTATAGCAGGACGTCCCGCCGCGAATGATCTTGAGTGATAGATTGGCTTGATGGCAATGCACGCCCACGAACATGCAGCAATCGATTTTGTTATGCCAGATGGTCAGGTTCGGGTGGTTGGGATTGATCTCAACTTCCGGATTGATCTTGGGATATTTCGGCCGGTAGTCCGGCATGGGAATCAGCATCGCCTTTTGGCCCGGCTGCACGCACTCCTTCAACGTGTTGTAGAGGTGACGGATGGCGGTTGCCTTCTTCGCCGCCTTTTCGTTCCAGGCCCACAGCACCAAGGGGCCCGGGAAGATTGTCGGGACTTTGGCCATCAAGAATTGACGTGCGGCTTCCTCGTACGCCTTCTCTTCCGAGACGATGACCCCATTGATGTGCGCTTCTCCGGGGTTCGGGAGATAGACACCCATTGAAGCTGCGGCAGGAGGAAGGAAATGTTCAGGCCCAGGGAGCACGCGATATTGACTCATTGCAGCCTTACTCCGGCGTATGGGGTTAACGGGTGAGATCGGTCAGCGTCCAGCGAATCGACCTGCCGACAATCTAAGCTTTTTCGCGGGACCTCTGCAACCTCGCAGAAGGCCCAACATACGGAAATAATGGGCTACTGGACGAGACCGGCTTAGGCCTTTTGCCCACCTCTGTCGCCGAATGTCGGCAACCCACTATTTGCCCGATATCACGGCAATTTTTCTCATTATAGGAGCGGCCGTTCTTCGAAGTCAAACAGACTTCCGTAGGGGATTGCGAGCGATCCGTGAAGCCCTACGAGAAAAATTACGTGAAATAACAATAGCTTAGTCCAGTACTCGCTTTTACGGGAGTTGTTCGCAGGCCTCAATGGACCCGAGCACGCAGGCCTGCTCGAAATCGTCTTTGGCCAAGCGCCCTTGTAGACGGCTTCTATACAGATTGGCGCGCGTGACCAGGGCTTCCACATTGGTCGGATCCAACTTGATCACCGTCGACAGGTCTTGCAGCGCCTGCTCCGAACGGTTGAGTTTGAGCAGGAGGTCGCTCCGGAGCAAATAGGCTTCTTTCTGCTCGGGTAACCAGCTTTCCGCGGTCTTCCCATCCAGCAGTTTTGTCAAAGTCTCCAGTGACTGGTTCCACTGCTTCGCTTTGGCCTGGCGTCGCGCCTGGGTGGTATAAAGGCCGATCAGCCGCTGGCGTGCAATATCAAAAAACGGATCAAGCCCCAGCGCTCGTTCGTAGCAGAGGGCTGCATCGTCCGTTCGCTTGAGCCAGGTCTGGACGTCGCCTTTGCCTATCCAGGCCCATGGATTCTTGCCGTCCAGTTGTGCCGCTTGTTCAAAATCCGACCGGGCTTTTTCGATGTGATCCGAATAACTGCTCGCCGCACTGTGCTTGGAATAGGCAATGGAGACCAGACGCAGATACGCTTGACCTCTGACGATCAATGGTTCGGGGGATTGCGGGTCCAACTGGGCGGCTTCTGACGCGAGCTGAATCTTCTTCCAGAGGTCGGGAGTTTGAAATGCAGTTTCAAGCTGTTGTTTCGCGCGCACCACCGGCTCTGATTTTCCATTGGGTTCGATCGCGAGCATCCTGACGCCCGTGGGCTCTTGTTGAATTTCTCGAAGCTGAGCGCGTAGGTGCTGGTTTTCCTGTTGAAGCTCGCGAAAGTGTCTGGCCATCTGGGCCTCAGACTGAAGACGACGCACTGCATCCGCAAGGTTTTGAAG
>DATELB010000157.1:0-14032 GCA_035277085.1 Nitrospira sp. | reverse complement strand
ATGGGCGATTATCAACGGCGAGACTGAAACCGGTATCACCACGATGCTCATGGACGAAGGGATGGATACCGGCGCGATGCTGCTCCAAGAATCTGTACCCATCGCCCCGGACGACACAGCGGGAACCCTGTCTCCCCGTCTGGCCGAGGTTGGCGGACGTGTATTGGTCGAGACGCTTGTCCAATTGAAGACGGGCGCGTTGACGCCCACTCGACAAGATGATAGTCAGGCCACGCTCGCGCCGTTGCTGAAAAAGGAAGATGGCGTCATTGATTGGGGGATGCCGGCGGTGGGGCTGGCCAATCGCATACGAGGGCTCACGCCTTGGCCTGGCGCGTATACCTTCTCCAAGGCGGACCGCTGGACGATCTGCCGAGCGACCGCCATCGATGAACCGGCGCCGCTGGCTCCTGGTCAGATTGCCGCGCTGACCAAAGATGCGATTCACGTAGCGACCGGACGCGGGATGCTCGCAATCCGTGAGCTTCAACCGGCCAACAGCCGACGGATGCCTGCGGGCCAGTACCTCGCCGGACATCCCCTGCAAGTCGGCATGCAGTTGACCGGCCTCGTCGCGCCGTGAGCAAACGTTGTCGTCTTGTCGTCATGGTTTGATGTCGTTGCCCTTGCGCATGCCAAGCGGCCCCTCATCTGATACGAGCCCGACGTCGCCTTCCCGAACCATCGCTCTTGCGGTGCTGGTGGAATCCCTGCGCACGGAGGAAGGCCTCGACGTGCTGATGGATCGCGCCCTTGCCCGACCCATGCTCGACGGACGGGACCGGGGCCTGGCGGTCGAGATTACGTACGGCGTCATGCGCCGTTTGGGGACGATCGATTGGCGGCTCGGACCGGTGTTGGATAAGCCATTGGACCGTCTCCCGGTCGCGGTCCAGATGCTGTTGAGGATGGGCGCCTACCAATTGCTTTTCCTGGATCGCATTCCCGCCTCGGCGGCGGTGTCCGAGTCGGTCAAGCTTGCAAAGGGCCAACGCCAGAAGCTCAAACGGGATTGGAGCGGATTGGTCAATGCCGTCCTGCGGGCCCTGATCAGGGAACCGAGCCCGTCCTGGCCCCCCGTGGAGACAGATTCGGCCAAGGCGCTAGCAGTTAAATTTTCCGTCCCGGAATGGTTGAGCCATCGGTGGATCGAGCGCTGGGGAGTGGAACGCGCGGCCAAGGCATGCGACCAGGCCAGCGGGATTCCGCCGCTGACCCTCCGGGTCAACCGATTGCAGATCTCGCGCGACGAATTCCTCGACCGGCTTCACATGGCCGGTGTTGCGGCAAAGCCCACACGCGTCAGCCCGGTCGGCGCCATTCTGGAAGAGGCAGGCGCCATACCATCCATCCCCGGTTTTTCGGCCGGCGACTTCTATGTGGAAGATGAGGCCGCGCAATTGATTCCCCCTCTGCTCGATGTTCAACCTGGTGACGTGGTCCTTGATGCTTGCGCGGCGCCGGGAGGGAAAGCGACCCACTTGGCTGAGTTGATGAAGGGAACGGGACGCATTTACGCACTCGACCGTAGCGAAACCCGGCTGAAGCTGCTGGAAGCCAACCGCACCCGGCTGCGCCACGAGCACCTGATTCCCGTCGTCGGTGACCTGCGAAATCCGTCTTGGGCGCAAAGAGTCTCGAAGGCTGGCGAACGCCGAGGCCCGTCGCTGCCGTTCGACCGGATTTTGGTGGATGCTCCTTGCAGCGGCCTAGGCGTGTTGCGTCGCCATCCGGAAGCGAAGTGGCGAAAGCGCAGCGAACAGTTCGAACGCCATCAGGCGCTTCAGCTTCAACTCCTTGACTCGGCCGCTCTCTGCTTGCGGCCCGGCGGGGTGCTGGTCTATAGTACCTGTTCAACCGAAGGCGAAGAGAACGAAGCGGTAATCGACGAATTCCTGCGTTCCCATGCGGACTTCCGCCGTGAATCTGTCCTCCCTTGGTTGCCGGCGGCAGGACGGTATCTTGTGACCGAGCGGGGAGACCTCTTCACGATGGGAAACCAGGACTCGATGGACGGGTTTTACGCCGCCCGTCTGAAGCACGTGTGTTCATGACCAAAACAACCCTCATTGCCCCCTCGATCCTTTCGGCCGACTTTGCGCATTTGGCCGATGAAGTCGCCGCCGTTGAACGTGGCGGAGCCGATTGGTTGCACGTCGATGTCATGGACGGGCACTTTGTGCCGAATCTGACGGTCGGTCCGCCCATCGTCGAATCGTTGAAGAAGGTGACGAAGCTGCCCCTCGACGTGCATCTCATGATTACGAATGCCGACTGCTACCTGGGAGAATTTGCCTCCGCCGGGGCCGACTATTTGACCGTGCACGTTGAAGCTTGCACGCATCTTCATCGGACGGTGCAGGCCATCAAGGAACGCGGCGTCAAAGCCGGGGTAACGCTGAACCCAGCGACATCGTTGCACACGATTGAAGAAATCCTCCCGGATGTCGACCTTCTGTTGATCATGTCGGTCAATCCCGGATTCGGCGGACAAACGTTCATCGAATCATGCCTGAAGAAAGTGGCCGCCGCTCGGCAAATGCTGGACCGTGCCGGAAGCCGCGCCCTATTGGAAGTGGACGGCGGGGTGAAGGTAGACAACGCGGCCCGGATTCTTGCGGCGGGCGCCGACGTGCTTGTCGCAGGTTCGGCGATTTTCTGCGGCACGGACTATGCGGCGACGATCGCCGCGTTGCGGGCGGCGGGACGACAGCCTGCTTCCGCCCACCGATAGGTCTCCGGGTGGACATTTCCTCCCTCATCGACAGCCTGCACCCTCTCGAAATCAAGGTGCTTACGGCCTTCGGAGCCAACCCCTCCGGTGCAGTGCTGACGACCGAGCAACTTGCCGTCGCGACAGGACTCGAGCCCTCACAACTGAGCATGGCCATCGAGTGGCTGCTCGCAAAGTCGCTGCTGAGCATTGACAAAGAAACGGTCACTCCTGTCGTGTCGATGACGGCGGTCGGAGAGCGGTATCACGAGAGCAAGTCGCCCATCGAGAACGTCATTGCGGCCGCCAGAAGTGCGGCCGGAACCGGACAGCGGTTGACGATTCAGGATCTGCATTCCAAAGAAGGACTTGACCCGTCCGATGTAAGCAAGGCCGTAGGGCGGCTGAAAAAGGAAGGGGTCGTGCTGATCGTACAGGGCGGCTGCATCGAGTCGACCGGCCGTTCCAGTCCGACTGCAGACCGTCTGCGAACGCTGCTCGAGAAGATTCACCAGGGCAGTTGCGAGCTCGAGGCGTTTGCCGAGGCCGACCGGCAGATCATCCTGGATTACGCCGTAAAGCGCGGTAACGCGAACGAGCCGTTCCGAGTCGACGAGCGGGTGGCCAGATCGTTTAAGGTCGCCAGCGGCGGCATGACGGCGGTGGAGCACCTGGCGAAACAGGGGGTGGCGGATGAAGTTTCCCAACTCAGTCCAGAGTTGCTGAAGGACGGAAGTTGGCGAACAAAGCGATTTAGAAAGTACACGATCAATCTCCGCGCACCTCGGATTGCGATCGGGAAAAAGCATCCGTACCGTGAATTTCTCGATACGGTCAAAGCCAAGCTGGTCAGCATGGGATTTCAGGAGATGCGCGGCTCGCTGGTGGAGACGGAATTTTGGAACATGGATGCCCTCTTTATGCCGCAGTTTCATCCGGCACGCGACATCCATGACGTGTATTTTGTGAAGCATCCTACGCATGCGAAACAGATTGGGGAGCCGTTTCTCACGCGTGTCGGCAACGCCCATCGAAACGGAGGAACTACCGGCTCGACAGGCTGGAAATATGCGTTCGATCCCGAGCGGGCAAAGCGGCTCGTGTTGCGGAGTCAGGGCACGGCGGTGTCGGCGAGAACGTTGGCTTCCGGACCGGCGGTGCCGGGGAAATATTTCTCGATTGCCAGATGCTTCCGCTACGATCAGGTGGACGCCACCCATGCGACGGATTTTTTCCAGGTCGAAGGCATCGTCCTCGGCGAAGACATCAACTTCCGAACCTTGTTGGGACTTCTAAATCTCTTTGCCCGTGAAGTTGCCCAGGCGAAGGAGGTCAAATTTTTGCCGGCCTACTTCCCCTTCACGGAACCGTCTGTGGAACTGCATGTGCGGCATCCACGCCTTGGCTGGATGGAACTCGGCGGGGCCGGACTGTTCAGGCAGGAGGTCACGCTGCCGCTGGGCGTTCAGGTGCCGGTCATCGCCTGGGGCCTTGGCCTGGACCGTATGGCCATGGTGGCGCTCGGCATTCACGACATTCGAGAGCTGTTCACCGACAACCTGGACATGATTCGCACGACGAGAGGCGCGTTTTGACCTATGCCGACGATCTCCATATTTAGGGAAGATTTTGAATCGCTTGTTGCCGGAGGTACCCGCCCCAAGCGGTCCACGACAATGGAGCGGCTCGATGATTGGCTTATGCTGGTCAAGGGTGAGTTGAAGGAGCATGTCGCAGAGACGGGCGAGTTGCGGATTGAACTCCAAGACAGCAACCGGCCGGATCTTTGGTGCTGCGAGGGAATTGCACGGCAAATTCGCATCAAGCAGGAAGGAAAGCTAAAACCGTATACGTTTTTCTCAAGGAAGCCCACGAGACGCGTGATCGTTGGGCCCGGTATGGAAAACGTCCGCCCTTATGTCGCAGCGTGTATTGCCAAAGGCTACCGGGTGTCGAGTGAAGGGTTGGCCCAGCTGATTCAAACGCAGGAGAAACTGGCGGATATTTATGGGCACAAGCGAAAGACTGTCTCGATCGGTGTGTATCAGCTGCAGCGCATCCAATTTCCGGTGACGTATGAATTAGTGAAGCCCGATGAGGCGCGGTTCACTCCCTTGGGAATGGAAACGGTGATGACGCTGTCGGAAGTCCTGATGGTCCATCCCAAGGGGTTGGAGCATGGCCACATTCTGGCAGGCCATGAACGCATGCCGATTCTACGAGATGCCGGACAACAGGTGCTGTCCTTTCCACCGATCATCAATAGCCGGGAAATTGGTGAAGTGCAGCCCGGCGACGATCAATTGTTCGTGGAAGTCACAGGCACTGACCTTTCAATGGTGGTGCTGACGTTGAACATCTTTGCGGCAAATCTGGCGGATCGCGGGGCTGCCATTGAGCCCATTGAAGTCGTGTATCCCAAAAGGACGTCCCTCGGAAAACGCGTCGTGACGCCACAGGACTTGGGGCAGTCCCGGACCGTTCCAATCAAGACGATCGAGCAGGCGCTCGGCCAAAAACTGGGGGCGCAGGCGGTCAAACAGGCGCTGCAAGTGTACGGTTATGAGGTTACCGGAGGAGACGGCTCGGTCCGGGCGAAGCTGCCTCCCTATCGGCAGGACCTGATGCATGCGATGGATGTCGTGGAGGATGTCGCCATCAGCCGCGGCTACGTGGAATTTTCTCCCGTGATGCCGGCCCAATTCACCGTTGGAGGCCTCTCAAAGATCGAGCAGACTTCCGATCGAGCCCGCAATTTCATGGTGGGAATGGGATTTCAAGAGATCATCTCGAACATCTTAGGATCTCCCGAGCAATACCGCGATTGGATGCGTCTGGCCGGCTCGCCGTGGGGTGAGACCGTTGAAGTCGAGAATGTGATGTCCTTGAATTTTTCCTGCCTGCGGCAATGGATGCTGCCGTCGCTGCTGCGCGTCGAAGCCGCCTCAAGCAGGGCCTTCTATCCTCATCGTCTCTTCGAATCGGGCGACGTCGCGATTCCAGACCCGAATCACGAGCTAGGCTCGCGGACGGAGACCGTACTGGGCGCGATGATCGCTCACGCGGCCGCGCACTTTTCTGAGATTCATTCCTGTCTGGATATGCTGTTTTATCACTTCGGAAAGGACTATCGCCTCGAGCCGGTCGCCCACCCCTCGTTCCTCGAGGGCCGCGCAGGGAACATTTCAGTGGACGGTGATACGCTGGGCGTCATTGGCGAAGTCCACCCCGAAGTATTGGAACGCTGGCAAATCGGTGTTCCCGTCGTGGCATTCGACGTCAACCTCTCGCGGTTGCTTGAGCATCAGTAGCGGAGACTGGGCAAACGCGGCGTCCCGGCGCCGCGAGGGTGGGCGGGTGAGAAAGCAAACGCGGCGTCTCGGCGCCGCGAGGGTGGGTGGGTGAGAAAGCAAACGCGGCGTCCCTGCGCCGCGAGGGTGGGCGGGTGAGACTGATGCCGCATCGTCCTCTGCTCATTGGCAGGGGACACTGCGTGCAGGCAGTGTCTGATCTAAGCGCTTGCCGGGGTCAGCTGCTGCTTGGCCAGCCCGACCAACTGCTCGAAACCTGCGGCATCCTTGATCGCCATGTCGGACAGCACCTTGCGGTCCAACAAGACGTTGGCTTTCTTCAGCGCATTGATGAAGCGGCCATAGCTGAGGCCATGGGCTCTCGTCGCCGCGCTGATGCGCGCGATCCAGAGCTGTCGGAAGTCCCGCTTCCGGTTCTTCCTGCCTGTGTAGGCGTACTGCTGCCCCTTATCGACCGACTCCGTGGCGGAACGAAACAGCCGGCTTTTCGCGCCGTACTGTCCTTTTGCCAGTTTCAGCCTCTTTTTGCGTCTCGCTCGTGTCTTAGGCCCACCTTTTGCGCGTGGCATGACTCGATACTCCCTCGTTAAGTCTGATGACCATCCCTATTGATAGGGCAACAGGCGCCTGAGCGCCGCGTTCTTCGTGTCGTCCACGACGACGGATCCGCTCAGCCGCCGCTTGCGTTCACGGTTTTTGCTCGTCAAGATATGCCGCTTGCCGGCTTTCTTCCGCAGGAACTTCCCCGTGCCCGTCTTATGAAACCGCTTACTGGCTCCACTGTGTGATTTCATCTTCATGACTCGCGTCCTTTTTGGTTAAACGTTCGCCGCCGCTTAATTCTTCGGCGCAACGATCATGATCAAGCTGCGCCCTTCCATGCGCGGCGCGTATTCGATCGTGCCCGTCTCCGCCAATTCCGAGATCACGGAAGCCATGACTTGCCTGCCCATCTCCTGATTGGCCATCTCGCGTCCGCGATAGGTCAACACGACCTTGGTCTTGTTGCCTTCCTCAAGAAATCCCTTGATCTGCCGGATCTTGATCTCCAGATCATGCTTGTCCGTCCGGGGACGTAATTTGATTTCTTTGACCTGGGTCGATTTTTGGTGGCGCCGGCTCTGGTGATCCTTCTTGCTCAGCTCATACTTGTACTTCCCGTAATCCATGATGCGGCACACCGGCGGAACCGACGTGGGGGCGACTTCCACGAGGTCATAACCGTTCTCCTGCGCCTGTTTGAACGCTTCAGGTGTGGGAAGAATGCCGAGCTGTTCGCCTTCTGGGCCGATCACTCTGACTTCGCGGACTCGAATCTCGCGGTTTACCCGCAGTTTGGGGACGATAGGCCACCTCTCATGATGTAGGTGAAAGTGTTTGCCGCTGTACTTCAGCTTTCAGGAGATCGATTGCCCCCGCGACGGTCATGGCGCCGAGGTTGGCGCCGCTGCGTCCTCTCACGGACAGCGTGCCCGCCTGGACCTCGCGTTCGCCGACGACGAACATGAAGGGGACTTTGGCCTTCTCGGCTTCACGAATCTTCAGCCCGATCTTTTCATTGCGGAGATCCGCATCCACGCGGAAGCCGGCCGCTTTCATCTGTGCCGCGACCTGGGTGACGAATTCGCGTTGATGGTCGGTGATTGCGATGATGACGGCTTGCACGGGCGCCAACCAGGTCGGGAAGGCCCCACCGTAATGCTCAATCAGAATGCCGAAGAACCGCTCAATCGAGCCCATCAAGGCGCGGTGGATCATGATCGGCCGGTGGCTCTTTCCGTCGTCGCCGATGTACTGCATATCGAAGCGCTCGGGATTGTTGAAATCGATCTGCACGGTCGAACATTGCCAGGAGCGGCCCAACGCATCTTTAATTTTGATGTCGATCTTGGGTCCGTAGAACGCCCCGCCTCCGGGGTCGAGATGGAAAGCAATGTTGCGGTTCTTGAGGGCCGCTTCCAGAGCGCTTGTCGCGAGTGTCCAGTTCTCTTCGGCCCCGACCGACTCGTTCGGTCTCGTCGAAAGAAACACCTCGAATTCCGTGAACCCAAAGGTGCGCAAGATGAAGAACGTGAAATCCAGGACGCGGCTGACCTCGGCTTCGATTTGGTCGGGCCGGCAGAACAAATGCGCATCGTCCTGAGTAAATCCGCGGACGCGCAACAGGCCATGCAGCACTCCAGTCCGTTCGTAGCGGTAGACGGTACCCAGTTCGCCGTAGCGGATCGGAAGGTCTCGATAGCTCCGCAGATGAGACTTGTAGATCATAATGTGGTACGGGCAGTTCATCGGCTTGAGCTGATACTCACTGCCCTCCACCTTCATCGGCGCGAACATGTTCTCTCGGTAGTAGTCGACGTGCCCGCTCGTCTTCCACAAATCGAGCCGGGCGACATGCGGCGAGTACACCAGCTCATAGCCATCCTTGAGGTGCTGCTCCCGCCAGAAGTTTTCAATCAACAGCCGGATGGCGGCTCCCTTTGGATGCCACAACACGAGGCCCGGTCCGATCTCGTCCTGAATCGAGATCAGGTCCAACTCCTTGGCGACTTTTCGATGGTCCCGCCGCTTAATTTCTTCCAACCTCGCGAGATGCGCATTGAGCTCGGCTTCGGTGGGGAAGGACGTCCCGTAAATCCGCTGCAACATTGGATTTCGCTCGTCGCCGCGCCAATAGGCTCCAGCCGTCGTCAACAGCTTGAATGCTCCAAGGTGGCCGGTGGAAGGCAAATGCGGCCCCCGGCAGAGATCGACAAAGTCTCCCTGGGCATACACGGAGATCGGCTCGCCGTCGGGAAATCCTTGGATCAATTCCACTTTATAGTGCTCGCCACGAGATTTGAAAAACTCCGATGCTTCCTGCTTGCCCATTTCACGGCGATGGACCGGGAGCTTCCGGGCCGCGATATCCCGGGCACGCTGCTCGATTTTCTCAAGATCTTCCGGCGTGAACGGGCGCTCGAAGGCAAAGTCATAATAGAAGCTGTCTTCCAAGGCCGGGCCGATGGTCATTTGGGCGGAGGGGAAAAGTTCCTTCACGGCCTGGGCCATGATATGCGTACTGCTGTGCCGGTAGACCTCGCGGCCCTCGGCACTGTCAAATCGCAGGGGTTCGAGCGTCGCATCGCCGGCTAAAGGCGTGGACAGGTCTGTGGCTTTCCCGTTGACTGAAGCGGCCAGAACGTCCGGGCCCACGGTCACACCGCCGGCGGTGAGTGCCTGAGCCACGGTATGGCCTGGGGGAACCTCGAAGCTTCTCCCGTTCTTGAGCGTGACTTTCGGCACAATCGTCTCTCTTCTGCTCGCACCGGTGCGGCACATGCCTCATGAGAAGCTCGGA
Source organism: Nitrospira sp. (assembly GCA_035277085.1). Taxonomy (GTDB): domain Bacteria; phylum Nitrospirota; class Nitrospiria; order Nitrospirales; family Nitrospiraceae; genus Nitrospira_C. The sequence continues at coordinate 4,668 of DATELB010000157.1, read as the reverse complement.
GGGGCCCGGAGACTCCAGAGGGCAAGAAAGTCCTGTTTCTCAACAGGATGTAAAAATGCAAAAGGCACCCCGACCGTGTTCACGATCAGATGCCCTCGGCGAGATGGTAGGCGCGGACGGTCTTGAACCGTCGACCTCTACCGTGTCAAGGTAGCGCTCTCCCCCTGAGCTACGCGCCTATCGTCCGAGCGCGCATGCTAATATAGCCTCGCCCAAGGTGTCAAGAAATGCAAAGAGAAGGGAGCGTGCCCGCAAGTGAGCACGCTGCCTTCTCTTTTTCCCAATCGAGCCGGGATCGTTGGTCTCGCCGCCGGCAGATTAACGGACCGCGGATTTCAGCACTTTTCCTGCAGAAAACTTCGGCACCTTGGCCGCTGGAATCCTGAGGCTCTCGCCTGTCCGGGGATTTCTTCCCATCCGCGCCTTCCGCTTGGAGATCGTAAACGTCCCGAAATTCACCAGAGACACCCGCTGTCCTTTTTTCAGCGAAGAGGTGACTGCCCCCGTGAAGGCATGCAGGGCATTCCCCGCGGCCACCTTGGTGATGCCGGCGGACGCGGCCATCTTCGCAATTAATTCTTCCTTGGTCATTGCTCCCTCCTGGGTATAGGTTGAGAAACTCTCCATGGCCCCCTTGCTGCTGTGCAGGCGATGTCTGCGATCGAGTCTACGCAATCACGCCTCGCGTATCGTCCCCCCACGCTTGACCGGAATGTGTAGGTCGTTGATTTTTTTCCGGAGCGTGTTGCGGTTCAAGCCGAGCAACTCTGCCGCCTGAATTTGATTGCCCTTCGTTTCCTGCAGGGCCTTGGTAATGAGCGGGCGTTCAATGGCGGAAATCAACATGGGGTGAAGATTGCGTCCGGATCCTTTCCGCATTCCTTTGACAAAGTCGCCCATCTTCCATTCCACATAGTCTTCAAGGCTGAGAGGAGCCGCCCCCGACGCAGCAGTCTTGACCCGTGCGATAGACAGCATGAATTTGGAAGCGCGCTTCAGCACGGATTTGGATCCGGTGATGAGGAGTGTTCGGGAGAGGTCGACGTGGTGCGGCAGTGCCAGCGATCCATTCTGCATGCCGGGCTTGGATTCCACGATGACCGCATCAAACGGCCGCTTCGCGACCTCTCGAGGGAGCGCGGCGGCGTCCTTGGCTGTCGTCATGCTTGCGTCTTTGAAGACTTGCCTGAACTGGGTTTGGATTTCAGGATCGCCGCTGAGCAACAGAATGCTGAACACGGAAGAAGAGAGCGTCATGAAGGCATCATCCGGGAGAAGAGGGCCGGATTATTGCCCAGAGCCGATTTGATGTCAACGAAGAAATTGCGCCGTTGATATCTCAGAGATGCGAGTACTGAAAGGATGCGCGTTTCGAGAAGGAGCACATCTCACTGCGTGAGCGAAGAGGACGGTGCCGCATTATTAAGCAGCGCGGATTCAGGTCGGCACGCATAAGGCTAACGACCGTGGCAGACAATCTTCTCTCGTAAGAGAAGAAATCGCGTTGACGAACGTCTCCCGCCGGTGGTTCGTCGCGTTCGACAGTGTTCATGCAGGACGCTGCCGCAACCGGCCGACATGGGCTTGACAGGGCGGCGCTGCGGAGGCTATAAACTAACTTTCGCTAATTCCTACCGGAATAGTGCAGTATGCGGGTATCCCTTCGATCTACATACGGAATCATGGCGGCGGTTGATCTCGCCATGCAGTCGGGGTCGGCGCCGATCCAAGCCAAGGCAATTGCCAGGCGGCAGGGAATCCCGGCGAGATTTCTGGAGCAAGTGCTGCATGCGATGAAGAAAGCGGGGCTGGTGTCCAGTCAGCGGGGCGCTCAAGGTGGATACGTGCTCACGAAAAAACCATCGGAACTCTCGCTTGCGGAAATCCTCGAGGCGCTCGAGGGGCCATTTTTACGCCTGGAAGAGATGAATGGGCGGCTCCACCGGGCCAGCAAGTGCGAAGCCCTCCTCGCCAAAGTATGGGATCGTGTGCATGACGCCGAACGTCACGTGCTCGAGGGCATCACGGTGGAAGAACTTGCCGGCCAACAGCGCCAGTTCGAACAACAACGCACTCTGATGTATCACATTTGAGGTTGCCATGAGTCAGGTCACCACCAGCCGCATTCCCATTCAGACACAGCCGATTCCTTCGGCCATTCTCGAAGAGATCGAGACCTTCGAGCAAGAGGCCGCACGCATGCTGTCCGGAGAAATCGTTGGCGATCTGTTTAAACCGTTCCGGCTGCAGTATGGCATCTATGGTCAGCGGCAGGCAGGCGTGCAAATGGTGCGCATCAAAATTCCCTTCGGCGGCATCACGGCGAACCAGTTGCGGCGCATTGCCGAGCTCGCCGAGCAATACACGACTGGCGTCGGCCATGTGACGACGAGGCAGGACATTCAGCTGCATTTCGCCGAATTGAAAGACGTCCCTGCCATCATGCGGGGATTGGCCGAAGTCGGTCTGACCACGAGAGAGGCCTGTGCGAATACCGTTCGTAACGTTACCGGCTGCCACCTTGCAGGCGTATGCCAGGGCGAAGTGTTCGATATCACGCCGTACGCGAAAACTGTGGCCTATCACCTGCTGCGGAATCCGCTCAATCAAAGTCTGCCGCGCAAATTCAAGATTGCGTTTTCCGGCTGTCGGCACGACTGCGCACTGACCCCGATTCACGATATCGGATTGCTTGCCGCGAAAGCGGCTGACGGAAAAATCGGCTTTCGGATGGTGGCCGGAGGCGGACTCGGCTCCGCGCCCCGCATCGCGCAAGTGCTGCGCGAATTTACGCCCATCGACGAACTCATTCCCAGCATTGAGGCGGTCATCAAAGTGTTCGATACGCTGGGCAACCGCAAAAACCGGAACAAGGCCCGCATGAAATTCGTGATCGAAAAGTTGGGCTTCACTGAATTCAAGCGGCGTTGGGAAGACGCGTACGTCTCCATGGGGAATGCGAGGCCGAACTCACAGCCGATCAAGCTGCTCGAGCATCATGATCCGCTGCCCTTGATCATGCCGACGTCGAACGGCCTCAAGGCCGCGGCTGTCAACGGCGCCGCCAATGGATCGGGACAGGAAACGCCCTTTGCGATGTGGAAGCGCACCAATGTGGTTCCACAAAAGCAGCCAGGATACGCGACCGCGGCTGTCAAGCTCTTCATGGGCGACTTGACGGCCGGCCAAATGCTGCATCTTGCCGATCTCGCCGAACGATATTCAAACGGCAATCTCCGCACCACCATCAATCAGAACATGGTCATCCGCTGGGTTCCGGAGGACCGTCTTCACGACCTCTACGAAGACCTCGCATCACAGGGGCTTTCGGATCCGGGGGCCGAACTCGTCGAGGACATCATCGCGTGTCCGGGAACCGACACGTGCGGTCTCGGCATCACCTCCTCCAAGGGACTCGCGAGAGCGCTGGCGGAGGTGTTCCCGGCCGGCCGTGTTCCCGAAGACTTGAAGGATGTGAGCGTGAAGATCAGCGGCTGCCATAATTCCTGCGCGCAGCACCACATCGCGACGATCGGCCTGCACGGCGTCGGCAAGCGAATCGGACAGCACACGGCGCCGTTTTACGAACTACACCTGGGCGGAAAGGTCAACGGCACGGCCAAGATCGGGCAAATGACGGTCAAGCTGCCGGCGAAAGCCGTCTCGGCCGCGATCACGCACCTCATCGAGGTCTACCGCCGGGACCGTAAATCCGGCGAAGGCCTGCCCGCATTCATCGACCGGGTCGGCAAAAATGCCCTCAAGGATGAGTTGATTCCGTACACGATCGTGCCGGCGTTTGCCGATGATCGGACGTACTACTACGACTGGGAGGCGGACGAGGAGTTTGTCCTCGAGGATCTCGGGCCGGGCGAATGCGCGGGCGGCGCCCTCGAAATGATTGAAAACGGGATTTTGGAAGCCGATCAGGAGCTGTATCAAGCCAAACTGCTGATCGACAACCATCAGTATGCCGTGTCCGTGAACAAATCCTACCGTGCGGTGTTGGCCGCCGCCAAAGCATTATTGGTGACGGAAGGCCTCGAACCTTCAAGCGATGCCGAGACATTCGCTGAATTCGACCGCCGCATTGCTCAAAAAGGCGTCGTGCCTGCAGTGTATTGCGAGCTAAGCCGGAAGGTTGGAGATCTGGGGCCGAAAGACACGAGTCCGGAATCTGCACGCGAGAAAATGGCATTTGCAAAGGGGTTCGTCGATGCCTGCCGCGCAGCGACCGATCAGATGGGCAAAGACCTCAAACTGTCTGCCGCGAAGGAAGAGGCGCAGGCAGCGCCGGCGGCTGCAGCGGCGAAGCCGGCCGCCCTCGCGCCGACCGGGGCGCCCGTCTACGATCTCCGCGGCGTCGCCTGCCCGATGAACTATGTGAAGACGAAGTTGAAACTTGAAATGATGGATGCAGGTGAAAAGCTGGAAGTGTGGCTCGATGCGGGCGAGCCGATCAAGAATGTGCCGATGAGCCTCAAGAATGACGGCCATCTTGTGCAACTACAAGAAGCCCTGGAACCCGAGGCTGCGCATTATCGGATCTTGGTGGAAAAGGTCGAGTGATCCATGCGCATGGGAACGCGGCGTCTCGGCGCCGCGAGGGAGGGCGGGTGAGATCAGTCAATGCGGCGTCTCGGCGCCGCGGGGTGGGCGGGTGAGATA
>DATELB010000156.1:0-2806 GCA_035277085.1 Nitrospira sp. | reverse complement strand
GCTTAGGCCTTGCCGGGAATTGCGGCAGGAGCAGCGGCCTTCGGGAGAAACTCCTTGTAGCCATACCGCTCGGTCAGATACTGCTTGGCTTCGTCACTGACGTACTCAGAGAACGCGTAACGATCGTTTTCGACCGTCTTCGCGTCTTCCATGACCTTGTCCGTGGGAATCGCGTATTCGATGTTGCAGGAGGTATAGGCTTGGATATAGGTGGACCCGACTTCACGGGCGATCAATACTGCCTTCTTGATGACACTCTCGACGCGACGAGGGTTGTTCGGCACAACCGTCGCGACGTAGGCACATCCGGCGACCTTCGCCATCTGCACCATATCCATCTTTTCGAATTTCTTGCCGAGCGGCGCCATCTTCAGAACGGCACCACGGTTGGTCATGCCGCTCTCCTGCCCGCCGGTATTGCCGTACACTTCATTGTCCAACATGATCGTGGTGAATCGCTCTTTGCGGAACCAGGAGTGAAGAACCTGCTGGAAGCCGATGTCGGCCGTTCCGCCGTCTCCGGCCATCACGACGACGTCCTTCGGCTTGTCACCAAAACGCAGCCGGAGGCCTCGCGAAAGTCCGCTCGCCACGCCGTTCTGGTCACCATAGTTTCCATACACGAACGGAATCGCAGCCTGCGAAATCGCCAAACGGCCGCAGCCGGCGGTACCGACGGTGATGGTGTCTTCGGGGTTAGGGAAGGCGATCATGGCCAGGCGAATGAACAGCGTCATCGCACAGCCGGCGCACATCGGATGCTCTTCGAGGACTTCCTTGAAGCTGCCCATTTGCGAAACGGACACCTTCTTTCCAAAGGGGCCATGTTCGACCATGTCCCGATATTCTTTCGGCATGAATTTTTCAAAGCCGTTTGAAAACTTTACGTAATCGAGACTCATCGGACACCTCCCTTATGTCACCGCGACGGACGACCGTCGCCATTCAGTCTTGGTGAAATTCACTTCTGTGCGAAAGACGATCTGCGGGAAAAAGAACGGACAAGCGACACGCGACATGGCTCATATTCGACGTCGCGGCCATCCTAGCAAAGCTCAAAAAACAGTGTCAATTTATATGTTCTCGTCACTGGGGCTCGCCGGACCCACTCGAAAATTTTATAACTTCCTGAAAATCAATGCAACTTTGCAGAAGGCCCACCGCCTCCGAAAGAAGGCCTAGCCCCGTCAAATCGGATAGGCCATTCGCCCTAACGGCCGCCGGCAGCGTCGGAGTTACCGATTCGCGTCGTGCCATGGCCTAGGAAAAACCGGAATCGTCGTTGCCCCGAGCCGTAAATGCGTCTACACTAGACAGATTATGCCCGTACGCGTGGTTATCGCAGGGGAAGACGAAGAGTCCCGCCATGTCGGAGGCGTCCACAAGCGGCCTCCTATCCCGGACAACTCCGTCAAGGCTGAATGTCCGAAATTCATGGCACACGGCCCCTGCGGAGGAGTGCGCAAGGGCGGTTTCTGCGAAGTCTACCCGGAAATGACCTGCCCGTGGATCACCATGTTCATCGAATTGGAGAAGATCGGACGCACCGATTGGATGAAGCAGGTCTGACGCTCTGGAAGAGATAGGGACATGAAGCGGAAGCGTACGGGAACACGGTTGGGGTACAACGAACGGCACGCCAAGAGCGGGCTGAACGCTCGGCTGCCGGCGATCGAAACCTTTCCCAATCAGTATAAGGGTTATGAAATTACGATCGAAATCCCCGAATACACGGCGATTTGTCCGAAAACCAGCCTCCCCGATTTCGGAACCATCACGATCCAGTACATGCCGGATCGTGAATGCCTTGAACTCAAGTCATTGAAAATGTATATCCATGCATATCGCAATATCGGCATTTTCTACGAGAACGCCGTCAATAAGGTCCTCCAGGATGTCGCTGCGGCATGCCGGCCCGTCTGGGCGAGAGTGACCGGCACTTTCGCTGCCCGAGGAGGCCTCCGCAGCGTGATTGAAGCGCGCTACCCATGACCAACAGATTGTCCACGACTGAGGTCTTTTAACCGCCTGCCGATCTCATTACAGAGCCTGCCCAGGTTCCGGCATCATGGCGACCTACGCAATCGGCGACATTCAAGGCTGCTTCAAGTCCCTACGTCGCCTCCTCGACCATATCTCCTTCGACCCACAAGAAGACCGGTTATGGCTGGTTGGTGATCTGGTCAACCGGGGACCTGATTCATTGGCCACGCTTCGCTTCCTCAAATCGCTCGGTGCGTCGGTCTTCCCGGTCTTAGGAAATCATGACTTATTCCTGCTGGCTGCCGCAGAGGACATCGTCACGCTCCGTCCCAAAGATACGATACAGGACGTCCTTTCCGCCGCTGACCGGTCCGAGCTGACCGGCTGGTTGAGACGCCAGCCGCTGTACCGGCGACACGGTGACTTCGTGATGGTGCATGCGGGGCTCCTCCCACAATGGAGCATCGACGAAGCGGCGAAGTTGGCGCGGGAAGTCGAGACAGTGCTTGCAGGACCGGACTACAAGGCGCTGTTGCATGAACTGTTTCACGGCACGACGCCTCAATGGCATCCCGCACTGAAAGGCATGGAGCGCCTGGTCAGCATCACACGGGTGTTCACACGACTGAGGACTACCACTCCAGAAGGTGAACTATCGAGCTACTCAGGGTCGCCCGACCAGGCCCCGGCCGGATTTCTGCCTTGGTTCCGCATTCCCAATCGACGGAGCGGCAATGCGACCGTCATCACCGGTCACTGGGCGGCGCTCGGACTGCACATTGAACCGAACTTGCTCGCGATCGACAGCGGCTGTGTATGGGGA
>DATELB010000155.1:0-2482 GCA_035277085.1 Nitrospira sp. | reverse complement strand
CGGGTGCAGGACGGAGTCGAATTGGAAATGTTGCAGTTGCCGGTGAGGGACGACGACGATCCGCCCGTTGACCGGCGCAGCGAATCGCAAGGTCGGTTCATCGCGTTTGACCGCGGCGGAGGAGATCCGGCCTCCTTCCCTCCAGGAACGAGGCTGACCCTGGTTGGTGCCGTGTCAGGAGAGGACACGCGGCGCCTCGATGAATCGACGTACCGCTATCCGACGGTTGAGGTGAAGCATCTGTACGTCTGGAGTGAAGACAGTTATCGCGAGCGTTCACGCAATTCCGTCGGGCTCTTCGGAGGGGTCGGGTTCGGATTCGGAGGAGGTGGCGGAAGAAGCGGCAGTTTCGGTGGCGTCGGTATCGGAACGGGATTCTAGGCGTTCACCGCGTCATGGCCTCACCCCGCCAGCGTTACCCAGCAGAAGCTCACCGGGAACCTTGACGAGAAACGCATCCGTCCGATTTCCGCAAAGATTGGTCGTCCAAATAAAATACGTTCCGGTAATGTCTAGATTGCCTTTCGGCTGCTTCGCATAATAACCTGCGCTGCCTACCGCGCCCGACCCCTTCGGATCGGTCATGACCGGCGCCACGATCAGTTGGTCGTTTGACCCGTCGAGACGAATGCAAGTGATCTCGTTCTGCACCGCATGGGGGCTCACATCGCTGCCGCAGGCATATTGCCCCGACAGCGGGACGTTGGAGCGCGCGTTCTCGTGCGAGATGTGGTTCATTTCAGCGACATCCCAGTTTGGATTCCGGTGGAGCACGGGACCTTGGGAGACCGTCGGTTCAAAATCCCATCGGATCGTCGCATTCGGGAGCGCGTTGTAATTGTCGGCTCCCAGCATGTAGCCGTAGCCCATGTCCAAGTGCCCCAGCGTTCCCTTCGGGCCGTTCAGCCGGGTTTCGCCGCCCGTGTCATTGTCGAAGATGCGATTGGCGATGTCCTTCGGCACGCCGATGTCCTCGAGGCTGACCGTCCATCGCCCGGAACGGTCCAGATTGCATTCATCGAATCGCCCGATCTTGGCATAAAAACGGTATTGCCGCTTCGCTTCTGAATACACCACACATCCGAGCAGCTCGCCGGTGTCGGCGGCCTGCAGAGTGGCGCTATGCACCAAGTCGTCGTTGCTCGAATGCATCTGGCGGATCCTGCGGTTCGGTCCGAACTGCTGGCTCACGTCGAACACGGGTTCGAACTGCTGCGAGAGCACGTCATAGCGCAGCATTTTCGGTCCGTCATTCATATAGAGCTTCGTCGGACGGCTTGCGCTGAAATACCATCCTTCGCCTGTATAGTTGGTGAATTTGCTCCCCGGAGGAAACATCGGGCCGACTTTTGAAATCTGGTCGGTCCGCTTGTCGTATTTGAAAAGCGTGGGGCCGGTCCCCCCTTTTTCCTTTGCCAGACCCACAAAGATCAGCATCTCACCGCTGCCCTCGTGAGCGTTGGTGTTGCGCCAATACGAATATCCGACCGGCCACACGCAATCCTTTCCTCCACAGTCGCCGGCGTCCGTGATTCTGGCGGCCTGCGTGTTGTAAGGGGCAGGAAAGACGAAGCTGCCGCGTACGGGCGGAACGATAGACGCAACCGTGGCGGGCGTCCAGCGCGCTCTGACCGGAGAGCCTTGAGGCTCGATCCATCCGCCGGGCGCCAGCGCATCAATCGGATTAGTGGGCACAAGCAGGGCAGCGACGACCGCTGCGACCATGCAGGGCGCCAAAGCGGAAAATCGTGGCAGGCATGCGGCACGCATGAAGACCGACGTTACTCCAAGGGTTTGATGCTCCACCTGGTGCATTCCTTAAGATTTCCGACGCGACCAGTTCATTTCACGCAACGGGGCGGCAGCACGGACACAGTGGGCGCTGCTTATCCGGCCAAGGTATTGTGCTCCTCTATTACCACACACTCGGGGAACCCCTTGAGGTGTTCCGGTCTCGCCCTAGGACCGCCGCCGCAGGGCGCAGCTGGAAAAAATGCCAGCTACAGTGGAGGACCGACGTTGATAAGGTAGCTGGAAAGATAAAGACAACGTGGGTTTAAATGAAGGATGCCGCTGCGGCTTGATCGGACGGATTCACCGAGGGAACGGCGAAGGTAGCGTCATGAAACGTCCATTTCTCTTCATGGCCGTCTGTCTTTGCGCCATCGCCGTTTCTCACTGCGCCAAATCGGCGCATCAGACCGGCCAGGATCAATTGCGGCGACTCGTCCCTGCGGACCTGCTGTCCCAGGTCGACGACACCGTCTCATTTAGCGAGCTTCGCGCCAATCCGCAGCAGTATGTCGGCCGGACCCTTATGCTCAGCGGAGTGGCCTTGAACTCTAGGCGGGTCAAGGAAGGAACGGAAATAGAAATCCTCCAAGTGCCGACGCAACGCGGCATGTCGCCATCCGATCGGAAGGCGCAGTCCGAAGGACGTTTTCTCGCGGTGCAATCCAATGGCTTTCTGGATCCTGCAGTG
>DATELB010000154.1:0-68901 GCA_035277085.1 Nitrospira sp. | reverse complement strand
TGCGTAGGACGTCGGCGAACACTCCAACCGTGCAGAGGAATGACAGCCCGACCGACCCCCATGCGAGACGGTGCGCCCATTCATGAGACCAGAGATAGCGGCCGAAGATGCCGTTGGCGATGACCGCGAGGAGTGGAAATATGGGGATCAGCTTGATCAGGAGATCAGTCATGCCCCGGTCACCATTTTAGGAGGTTCATTTCGTCGACGTTCGTGGAAATCTTCCCGCGAAAGACGACGATGATGATCGCCAGGCCGACGGCGGCCTCGCCGGCGGCGATGGCGATCACGAACAGCGCCACCAACTGCCCCGCCATCGACTCCAAATAATGCGAAAACGCGACGAGATTGATATTCGCCGCGTTCAACATGATCTCAACCGACATCAGCACGATGATGAAGTTCCGTCTGATCATCACGCCGAGCAAGCCGGTGATGAAAAGGACCGCGCTGACTGCGACGTACGCGCTAAGAGGGATCATACGCAGTGCACCGAGGCGCGGCCACGGATGGACGATGAGGTGACTCGCCGCTTCGGCGATGCGTCACTGCTCACAGGTCACCGTTCGCCCGCCCGCCGATCGGTTTCGGTGTTTTCGCCAGCACGATTGCCCCGATGATGGCGCCCAACAGAAAGACTCCGACGATCTCGAATTGCAGCAGGTAATCACTGAACATCTTCATGCCGATCGCGTAGGTGTCGCCTTGTTGCAGGACGGCGCTCGCCGGTGCATCGCCCTTCGCGCCCCCATAGGGAGACTTAAAGAGCAGTGCGAGCACGTAGAGCGAACCAAAGATCGTCGGCACCACAAAATACAAATACGTGCTGTGGAAATAGCGCTCTTCCGTCTTGAGATTCAGCAGCATGAGCACGAACAAATACAGCACGAGAATGGCGCCGGCGTACACCACCACTTGCACGGCCCACAGGAATTCGGCGTTGAGCAGGACGAACAGGCCGGACACGTGCAGCAGCAGCGCCAGCAGCGCAAGACCGCAATGGACGGGGTTCCTCAATGCGACGGTGAGGACGGCTGCGGCCATACTCATCAGGGCAAAATAGGCGAAGAACACGACCATCATGGCGTTCAACTCAGATGTTTGGGCGCGGATTGGGTCGGTTTGACGACGGATTGCGGGAAATAGTAGCGGTATTCACGGCTCTCCTCGATGTTCTTTTCCTGATTGTGCGCGTACAAGTACTTCTTGGCGTCGTCGAGGTGCCGCTCGCCGATCTCGTAGAGACGTCTCTTGTCGAACAACAGCGTGCGCTTGTCGTGCGTGGAAAACTCGTACATCTTCGTCATGGCCAGGGCGTTCACCGGACACGCCTCCACGCAATAACCGCAAAACACGCACTTCGTGATATCGATGTAGAACTCGGTGGCGTAACGCTGAAGGGGCCGCTCCGGGTCTTCGGCGCTGATGACCTTGATGCAACGCGAAGGACAGGCGGCTTCACAGAGATCGCATCCCACGCAGCGTTCACGGCCGTCGTCGTAGCGCAGCAAGCCCAGCGCCCCGCGATGCGCGTCGGGAATCGTCCGCTGCTCGCGGGGATATTGAAACGTGATCGGCTTATGAAACATGTGTTTGAACGTCACCTTCATCGCATCCCAGATTTCGTAGAAGAGGGCAGCGTGAAGAAATTTTCTTGTCAGGGCTCTTACCGTCATAGCTGCTGTCCTATACCTTTTCGATCGTCACGCCGGTTCGCTTGAAGGACGGAACACCGGTGATCGCGTCCACGTGCACGGACATGAGATCCTTGACGGGCGGCTCGTTGAAGTGTTCGGGGAAAAAGCAGGTGTTGGGCGCCACGCTCTGATCCACCTGGACGCCGATCTGCAAGGAGCCGCGATCCGAGGTGAGTTTCACCGTGGCTCCGTCCTCCAGGTTCAGCCGCTCCATGTCCGCCGGGTTCATCCGGATCCGTCCCGTGTTGGGCCCGATCTTGATCAGCCCGGGCGCGAGCGTCGACATTTTGCCTGAGTGATAGAGCAATTGTCCCATCACCAGCGTGAAGGGCCGGGCGTTCTCCGAGCGTGCCGACTTATAGCGGCCGGCCGCGGCGGCCGCATACCCGTTCGAGAGATACTGGTCGGCAGTCGGCAGGATTTTCTTCGGCTGGCCGAGGTTATAGTAGCCCGGAAGCAGCTTCATGATCTCGGCCTGAATGTCGTTGGCGGATTCGTATTCCCACTGGGAGCCCAAGCCGTTGGCGAGGGCCGTCATGATCTGCCAATCCGGCACGCTTTCTCCAATCGCATCCATCGCCTGGCGCACGCGCAGCACCCGGCCCTCGAGATTGGTCATGGTGCCGTCCTTTTCTGCAGACGTCGTCGCCGGCAAGACGGCATGCGCCATCTGTCCGGTCTCCGTGAGGAACGGATCTTGGACCACCAATAATTCGAGGCGGTCCAGCGCCGCGCGCACTTCCAGGGAAGCCGGCAGCGTCGCCAACGGATTCTCGCCGACCACGTACAGCGCGCGGATTTGTCCGCTGCGGCAACGCTTGAGGATCTCGATCAAATCGGCGCCGCTTCCGGTGGCGGGGAGCGTCACGTCCCAGGCTTTTGCCAGCTTGTCGCGCATCGCTTGGTCCTCGAAGGAGGCCAGGCCTGGCAGGAATTCCGGAGCCACGCCCATGTCAACCGCGCCTTGCTCATTCGGTTCCTCGGTCACCGTCGTCACACCGCAGCCGGGCCGTCCGAGCTTGCCCGTGATCCAGGCCAGATCCACGAGCTTCAGGACGTTCTGGTAGCCGTCGGGCCGCCGGACAATGCCTTCGCCGCAGAGAATGATCGACCGAGGAGACTCTGCAAACAGGGTCGCCGCCTCCTTAAACTGCCCGACCGTGACGCCGGTTTTCGCAGCCGCCTGTTCGAGCGATACCCCGCTGACGGCAGATTTGAGCGCGGCAAAGGCCTGAGGATGCTTTTTGACGCCGTCCTCGTCGACGAGATCCAGGTCGATGGCCGCCTTGACGAGGGCGTCGATGACGAGGCCTTCCGTGCCGGGCTTGATCAGGCAGGGATGAGAGGCCAGTTTCCCGAGATTGGTAATCGCGGAGTCGAAGGTCACCACCTGCGCCTTGTAGACGCGAATGGCTTCCTTGATCCGGACGGAGGTCAGCGGGTTGGTTTCGGTCAGGTTCGAGCCGATGACAATGACCGCCTTGGCCTTGGTCAAGTCATCCCAATCGTTTGCGGTACGGCCGATCCCCAACGCCGTTTTGGAAGCCCGGACGAAGTTCATGTGTCCGTAGCGGGCGCTGCTGTCCAGATTGTTCGTCCTGAACGCCACACGCATCAGCTTCTGGAACAGGTAGAGCTCTTCATTGGTGCAGCGCGCGGTGATCAGCCCTGCGATGGCATCCGGGCCGTGCTTCTTGCGGATGTCGGCGAATCGATCGACCACGGCGTGCATGGCCTCGAGCCACGGCACTTCCACAAGCTGATTGCCTTTTCGCAGCAAAGGCCGCTTCAAGCGCGTCGGCGCATCGATGTACTCGAATCCGAACCGTCCCTTGACGCACAATCCGCCATGGCCCTTCGATGTCTCGGCCCGATCGCCCCACTTGTTCTTCCACGACAACGGCGACGTGACGCGGATGACTTCGGTGTCCTTGGTCTCGAGATACATCTGGCAGCCGTCCCCGCAGTAGTTACACGTGGTGGTCGTTTTCTTCATCTGCCAGGGTTTGTAGAGATATTTCGAAAACTTGTTGGTGATCGCGCCCACGGGACAGACGGCGAGGCAGTCTCCGCAGAACTCGCAGGCGAGCGGAAGGTCTCCCTTGGCCACGACTTGATTGAAGCCGCCTTTCTTCATGAACTGCAGGGCGTCGATCATCAGGACGTCCTTGCAGACATTGATGCACTCGGCGCAGGCGATGCAGCGGTTCATGTTGAAATCCAACACGGGGCTGCGCGTGTCCTCGGGAATAAATTTCTGCTTGGCGTTTGCCAGATTCGTCACGCCGTGCTGGAAGGCCATATCTTGCAATTCGCAATGACCGTCGGCGTCGCAGACCGGGCAGTCCAGCGGATGCACCGAGAGGTGCTTCTCCACGGCTTTCTTTCTGGCCTGGAACAGATCGTCGCCTTCCGTGCGGATGATCATCCCGGCCGTGGCCTTTGCCGTGCACGAACGCACGGGGGCCTTCTTGCCCTCCTGCATAACGAGGCACATGCCGCATGAACCGAATGGATCGAAGGTGTAGTGGTAGCACATCGCCGGAATGATCTTGCCCGTGCTCGAGATCACGTCGTAGAGCGACACGCCGTCCTTGGCCGTGACCGTCTTTCCGTCGATCGACAGCTCGATCGTTGCGGCTTCAACATCCGGATTTGTTGCTGGTTTCAGTCCCATACGTCCTCAACCGCGGTGTTCCCGAACAGTCCTCTTTACCGGTCGCATTCTCCCATCACGATGTCATAGGTGCCGAACAGGGTGATTGCGTCGGCGATCATGTAGCCTCTCGACATATGATCGAACGCGCCCATATGGATGAATGAAGGGGCTCGAATCTTAAGCCGATACGGCTTTCCGCCTCCCGTGCTCACGATGTAGAACCCCAGTTCGCCCTTGTGCGCTTCCGTCCCGCAATAAATCTCTCCCGGCGGGGCATCGAAGCCCTGCGAGAAGAGCTTGAACTGTTGAATCATGGATTCGAGATTCGTGAAGACCCTTTCTTTTGGCGGCAGCGTCACGCTGGGGACGTCGGCCATGATGGGGCCGTCCTGGATCTGCTCCAGGCACTGCTTGATGATCTTGACGCTTTCGTACAGCTCCATGACTCGAATCCAGTAGCGGTCGTATGTGTCTCCGTTCTTCCCGAGCGGCACGCTGAACTCGCACTTCGGGTAGGCTGAGTACGGTTCCGCCTTGCGCAAGTCGTAATCTACGCCCGAACCGCGAAGCGTCGGACCGCTCAGTCCGAAATTGACGGCATCCTCGGCCGAGACCACCGCCACGCCTTTGGTGCGAGCGAGCCATATGCGGTTTTTCTCGAGGAAAATGATGTACTCGTCGATCTTGGGCGGAAAGTACTCCAGAAACTGCTTGAGCTTGGCGAAGAGCGCCGGCGTAAAGTCGCGCTCCACTCCCCCGATGCGATACCAACTCGTAGTCAGGCGCGCCCCGCAGAGCTCGTCGAACCAGTCGAGCAGGATTTCCCGGTCCCGGAAGCAGTAGAAGAACACCGTCATCGCGCCGATGTCGAGCGCTTGTGTCCCGAGCCAAAACTGATGGCCGATGATGCGCTGCACTTCGGCGACGATCGTCCGCAGGTATTCCGCGCGGGCCGGGACGGTGATGTTCATCAGCTTTTCGACCGCCCGGCAGTAAGCGAAGTTGTTGTACATTGCGCACACATAGTCGAGCCGGTCGGTGTGCGGAATGAATTGGTGGTACGTGCCCTCCTCGGCGAGCTTTTCCACGCCACGGTGCAAGAACCCCATTACGGGCGTGGACTTGACCAGGCGCTCTCCTTCCAATTCAAGAATCACCTTCAACACGCCGTGCGTGCTCGGATGCTGCGGCCCCATGTTGAGCAGCAGCTCTTCCGTCCGCAACGTCGGAAGAGTCTCACTCTCGGGATGGGTCGGGTCGACCTTGTAAACGGTGGTTCGTTGATCTTCAAACGCCATCGGCGATGCCCTATTTCGTCTCGTCCAAAAATTCAAACGTGTCGCGCCAGCCCTTGCCGCGAACCGGGAAATCCTTCCGTAGCGGGTAGCCTTCCGTGTAATCGTCGGGCATTAGAATGCGGCGAAGGTCGGGATGGCGGCGGAACCGGATCCCCATCATATCGTAGACCTCCCGCTCCATGAAATCCGCCCCTTTCCAGAGATCGGTGAGCGAATCCACGATGCAGTCGTGTTCAGGGACGCGGGCCTTGAGACGGATCCGATGCCGCTTTCTGATCGAATAGAATTCGTACACGACTTCAAACCGCTCCTCGTCATCCGGCCAGTCGACTGAACTCACATGCACGATGTAGTCGAAATCCATGGCCGGGTCGTCGCGCAGGAACTGCGCAACCTCATGCAGTTTCTCCCTGGTCACGGTGACCGCCAGATCGCCGCGCCACTCGACGGCCTTCACGAATCCGACGGCGAAGTGCTCTTGAAGCCGGTCTGACAACTGCTGAAGCGACATCGAATCTTATGCCTTGAGGCCCGCTTTGACCTGTTCCGGCTGCTTGACGAAGACGCGTTTCTGCATGATCCGTTCTTGCAATTTGAGGATTCCGTCGAACAAGGCCTCCGGCGTCGGAGGGCAGCCGGGCACGTAAATATCCACCGGGACGAATCGGTCCACACCCTGCACCACGCTGTAGCTGTCATAGATATTTCCCGAGGTGGCGCATGAGCCCATGGCAATCACATATTTCGGCTCCGGCATTTGGTCGTAGATTTTTCGGATAACGGGCGCCATGCGGCGGCAGACCGTGCCCGCGACGATCATCAAATCGGATTGCCGGGGAGAGGCGCGGAAGACGCCGGCGCCGTACCGGTCCATATCGTAGCGCGAGGAGACGGCGGCGATCATTTCAATGGCGCAGCACGCCAAACCGAACGTCATCGGCCAGAGGGAGCCCTTGCGCGCCCAGTTGACCGCTTTCTCGACCGTCGTCGTGATGACGTCCGGGGCGCCGTCTTTGTCATGACGGCCGAGCTGGATCAGTCCCATTCCAATGCTCCCTTGCGCCAGGCATAGACGTAAGCGACGAGAAACAGGGCGATGAATATCAGCATCTCGACGAGCCCGATCACACTGACCTTGTTGATGTCCGTGAAGACCACCGCCCAGGGATAGAGAAAGATGACTTCAATGTCAAAAATCACAAACAGCATCGCAAAGATGTAATAGCGGACCGGAAAGGGCATCCGGGCATCGGAGAACGGCTCCGATCCGCACTCATAGGCCGACAGCTTCTCAGGTTCCGGATATTTGGGCTGGACCAGGTAACTCAGCAACAGCGTCACCACGCCGAACGCGAGCGCGACGAAAATAAACAAGAGAACCGGAAAGTACTTAGTCAGATACTCCAGGAGTAACTCAAAACCGCTCATGGAGGTCACCTTTCAACACGTTGAGTTGCAAAGGAGAAAGCGATATTAAACGGGGGGTTGGCGCGATAGCAAGCGCACAAAGGACCTACATCGAAGACCCGGAAGTCCTACCCTGTTTTGGCTTTGGGCGAGCGGCGCCCGCGGCCATGAGCGAGGCGTCCATCCGAAGATGCGCCGGGGCGGTCCGGTCATCCTCCCATTCCGGGAGGAGCGGCGAAAAGGCCTTGGCCTTTTTCCGCCTGTGAATCTGGGTCTCCAGCCGTGGGCCGGAAGAGCGTCTGGACTGGTTCTGAGGCACGGGTCTCAGCTCCGTATGCATCAGCGAGCGGCCAACGCAGTCACCTTAGCAGCCGGCGTCCGCGGCGGTCAACGGGGCAAGACCGCAATATTCTTGACACTATGGCATGATTTGCTATGGTTTTTTGAGCAGACTGTGCTTTAACCAGAAGGACGACGCCATGACCATTCATCCGACCAGAACCCTTACGGGCTGCGTGCTGTTCGCCGTCATCATTGCAACGGGGCTTTCGCCCGCGTCGGCCGATGACCTTGACAGTATCCGCTACGGTGAAGCGGCCCGGACCTATGCCGCTGGGGCGATACAGCGGGTTACGCCTCAAGATGGTGTGGTGAACGTCATCACCGGCGACAATCAAACCGTCGGCAATCGCATGCGGCTCGGCCAGAATGATGTGTTCTATTTGAAATTAAAAAACCCCGCAGACGCGGCCGTGGGCGACCTGTACACCGTCTACAAGCGCACGCGAAAGGTATTTCATCCCGCGACAGGTCAATATCTCGGGTACTTGATCTCGAGGCTGGCCGTCGTTCAGGTGGTTCAGGTCGACGACCGGCTGACGACCGCCCGCGCCTTGCGCGCGTTCGGGTCGGCGGCTCCCGGTGATCCGGTCATGAAGTTCACGGCGCCAACCAACGATGAGGCGGCGCCCGAGGCTGCATCCGGCGACGTGAGCGGCATGGTGATCGAACTGCAGGCGGACTTGCAAATGACTCTAGTCGCACAACGGAACATTGTCTATCTCGATCGTGGATGGGAGGACGGACTGCGCCAGGGCGACCGGATGGACCTCGTCCGCTACGGCGGTGCGCTGCCGCCGCGCCAGGTCGGAGAGGTGAAAGTCTTGTCGACCGAAGGCCGCACGTCCACCGCCCTCGTGACGAAATCGGTCTCACGGATTCTCGTAGGCGATCAATTCCGGTCCAGGTATCAGGGCGACATCGTTCCAGCGGCACCGCCGTCGATCACGCCCGCCCCGTCCATGAATCAGTCGTCCCAAGAGCCTTCCATCGAAAAGCGAGCGGTCCAAAATGCGGCGCGCGAGACGCGGTATACGCTGAACGATCTCATGAAGCAGCTGCACTATGAATCGGGAGAGGCGCGCATCAAGCCCGAAGGCTACCAAACCCTCGAGCAACTCGTCGAACTCGTGAAAGCCGCCCCGCCGAATCAGATGATTCGCGTCGAAGGCCATGCGGACAGCATGGAGATCGGTCCCTCGTTGAAATCGATGTACGCCACGAACTGGGATCTCTCGAAAGCGCGCGCCTCCGGGGTGTTGCGTTACCTGGTGGAGAAATCAGGCATCGATTCGGCGCGGATTTCCTCGATTGGTTACGGAGCGACCAAGCCCGTGATGAGCAACGCTACTGAAGCCGGCCGTTCAAGAAACCGCCGGGTGGAGATCGTGCTGTATGATGCGGACGCGAGCCCCGCTCCTGCTGCCGCTCCCGAGCCTGCAGCCCGTCCTGCTGAAGCTGCCGCCGATGAGTATCGCGTCTCCGGCCTTGAATCGGCTGGCAAAACGGACCCGGTTGCGCCGGCGGACAAGCCGGTTTCCGTAGAAGAGAACCATCCCAATTCGCCGGAAGTCGTTCCCGATCCTGCCGTCGGTGAGAGCGCTTCAGTGCCGACTTCACCAGACAAGGCCGATCAGCCGGGTCGTTCGGGCCAGTAACACCGTTTCTCCGACCCTGGAGCGTGCCGCATCGCGTGGCCCGCTCCACGGGCGCTTCCATGGTTCCCCGTCTCCATCTCTGCTGTTACAATGCCGCATGCTCGATGCGCCTCTCTTTGCAGACGTCATCGTCCCGCGCCACTTTGCCGGCCCCTTCACATATGTGATTCCCAATCAGCTACGGCCAATTTTGCGTGTCGGCCACCTGGTGTTCGTGCCGTTCGGCCGGTCCTTTATTCAAGGCGCGGTCATTGCGCTGACGTCCAACTGCCCTGCGGCAGTACCCCTCGAACGCCTCAAAGCCATTCGGACGCTGGTGACCGCCGGTCCGGTCACGGAAATTACTCCACCTCTGCTTGAGCTGGCGAAGAACGTGGCAGAGACGTATGTTGCTCCATGGGGCCAGTGCCTGCGGCTGGTGCTCCCGCCGAAGCCGACCACCGTCGAGCGCAGCCGCCTGATCCTGACGAAGGAGGGTCAAGACGCCCTCGCCGCCAAGGAATCAGTTTCTCCTGCGATGATTCAGCTGCTCGAGCGACTCAAGCGCCGTCCCCTGGGCATTTCTCTCTCGCGTCTGTCCAGTGCCAAGGCCGCCGGCGATGCGGATGTCGTCGGTTCCATTCTCGATCGTGGATGGGCGCATAAGGTCTCCAGCCACGCACATCGTGTACAGGGACGCTCGGCTGAACCGGCCGCGCAGGCGGTCGCTCCCCTATTCTCTGCCGAGCGACAGCCACTCGCCGCAGTCGCAGGCATGCCGGCCGAGGTTCACGATTGGCAGAGTCCTCTGCTCCGCATGTTGGAAACCAGGAAGGCGTCCCGTCGCATGGTGGAGGCGCCTTCCGCCGAACGCCTTGCACTGCTTCGATCCGCCGTGGGCCTGACCGTGACACAAGGCCGCAACGTCCTCGTGATCACGGGCGAGGCGAGTCGGGCCGAGTCGCTGGCCGCTGCCCTGGATGATGCCGCCTGGACGACCACCGTCTTCCACAGCATGATGCCTGACAAGAAAAGAGCGGACACCTGGCGGCGTATTTGCGAGAACAAGGTATCCGTGGTGGTCGGAACGAGAGCAGCGCTCTTCCTTCCGTTTCATGGCATCGGACTGATCTGGGTCGATCGCGAGGAGGATCCCGCATTGAAAGAGCCGATGGAGCCCCGGTACCACGCGCGCGAAGTGGCCTGGATGAAAGCGCAGCAAGAGCAGGCGCTGCTCGTCTTGGCGTCAGCGCATCTCTCGCTCGAGGCCTCGGGCGTGGAAGCATCGGACGCTTTAGTGCAAGCGCCTGAAGGTGCCGATAACTGGCCTCAGGTGGAAGTCGTGGACCTTCGAGGCGAGGATCGCCGGTTGCTGTTGAGTTCGCGGCTGTATGAGGCCATGCGCGATGCCATTGCCCGCGAGGCCGGCGTACTGTTGTTTCTCAATCGAAAAGCGTATGCGGGCGCTTTGCTGTGCCGAGACTGCGGTCAAGCGCCGCGATGCTCCCTCTGCGCCGTCGCGTTCGCGTTTTCGCGACAGAAACAGGTGCTGTTTTGCCATTACTGCGGCGGCATGCAGCCGACTCCCGACCTGTGTGCCGCCTGCGGGAGCGCCCGCCTGCAACCGGTCGGGGAAGGCACAGAGCGATTGGAAGAAGAAGTGAGGCGGCGATTTCCCTTGGCTCGGG
Source organism: Nitrospira sp. (assembly GCA_035277085.1). GTDB lineage: Bacteria > Nitrospirota > Nitrospiria > Nitrospirales > Nitrospiraceae > Nitrospira_C. The sequence goes on along the minus strand of DATELB010000154.1, from coordinate 58,176 downwards.
TGTTGCGGGTGGACGGAGAGACGCTTCGCAGGTCCAAGGAAGCTGCGGGCGTCTGGGAACGGGTGCGCCGCAGGGAGTGGGATGTGCTCCTCGGTACCCAAGTCCTGTTAAAGAGCGAAATCGTGCCGACGCTCGGGCTCGCGGGCGCCGTGCAGGCGGATGCAGGCCTGAGTCTTCCGGATTTTCGGGCGGCTGAACGCACGTTTCATTTGCTTCACGACGCCGCCACGCTGGTGCAGCCGATGTCGGCGGGCGGCCGGGTGATCATCCAGTCCTATCTCCCCTCGCACCACGCCATACAGGCAGTCGCCCGGCATGATCAAACAATCTTTAAAACGGAGGAATGGATGCAGAGGACGGCGCTCGGCTTCCCGCCGGCCTTGCGCGTCATCGTCCTGCATGTTTCAGGCGTCGAAGAATCGGCCGTTGAACGGGCAGCCAAAGACTGGGCTGCGAGATTGACCCGTGCGGCAAAGGCCGCGCTTGCGTCGGGCGACCTCGCGCTCATGGGGCCGGTTCGATCTCCCGTCGCGCGGGTCCGCGGTCGTTACCGGCGCCAGATCCTGATTAAATCCCGTCCGGGGATCTACGCAGTGCAGGCGATTCAATCGACACTCGCCGAACTCGAGTCCGGCTATGGCAGGCGCACCGTCAAGTTCGATGTCGACGTGGATCCGATCGATATGTGGTAAGCCCTACCCTTTTTTCCGTGCGGGCGCCGGTTCGCCTGTCGGCGTCCCCTCGTTGCTGCGTTTGAAAAGCCCATACGAGAACGCGAGCCAAAACACGGCGGAGAACAGACCCATGAACGTCGCCGAGAGTATAGCCCCCATGTCTTCGTCGGACGGGTCTCCGCCTGCAGACCGGATCTGTAGCATCGTCATGATCGGCCAGGCAAAGCACTCGAGGCCGAGGAGGAACGTCGTCCAGGCCCAAATGCGCGTGACGGTCCCGCCGCGCCACGACAAAAAGGCCGCCGCCGCAGTGAACACAACCGCCGCCGTATAGACGGAGACGGCGTTGGAGGCCAACCAGGCTCCGACGGCGACGACAAGCCCACCCAAAACGGCGTTCACAGACGTTGTCCAAGACGACGGCATGCTGATGGTATTGGTGTTTGAAGCGCGATCGGATGCGTTTTCGTCGATGCGCCGGGACTATACAGTGCGCTTTACAAAGAAGGCCGCCGCCTGCGCACGCCGGGAGATATGAAGTTTCTGAAACATGTTGGCCAGGTAGTTTTTGACGGTTTTGTCGCTCAATTTGAGCGTCGAAGCGATTTCCTTGTTCGTCAATCCGTCAGCCACCAATGCCAAAACCCGCTCTTCTTGAGGCGACAGTGAGGACGGACGCGCCGCGCCTTCGGAAGTGGGAACCGTCTTGATCCATTCCAGCGCCCGCTTTGTCACGGCGGGATCGAGAATCGAACGCCCCGTCGATACGGTACGGATCGCGCGAATGAGCGCCGCCGAATCGATCTCCTTCAATACGTACCCGTAGGCCCCGGCCAGGACTGCCGCAAGGACCGAGTCGTCATCCGTGTAGGAGGTCAGGAAAATGACCCGCGCGGTCGGTTGGTCGGACAAGATGTCGCGACAGGCTTCGACACCGCTCCCGTCAGGAAGACGGACATCCATCAGGATCACGTCGGGGCGCAGCCGCTTGGCTTCCGCTGCGGCCCGGGCCTTGCTGTCGGCCTCGCCGACGATCGTAATGCCCTGATTGTTGTGGAGGACGGTTCGAAGACCCACGCGCACGACTTCATGATCGTCGACGAGGAGCAGCCTGATCGAAGACGGTTTGACGGGCGCGGTACTGCGGCGGCGTGAGGAGGTTGCACCGGCTAGGGGCATCGCTGCTCCGTGAGTCATCGACTCTTGATTCGCAAACCTTCTTCTCTCAGGACCGTAGCTGTTGACATGGCCCGCACCGTAGCTCATTCCTCCGTCCGTTGACAAGTAGCTCAGAAGTAGATTATTCACGCTCAGTGCCAACAGGAGGCACACCAAGCTGACGTGGACCGACCGAGACTAGCCACGGTGAAGCGGCCGACGGACTCTCAGCCGCTCGACGCCCGACGCCGAGGAAATTGCGGCTATGTGACTACTTTTGTAGGGTTGTGGACTACGTCAGTGTTGATTTTCTAGTCGGTTACTAATTAGCTACTTACTGTCTCCATTGCGGGGTGTTATATGCCGCGCGCTGCTGCACCTCATCGCACAACTCAGTTCCGCCAGCTTCTACACTCGGACCGTCTTGAGTTCATCTGTGAAGCCCATAATGGCTTAAGCGCACGAATTGTAGAAGAAGCTGGATTCCCAGGAATTTGGGCAAGCGGATTGGCCATTTCCGCGCAATTTGGCGTTCGCGATAACAATGAGGCGAGCTGGACCCAGGTACTTGAAGTGCTGGAATTTATGACGGACGCAGCCAGGGTCCCCATTCTGCTCGACGGCGACACGGGCTATGGCAACTTTAACAATATGCAGCGTCTGATTAGAAAATTGGAACAGCGATGCGTCGCTGCCGTCTGTATTGAGGATAAACTCTTTCCCAAAACAAATAGTTTCCTGAAAGGTGATACGCAGCCCTTGGCTGATATTGATGAATTCTGCGGCAAGATCAAAGCGGGCAAAGATGCCCAATCCGACCCGGACTTCAGCATAATCGCGCGGGTGGAGGCTTTTATTTGCGGATGGGGCCTATCAGAAGCCCTACGGCGAGCGGACGCCTATCACAAGGCGGGAGCGGATGGCATTCTGATCCACAGCGCGCTGTCGATCCCTGATGAAATTCTGGCCTTTAAGCGTGAATGGGGAGACCGCTGCCCAGTCGTGATTGTGCCGACAAAATACTATGCCACTCCGACGGAGGTGTTCCGGCAAGCGAAGTTTTCGATGGTGATCTGGGCCAACCACCTGCTCAGGAGTGCTGTTGACGCGATGCAGAAAACTGCCTCCTCCCTAAAAGAAAGCGAAAATCTCCTCTCCATTGAAGACAAGGTTGTCCCGGTTTCCGAAATCTTCCGTCTGCAGAATGCAGCTGAGCTGCAGGAGGCGGAAGAGCGGTATCTGCCACGGGGCGCTGAAGAGGCCTCTGCTATTGTCTTGGCCGCTTCGCAAGGCCTGGAACTAGGAGAGTTGACAGAACATCAGCCCAAGACGATGGTGAAAGTGCGAGGTAAATCGATTCTCTCTCACATTGTCGATGCCTATAACGGGACGGGGGTAAAGGATATCTCTGTGGTTCGCGGCTACAAGAAAGAGGCCGTTAACCTTCCCAACTTGAGATACGTCGACAACGACGATTTTGCTGAAACCGGTGAATTGGTTTCATTGTCTTGTGCGTTACGATCACCAAAAAAATCAAAGGACCTCATCATTTCCTACGGCGATGTGCTGTTTAACCGGTATATCCCTCAAGCGCTGCTCCAGGAAAAAGATGACTTTGTGATCTTTGTCGACAGTGCCTGGCAGCACCAGGGCAGCTATGCGCGCCTGGGCGGGTTTGTGACCTGTTCGATGCCCAATTCCAAAAAGACCTTCGATACCAAAATCTATCTTCGGCGGCTTGGAGAGGCCATCACCCGGGAAGAAATTCATGGAGTATGGATGGGTTTTCTCAAAATATCCTCTTCTGGATTAGGTCGGCTTCAGCATCTGCTCGACATTCTGTTAGCCGACCCAAAGAATCGGAAAGCCAACATACCCTTCCTCCTTGAGCAACTGCTTGCGTCTGGAGAACAAATCCGCGTTCTTTATACTGTGGGCCATTGGCTTGATATCAATACCCTCGATGATGTTGTCGAGGCCGGTCAATTCTGATCGCTTTTGGCTCATGCAATCGACGAGGACAGCCGTAGGCATACGCTCGCCGTGTTTGTTGAGGGTCAGGGACAACCTCTTTGTGTCAGCATCGAATCGAGAAGACCGAACGTCTGCCTGGTCTGGACGGCAGTCTTGAGAGACCTCCATACCTGTTTCCTGCCTTTGAGATATTGTCCAAGCTTCTTTGGAATCGTAACGGGGCGGTAGTAGACACGGCGGCAGGAACGGCTGACGAACTGTAGACATAATTCCCTCCCAAGACGTAGCCCCGTTGTAGCAAGCTACGTTCTTGAGAGACTCGCTCTAAAACGCCGCTCTGTTAGCGTCGTTTAGCATTTTATTGGTGCCGAAGGCGGGACTTGAACCCGCACGGCTTTCGCCACACGCCCCTCAAACGTGCGTGTCTGCCATTCCACCACTTCGGCTTCGGGCCCCGCTGAAAATGCCCTTCAACTTCGTTCTCGGTCGCCTGCTTCACTGCGGCGTAACAACCGCGTACGCCTCGGCATTTCGCTTCCTGCGGCCTCGTTCAAGGACATTTTGAGCGGGGCCTCAGTCATTCGACCTGTTCATTATTGAGAGGGAGCGGCATTATAGAAGTAGGCCAAAATCCTTGTCAATCAACGGCCTGTTCTGTAAGATTGGCCGTCTATTGCTCGCCGATTGATCCAATACCATGCACGGCTATCACGACCTTCATCCCTCTCTCATACGAGCGGCCACGACCGCGCCCGCGGCATCGCTGGCGGCGTTGTTTGATGTCGATAACACACTCATCCCGGGACAAGCCTGTGAAGTGCGGTTCTTTCGATACTTGTGGCGAAGAGGGCTGGTCGGCTGGCATGAAGTACGCCGAAGTCTCTCCTGGCTGATCCGGCAGAGCCCATCCGTCACCCTTCACCCCCTGCGCGAGCGAAAGCTGTATCTTGAAGGAAAAAATCCGTCCGTCATCGAGGCGTGCGCCAAGGAGTTTTTCCAGGACGACATGCTCAACAGGGTTTCGGGAAAGGGCCGCGAACGGCTCGAGGCACACCGGCAATCGGGCCACCAGCTAATTCTGATCTCCGGCGCTCCGGATTTTCTGATTGCGCCGCTTGCGGCTGCGCTGAATGTCCCTACCCTCTTCGCGGCCCGGCTCGAGCGGCACGGCGGTCTCTACACGGGGTCAGTCGTGCCTCCCCTCCCCTATGCGGCCGGGAAGCGCCAATTGATCATGTCCCACGCACAGGAAAAGGGGCTCGAGCTTGCGAGTTCCTTTGCCTACGGCGACAGCCCGGGCGACACGGAAATTTTGGATTTGGTGGGATACCCCGTTGTGGTCAATCCGATACGAGGGATGCGTCGGGTCGCCCGTGAACGGGGGTGGCCGGTCGTGAAGTGGCTGTGAGATGCGCGTCACCGAGATTTTCCATAGCATCCAGGGTGAATCGACTTTTGCAGGGCGGCCTTGTGTCTTCGTTCGGCTGACGGGCTGTCCTCTGCGCTGTACGTGGTGCGACACCGAGTATGCGTTCTATGGCGGCAGCGAACTGTCGATTGACGAGATCGTGGCGAAGGTCGAATCCTATGGCTGCCGACTGGTAGAAATTACGGGCGGCGAACCCCTCGCTCAATCGGCAGCCTTCGCGCTCATCGCGACCCTGTGCGATCGAGGGCATGACGTTCTGATCGAAACCAGCGGCGCCATCGACACTGCCCCGGTGGACGCCCGCGCGCATGTGATCCTCGACGTGAAATGCCCGGGGAGTGGCATGTCGGACCGTATGCAGTGGCCGAATCTGGCGCGCCTGACGGCGCACGACGAAGCCAAGTTTGTGATCGCCGATCGGTCCGACTATGAATGGGCTTCTCATCTGATTGCAGAACAGCAGTTGGCGCGCCGCTGCACGGTGCTCATGAGCCCGGTCTTTGGTTCCATGGACCCGCGCCAGCTCGCCGAATGGGTATTGGCGGACCGCCTGCCTGTCCGGGTGCAGTTGCAGCTGCACAAGTTTATTTGGACGCCCGATATGCGCGGCGTGTGAGCCCTATCGGCAGGGTAGGCGCGGAGAACTGGAACGCGAACAAGGAGAGCGTTGAATGAAGATGATGCAGATCGAGACGAAGGTCGGCCGTGCGGAAGGCGAAGCAGCGGAAGTGCTGGTGGTCACGCACTGCGAAGGAGAACCGCTCGGCAAGACTGCCGCATCGGGACTCGATAAGGTTCTCGGCGGCTTGCTGCGCGAACTGCTGCAGTCGCGAGAGTTCGAAGGGCGGGCCGGAGAGGTGGTCGTCTATCACACTCATGGGAAAGTGCCGGCCAAACGCCTGCTGCTGGTCGGTTTGGGCAAGAAGCATCAAGTGACATTGGATGCGATCCGCCAGGCGCTTGGACATGCGGTGAAGCGGGTCCGGCAGTGCAAGGTGGATTCGTTCGCGGCCGTTGTGCCAGCAGTGACGCCCAAAGGACACACCTCTCTCGAGGTCGCTCAAGCCATGACCGAAGGCGCGATCCTCGGGAATTATCAATTCACCACCTATCGGAGCGACAACGGGACTCCGGCCAACATCGAACGGATGTTCATTTTGACTCCCGAGAAGGGACAGACGCGGCCGTTGTCCGAGGGCATACGCCGCGGCCTCGCGACTGCGGAAGCCGCAGTACTCGTCAGGGACCTCTGCAATCATCCCTCGAACGTGATGACGCCGACGCGGATTGCGAACGAAGCCAAGAAGATCGCGAAAGAGGAAGTGCTGAATCTCAAAATACTCGAGCAGAAAGACATGGAACAACTCGGGATGGGTGCCCTCCTCGGTGTGGCGCGGGGCAGTCACGAGCCGCCGAAGTTCATCATTCTTGAATACAACGGATCGAAGAAAAAAGATGAGCGTCCCGTCGTCTTCATCGGCAAAACCATCACGTTCGACACCGGAGGAATCTCGCTCAAGCCCGCCGAAAACATGGAACACATGAAAGCGGACATGACGGGAGGCGCCGAAGTGCTGGCCGCGGTACGGGCGGCGGCGCGGCTGCGCTTGCCCCTCCGTCTCGTCAGCGTGCTGCCGGTCGCGGAAAATATGCCGGGCGGAAGGGCCATGAAGCCCGGCGATATCGTCAAAACGCTGTCAGGGAAAACGGTCGAAGTGCAAAATACCGACGCGGAAGGCCGGTTGATTCTGGCCGACGCGCTTGCATACGCCCAACGCTATCATCCCGCTGCGCTGGTCGACATCGCCACCCTGACCGGAGCCTGTGTGGTCGCGCTCGGCCAGTTCGCCATCGGCATGTTCGGCACAGATGAGAGGTTGAAGGCGCAAGTGCAGAAGTCCGGGCTCAAGGCAGGCGAGCGGGTATGGGAGATGCCGCTTTGGGACGAATATTTTGAACAGCTTCGCAGCGACGTCGCGGACATGCGCAATATCGGCGGGCGAGGCGGCGGGATGATCACGGCGGCCTTGTTCCTGAGCAAGTTCGCGGGCGATGGCCCCTGGGTGCACATCGATATCGCCAGCACCGATTGGAGCGAGCGGGAGCGGGCCTACATTCCCAAGGGGCCGACCGGCATCGGCACGAGGCTGTTGATCCAGTACCTTATCGATCGGAGCCTGTGAGGTGGCGCGTCTCGAGCTGACGTCACGCGAGAAAATCGGACAGCTCTTCATGGTCGGATTCCTGGGCACGAGCGTGACGCCCGATCTTTCCGCCTTTCTCAAGGAGTACAAACCGGGCGGCGTCATCCTCTTCTCGAGGAATCTGGAATCCGTCGAGCAGATCGTTCAACTGACCAACGACCTCCAGCACTGCAGCCCCAAATCGCCGCTGTTGATCGCGATCGACCAGGAAGGAGGACGCGTCTCGCGTCTGCCGCGGGGCTTTACCATCTTCCCGCCTTGCCAGCTGATCGGCCGCTGCCATTCGGGCGAGCTGGCGTATGCGGCGGCAGCGACGATCGCCAAGGAATTGAAATCGGTGGGCATCAACATGAACATGTCCCCCGTGTTGGACGTCAATAGCAATCCGGGCAACCCCGTCATAGGAGACCGGGCCTTCGGTTCCGATCCCGAGACAGTCATTGAAATGGGATTGGTCACAGCCGCCGGGCTCCAGGACTCCAAGGTTGTGGCTTGCGGCAAGCATTTTCCCGGTCACGGCGATACGAACGCCGACTCCCACAAAGAGCTTCCGGTCGTGGACGCCCCGCGTGAACGGTTGGAAACGGTCGAGTTCGCCCCCTTCCGCCGGGCAACCGCTGCGGGCATTGCTTCACTCATGACCGCGCATGTGCTGTACCGAGCACTGGACGACCGGCTTCCTGCAACGCTCTCTCCCGACATCGTTACGCATCTCCTCCGCGAACAGATGGGCTACGACGGAGTCGTGCTCACGGATGATCTCGAGATGCATGCGATCGTGGATCATTATGGCCCCGGAGACGCGGCGGTCCGCGCCTTCCTGGCCGGCTGCGATGTGCTGTTGATTTGCAAGGAGCGTGACCGGGAGATCGCCGCCTTCGAAGCGATCGAGAAGGCAGTGGCTTCCGGCACCATCGACACCGCACGGCTGGATCTCTCTGTCGCGCGCATCCAGCGGATCAAGCAGCGCTACCTGCTGCCCTACCGGCCGGCGGTGATTTCCGAGGCCAAGTTGATCGCCGGTTGCCGTACGCATCAGGCGTTGTTGCAGAGCATCCGGCACGCGAACATGCGAATGGAAAAGAAAGCGGCTGAGCGGGTCGTGTAGGCACTCACCGGTGCAAGCGAGCGGACGCCTCATGGGAGTCAAAAAGGGCGATCTCATCGACGAGCGCAAGCGCCATCCCGATTCCTGCGGCCTTCTCCTCAAGGTCATGGGCGGCGGAGAAGGGTTCGAAAAAGTCCTCTGCTGCGACCATGAATTGACGGATGCCGATGTCGTGCCGTCGCTGGTCAGCTCCAAAGGACGTAAACGGGGAGAGATGCCCGCGGGCATCATCCTCGATGAAAAGAAGCTGTATCCCGACTCGTGCGGCTTGCGAGTCATGATCATGGATGGGGGGGCTGGCTTCAAAGAAATCCGGTGTTGCGGGCATTCGTTGACGGTCAGTTCCAAGCGTGATCTGGGCTACGATCAGATGCGGAGGTCGGAGCCGCCGCCGAACGCGCCCGAAGGGAACGCATAGCGGATGTGATGGGGGTGCCCATGCAGGATCGTAGGGAAGTTATGAAGCGCTGGTGCGGCGTCATGGAGTGGTTGGACCGGCTCGGCTATTTGACCGCCGGCTTCAGTCTTCTCGTGCTGGGCATGCTCCTTTTCGCGCATGCCTGGTACGTCTTTATCGTGAAAGCGGGCCAGGCGGGCCTTCTCCCTTCCGGGCTGAAGCTCTTGAACGATCTGTTACTCGTCATCATTCTGCTCGAGTTGTTTCGAACCGTCATCCGGTTTCTGCAGACGGAGGTCCTCGACTTGGAGCCCTACCTTGCCGTCGGCATTATCGCCTGTACGAGGCGGGTGCTCACGGCCAGTGCGGAGTTGTCCCACCAGCTCAATATGACGGAAACGCAGTTCTATCAATACCTCATGGATGTCGGCTTGAACGTCACCGTCATCATGGTGCTAGTCGTGGGCGTCTTTCTCGTTCGGAAACGGCCGGCTCAACCGCTGGCAGTGTCGCCCTAAACCCTTGCCTCCGGGCGGGCCCGGTCCTTGCCTCCCCATCCACATTGTGGCATCATGCCCCTCCCTGGAGACGGCATGGCGCAATTGCTTGAATACGTCGGATGCGTCCATATCTACCTTGGGCCCTATCGGGGAAATCCGATTGCCCTCTATCTGAAGCGGTCTAACGGCTCATGTCAGATCGGGCCCAAGGTCTATCCCTGGAACGGAGTCGTCGGCACGGGCGAGTCGCCGAACAAGGCGGCCGCCGATTTCGAAGAGAAGTGGAAGGCCAAGGGGCTATCGGCCGACATGTACTCAGGCCCCTCCTGGGAAGGCGGCATCAAGCCTGAGAAGCCGGCGCCGCCGAAGCCGGCTGCTGCTCCAAAGCCGTCTGCTCCTGCCGCCGCTGCAGCGCCCGCTGCTTCATCAAACCCTCAACCTCAAGCGCCATCGGGATCTGCTCCCTCCGCCCCGTCATCGGGCGAATCGAACTAACAGGCTCATCAAATGCGCTCGTCCTGCCCCCATGCAGGGCGGACGTGTTGTCCTGCTCGTCTATTGAGGGCAGTGCAGCGCCAGCGGAGGTTGCTCAAGCGCGAGAGGCCGATGCCGGCGTATTTGCCGACAGCCGGCTGTGCTTCAAGCCGTAGGCGAGGTAGACGATGATGCCGACGATGGTCCAGACCACGAACCGGAGCCAGGTGATCCGAGGCAGCTGCCACATAAGCCCCAGACAGGCCAACGTTCCCAGGATGGGCACGAGCGGCATCAATGGGAGCCGAAACGGCCGAGGATGATCGGGCCTGGTGTACCGCAGCACGATGACGCCGATGCACACGAGGACGAACGCGAAGAACGTGCCGATATTGGTCATGTCGGCGGCTTCGCCGATGGGGATGAAGGCGGACAGGATTGCGACGGCAATGCCTGTCAGGATCGTTGCGCGGTGCGGCGTCCCGAACCGTGGGTGGACTTTTGAGAGCCAGGTGCCCAGCAGTTGATCCCGTGACATGGCGAAGAACACCCGGATTTGGCCGAGCATCATGACGACCAGCACGCTCGTGATGCCTGCGACGGCTCCGATCGCGATGACTGCCGCTCCCCATTTGAAGCCGACCAGCCTGAGGGCTTCCGCGACCGGCGCATGTATGTCGATCTGCGACGACGGAATCAATCCGGTCAGGACGGCAGCGACGGCAATATACAGGAAGGTGCAGAGGCTCAACGATCCGATAATGCCGATCGGCACGTCGCGTGTGGGATTTTTGGCTTCTTCGGCGGCGGTCGAGACGGCATCGAATCCGATGTACGCGAAGAACACGATGGCCGCCGCTGCGCCGACTCCGGCAAACCCCTGCGGCATGAAGGGAGTCCAGTTTCCGGGATCGATGGACGTGCTGCCGATTGCAATGAAGAAGAGAATCACGGCAAGTTTGACGACGACGACGACCCCGGTGGCGCGGGCGCTTTCCTTGATGCCGACCACAAGGATCACGGTAACCAGGAGGACGATCAAGGCGGCTGGAATGTTGGCGATACCTCCATCAGGTCCTCCCGGGGCTCGCGTCGCCCAGAGGGGCAGATCGATGCCCGCCAGCCCCAACAAGTTGTTGAAATAGCCTGACCAGCCGATCGCGACCGCCACACAGGCGACGCCATATTCCAAAATGAGGTTCCAGCCGGTCAGCCAAGCCAGCAGCTCGCCGAGCGTGGCATAGGAAAATGTGTACGCGCTCCCTGCGACGGGGATCATCGCCGACATTTCCGCATAGCAGAGTGCGGCGAGCGCACAAGTCATGCCCGACAGGATGAACGAGAGCACAATCCCCGGACCGGCGCCCGGCCGATGGGCATCCCCGACGATGGCCGTTCCGATCAACACAAAGATTCCGGTGCCAATAATGGCCCCGATTCCGAGACAAGTGAGATCCCAGGCGGTCAGCGATTTCTTGAGACGGTGCGCCGGATGGTCGGCGTCCGCCAGGATTTGTTCGATGGGCTTCGTGCGGAAGAGCTGGGTGATCACCGGGCCTCTAACGGCCGGTGCGGCCACGGACGGATGGCTAAGGACATCGCGATGGTCCATCTGTCCTCAAGTATAGCAGGCGGTTTCCGGGGCGTGTGAACTGCCAAGGACATCCGGTCACCGCCGCCGTGCAGCTGCAAGGAAGGCTTCGAACAGCCGCCGATGACGCTCGTAACGGTCGAACAGAAATTCAGGGTGCCATTGGATGCCCAACAGGAATCGCTGCGAGGATGATTCAATGGCTTCGATCACGCCGTCCGGCGCGACTGCTGTGGCGGTGAGGGCCGGGGCCACTACTTTGACGGACTGGTGATGGGAGCTGTTGACGCGCAGGGTCTTCGCTTTCACGATCCGGTGCAAGAGGCTTTTGGGAGCGATTTTCACCGCATGGGTCAGCTCAGTCGCCGGGAGCGATTGCCGGTGCCGAAGCGGCTGTGGCCGCTGCGAATCGATGTCTTGATAGAGACTGCCGCCGAACGCCACATTGAGAGCCTGCATGCCGCCGCAGATCCCGAGGACAGGCAGATCGGCGGCCTTGGCCAATTGCGCCATCTCCAGTTCAAAGGTGGCCCGACGCTGGCTCATGACGCGGAATTTGTAGCGTTGCCGCTCGCCGTAGAGTTCGGGAGCCAGGTCGGGACCGCTGCCCGTCAAGAGCAGGCCGTCGATATGGGTGAGGAGACGGCTCCGGGCGTCGAGATCAGCGACGAGCGGAAGGACGATAGGAATGCCGCCCAAGTCTTCGATCGCACGCACATACCGGGCGCGCAGAAAGTAGGTGGGTTCTCGTCCGCCCCATTCTTTTCGATCACCGGCGTTGAAGTCTGGTGTCACGCCGATGAGCGGTTTCATCGGTCAGCGAAGGGGCTCCATCGGTGCGGGTTCGAGAGGCGCGATGGCTGTGGCCGTCTCAGCTTCGGGGACGCCGAGAAAACGAATCGGTTTGTCTCCTCGCAGATGATCGGGCGTGATGATGTACGTTCCGTACATGCTGGTCGTCCAGATGCTCTTCGCCGCATTCTCATTTCCGCCGGAAAATGCATAGGCCAGCCCGCCGACCACCCCGCCGCCGATAGCGAAGGCAGCCTTCAAGGGAAGATACAGCAAGGTCGACAAGCCGGCCGCCGCGCCCATGCCGGCGCTCGAGGCGCTGCCGCCTTCCGTATCGCTGGATGCGGACGGCAGGGGTTCTTGACTCCATGCCGAGGGCACCGACGGGACGGTGCACAGCGCGACGACCAGACCGATCGCGACGAGCCGGAAAAAAACCGCAGAACCCGTCGATGTCATTAGCTGTAGTTTCACGGAGGATCCTCCTTCCACGACAAAGTGAACGTGGCTGCACCGTTAGAATCCGAATTGCCCGGGCGCAGCGATGTGGCGTTATAACAAATTCGACTCTGCTTGCAAACCCCCTACCACGATTCCGCGCCGAACGCTCGTTAATGGGGATTGTGTGGAAGAAGATCAAGTTCTGCCGCGACATGGGAGGCGATGTAGTCCCGTTTTTCTGGGACAATTACGTCCAGTTCGGCAACGAATGTGTCGGCGGTGAGACATTGATTTTTCTGGGTGATGCCGGATTGCAACAGCAGATCCAGCTTGCACCAGGCCAGGGCTTGAATAAGAAGCTCGTGCGCCCGGTCATGGTAAGCCGCGCGCTCCTCATGCGGAGCCGCGAGCAGGGCCTCCTCCAACCATTGATCAAAGCCGATGGCCGTGCTGAGACGGTCGATCTGGGGTTGGTTCATTTCAACCGCCACCTGGATCCCACCTTTCCAGCTGCGCTTCTTGACGTTATAGACGGTGGACTGGGTGAAGGGTTTGCCCTCCACTGGCTGTGGCCCTACGAACAGTGTCACACGGAACTGAGAGAGGTCAGATGCACGGTCGATCATCGTGCCGGCATTGTATCATGTGGACCCCTGGTTGACCGGTCCCTTCGTTGACCCTCCGAAACACTGACGATAAGATGCCGTGCATGCAGAATGCCGCGCAGGCAGAAAGAGTGCTCGAGATCCAACGGGCCCTTCGGCAGCATGGCCTCGAGGGCTGGCTTTTCTACGATTTCCGGGGCAGCGATCCGCTCGGCTATCGGGTCCTCCTGCTCGATCCCGCGATGCATGTGACCCGGCGCTGGTATTACTGGATCCCGGTGCAAGGTTCGCCGCGCAAATTACTTCACCGCATTGAGCCGCATGTGCTCGATGAGCTGCCGGGAGACCGCGGCGAGTACGTGTCGTGGCAGGAGCAGCGCCGACTCCTCGGCGGCATTTTGAACGGGAGCCGCCGCATCGCCATGCAGTATTCACCCATGAATGCGGTCCCTTATGTTTCGCGTGTCGATGCCGGCACTCTCGAGTTGGTCAGAAGCTTTGGAGTGGAGGTGGTGAGCTCCGGCGATTTGATTCAACTGTTCGAAGCGCGCTGGACCGACCGGCAGCTCGAGTCTCATCAATACGCCGCAGCCGCGCTTCGGCGCATCGTCGATGAAGCGTTCGATCACGTGCGGGACGCTCTGACCAGGGGAAAGGATCTGACTGAGTACGGTTTGCAACAGTTCATTCTATCCCGCATACGGGACGCAGGCATGCTCACGTCCAGCGCCCCAATCGCGGCGGTGAACGAACACAGCGCCGATCCTCACTACGGTCCGTCGGCCTCAGGCTCCGCGACGATTACACGAGACAGTCTGGTGCTCATCGATCTCTGGGCCAAACAGGCCGCCGCCGGCTCTGTGTATGCGGATATCACGTGGACCGCTTATGCCGGGTCCGCCGTCCCTGAGCCACATCGCACGGTGTTCGGCATCGTCAAACGGGGCCGTGACGCGGCATTGGAATTTGTGCGGGCCACGATGCTTGCGGGCCGCTGCCCCTTCGGGTATGAAGTTGACGCGGCTTGCCGCAATGTCATCGAAGCGGCCGGCTATGGCGCACGGTTCGTTCATCGGACCGGACATTCGATCGGTGAAGAGGTTCATGGCAACGGCGCCAACATCGACGGACTTGAAACTCAGGACACACGGCGGTTGACGCCGAGAACGTGCTTTTCGATCGAGCCGGGGATCTACCTTCCCGGCGAATTCGGCATACGAAGCGAGTTGGATGTGTTTCTCACCGAGGACGACGCGCTCGTCTTCGGCTTGCCTTTGCAAACCGAACTCTCACCCTTGCTTTAGCCCTGGCGGCCATTCCTTGACAGTGCTGTGAACAGGCCTATACAGTGACTCCTGGCCTCGGTCGGGGCGGCGTTCAGCCATTCGTCACAAAGGAATCAGACCATGTTCGGGACGATGGGCATATCGGAACTCATCATTATTCTCGCCATCGTGCTCATCATTTTCGGTGCGGGCAAACTGCCGCAAATCGGAGAAGGCGTCGGCAAGGCGCTCAAGGGATTCAAGAAGGAGGTGCATGACATTCCTCCTCCTGCTGAAGCCGCTCAACCGGAACCGGTTCCCCCAGCGGCTGCTCCGGCTCAGCAAGCGAGTGCAGCCCCGGCTCCTCCGTCGGCCGCCGCGGTCCCGGCGGCGGCGCCGCCTAGCCCGAAACCAACCTCGCCTTATACACCCGGACCTGAAATGACACCCGGGACGACGGCCGCCGCGCTGTATCAGACGGGGCCCCAGGCGCCTCAGGCTCAACGTCCCCGATCTGTACCTGCAGCCGGAAATGCGACAGGTGGTCAAGCGCCGCCAACCATGGAAGAAAGGGCCGCAGCTCCGACGCCGATGATGCGAGGTCAATATCCTCCGCTTCCGGCGAATGCCCAACAAAAGCCGCAGGCCAAACGTCCATCGGCCGTTGTGAACAAGGATGCCGTGGCACGGGTGCAAGCACAGCAAGCGGCCTTAAAAGCCAAGGCTGCGCAGCCGGGAGGCAGCGTGTCGCCGGCTGACATGCAGCACCTGGGTGAGGGACTCGGCGACGCGCTGCGGACGTTCAAGCAGGCGGTGGCGGACGTCAGGAATTCGGTTGATCCTGAGATGCGTACCATCCAGGCGGAAATGGATGCGGCGCAAAAAGAGATTCAACAATCAATCGAAGCCGCGCGTGAGATGCCCGCCGTTCAAGAAGACCCTCCCAAGCCGGCGTGATGATGCGCGACCCCGCGCACGTCCGATCGTACCTAATCTCGTTATCCCTTCTGATTTGCTGCGTCGTGCAATGGGGGTGTTTTCAGGAGACCCCGGCGCCCTCCGTCGAGCGCGGCATCGCCGTATTGATTCCGCTGCTCCGTGACGACACTCCGGAACTCCGGCGGACGGCGGCGGAATCCCTGGGCAAAATCGGCGACCGGTCGGCAGTGCCCGCGCTGTTACCGGTTCTTAAAGATCCGATGCCCTCGGTTCGTGCCGCGGCTGCCCAGGCGCTGGGACGGACGGCGGGTCCGACGGATACGGACGTGATCGCCGGTCTCACTCGTGCGCTTCAGGATCCAGCCGACAGAGTCAAGCAGGTTGCGGCGATCGCGATCGGTGACATCGAACCGCCGGCGGCCGAACTCAGGGCAGTCGCCGATCTCCTCCGAGCGCCCGACGTGCAGGTGAGGCGCGCGGCCGTGCGCGCTCTGTTGGTGGGCGAGACGGGTCCGTTCATGGAAGCCCTCCTGGCGCTCTTGGATGATCCGGATGCCGACGTTCGGCAGGGAGCCGTCGCGGCGTTGAGTCTGTCTGGGGATCAGCGGGCGGCGGCGGCACTCGCGAAGCGTCTTTCGAATGATCCCTCACCGGCCGTTCGCGCGGAAGCTGCCTATCACGTCGGGCATCTGAGCGGAACCGGTATCCGCGCATGGTTGCATGCGGTCCTCGAGAAGGAATCGGATCCGGGTGTACGGCGCTGGATTGAGGCGGAACTCAGGGGGTTACGCGCGAACGATTGAGCGCCGAGACGAGCTCGACCAGGTCGTGTCGCGACTTGTCCTCGATCTCCGTGAATTGAATGCCCATACCGGGGAACAGCAGAAAGCGCTCGGGCTTATTGCGAGTCCAGGCGACTTTGGCCTTCGCCTTGTGCTTTTCCCACGGGCGGTCGGGAAGCGCGAACTCCACGGCGAGTTCCGTGCCGGGCGCCAACGGCTGACTGCTCTCGATGAAGAGTCCTCCCCCGCCAATGCCGCCGGTCAGGCTGTCAAACTGTTTTCCCTCCGGAGTCGTGTATTTGACCTTGACCGCCAGGGGAGCCCGGGCGTGCGCCCGCGCATGGGCGAAGCGAAGGTCCTCATCCGTGTTGACGATGCGCTCGATGACATCGAGCCACGATACCGCCCCGAGCACCGCTCCGTTGCCATTTTGAAGCGAGATTACTTCGCGGACGGGGTCGATTTCCAAGGTCTTTCCCTGATGTCCGGGCGTGGCGATCACTGGAAATTTCATGCGGTCCTGCTGACGGCGACAGGGTGCAATGCGCTTATGCGGCTGGACGGCCGACTTGCTGCAACGATTTCACGAGTTCAAGGACTCGATTACGGATCTCGGCGGCGATGTCAGTGAATCTGACGCCCATGCCGGGACTGAATGTATATTGATCTGCTTTCGGGCAAACCCAGGCGACGACGCCTTTCGCGGCGAGCCATTCGTTGCCCTGCTCCGGTAAGGAAAATTCCAGCGACAGCTTTGTCCCGACGGCCAGCGGTGATTGACTCTCGATGAACAGGCCTCCGCCGCCGATGCCGCCCGCCCGGCTTTCGAATTGCTGGCCTTCCGGGGTCCTGTACTTGACCCGAAAGGCGAGACTTACGCGCGGCTCCGTCCTGGCTTCGCGGGACACAGGGGGCTTCCGGTAGGCGAGAATTTGATCGATCACGAAATCCCATGAGAGATTTCCCATCGCTTCGCCATTGATGCCGATGAGCGTGAGGATCTCCCTCGTGGCATCCAACTCGATCGTCTTGCCTTTATGTCGCAGGCTAGAAACCACCGGATACTTCACGCGTCCTCCTGCCAGCGTTCCTTGGGCAAGTATAGCGCACGGTTTCGCCTTGTCGAGAAAAAGGCGAGAGTTTTCACGCATCACCGCCGATCCCTCTCGAAACAAAGCCGGCCCGGCTAAGCAGCCGGGCCGGCCAAGGGAAAGAGCGAAATATGTCCAGCGTTTAGGCAGTCTTGATGTCTTTGTCCTGCTCGAAAATACGGATGGGCGGGTGCTTGCCGAGGATGGCGTCCTCGGTAATGAAGACTTCCTTGATCTGCTTTTGCGAGGGCGCGTCGTACATGACGTCCAGCATGACTTCTTCCAAAATCGCTCTTAAACCCCGGGCGCCGGTCTTCTGGGTGAACGCCTTGCGTGCCACCGCTCCCAGCGCTCCTTCGGTGAACTTGAGCTTCACCTTTTCGAAGGACAGCAGCTTCTCGTATTGTTTGGTGAGCGCGTTTCTGGGCTCGGTCAAAATCTTGATCAAGGCGCGTTCATCCAGTTCATCCAACGTCGCCACGACGGGCAAACGGCCGATGAATTCCGGAATGAGGCCATACTTCAAAAAATCCTCCGGCTGCACCCGCTCGAACAACTCGCCAAGCCGCACGTCCGCGCGGCCGCGGATTTCGGCGCCGAAGCCCATCGCCTTGCGATTCAACCGCTGCTCGATGATCTGCTCCAAGCCGACGAAGGCTCCGCCGCAAATAAACAGGATGTTGCTCGTGTTGACCTGAATGAACTCCTGATGCGGATGTTTGCGTCCGCCCTGCGGAGGCACATTGGCGACGGTGCCTTCAATCAGCTTCAACAATGCCTGCTGAACGCCTTCGCCCGATACGTCGCGGGTGATCGAGGGGCTGTCGCTCTTACGGCTGATCTTGTCGATTTCGTCGATGTAGACGATGCCGCGCTCCGCTCGTTCGACGTCATAATCGGAGGCCTGGAGAAGCTTGAGAATGATGTTCTCGACGTCCTCGCCGACGTATCCCGCCTCCGTGAGAGTCGTGGCATCGGCAAGTGTGAAGGGGACATCCAGATACTTGGCAAGGGTTTGGGCGAGCAGCGTCTTGCCGGTGCCGGTCGGGCCCACCATCAGGATGTTGCCCTTCTGGAGCTCCACATCGTCGACGTCTTTTTCCTTCGCCGAGATGCGTTTGTAATGGTTGTGAACGGCCACAGACAGGATCTTCTTCGCGCGTTCCTGTCCGACGACGTACTGATCGAGATGATGCTTGATTTCTGAGGGTTTCTTGAGTTTCGAAGAAATCTCTTCCTTGGCTTCTTCCCAATCTTCCGCGATGATGTCGTTGCACAAGTTGACGCATTCGTCGCAGATGTACACGGTAGGCCCTGCGATGAGTTTGCGCACTTCGTCGCGGCTTTTGCCGCAGAACGAGCAGCGAAGGTGTCGATCCATCTTTTCCTGCTTGGCCATGCGTCCTCCCGGTATTACTTGTCCTTGGCCCCGTCTTTCTCCGACGCCACCTTCAACGATTTAGGCGCCCGCGTGATCACTTCGTCGATCAAGCCGTAGCGCTTCGCTTCCTCTCCGGACATGAAGTAATCGCGCTCCGTATCGAGCGCAATCTTTTCGATGGGCTGGCCCGTATGCTTCGCCATGATTTCATTCAGCCGTTCGCGAATCTTGAGAATTTCCCGCGCGTGAATGTCGATTTCGGTGGCCTGTCCTTGGAATCCGCCGAGCGGCTGGTGAATCATGACGCGCGCATTGGGCAGCGCAAACCGTTTGCCTTTCGTTCCGGCGGTGAGCAACAGGGCTCCCATGCTCGCGGCTTGACCGAGACAGATAGTGTTGATCGGCGGCTTCACGTACTGCATCGTGTCATAGATGCCCAAACCCGCGGTCACGCTGCCTCCGGGCGAATTGACATAGAGATTGATGTCTTTTTCAGGGTCTTCGGCTTCCAAGAACAGGAGCTGTGCAATGATGAGGTTGGCGAAGACATCGTCGATCGGCGCTCCGAGGAAAATGATCCGATCCTTCAGAAGCCGGGAGTAGATGTCGTAGGCCCGCTCCCCTCGATTGGTTTGTTCAACGACGATGGGAACTAACATGCAGGTTCTTCCTTTCCGAATGCACCAGGAACGTGCCGGCCTGGGCCTATTTTTGAATCACTGCGTGGCGGTATACGAAATCCAGGGATTTCTCGGCGAGAATCCGAGCGCGCAACTCTTCGATCGAATCCTGGCCCCCGGCCTGGATCATTTTCACCAGTTCCGCCTGGCCAATCTTCAACTCGGACGCCAACCGGCGAACTTCATTGTCGAGGTCTTCTTGCGTCACGGTCAGCTGTTCTTTTTCAGCGACCGCTTCCAGAATCAAACCGACCTTCACACGGCGTTCGGCTTCCGCGCGGTTGTCCTGACGCAGCTTGGCGAGGTCGGACGTTTCGAGCGCAGATCCGCCTTCTCCACCCCGCCGCTGGCGCTGCTGGACCTGCTGGCGGATGATCGCCTCGAGTTCCCGCTCGATCAGGGTCTCGGGCAAATCGAAATGATGGGTCTCGACGAGGCGCTTGACGATCGTGTCTTTGTAGCCCTCTTCGATTTCGCGCGTGAGCGCCTTTTCCATCTCCGTGCGCAATCTGTCTTGTAACTCGCTCAGAGACGAATAGGCGCCGCAATCCTTGGCGAATTCATCGTCCAAGGCCGGCAGGGTCTTGATCTTGACCGCAGTAACCGTCACTTTGAATGTCACGGTTTTCCCGGCGACGCGTGCGTCCGGATGGTTGGCGGGATAGGGTTGAGCAATCTCGACCGTCTCCCCTTCGGTTTTACCGAGAACGTGCTGGTCCATCTCCAGTCCGAGCACCGGAGCTTTCGAGCCGACCTTGTGCAGGTGCCCCGCCTTCTTGGTCCCCTCAAGCGGCTGGCCGTCGAGAAAGCCTTCCAGGGACAAAATTACGAAATCGCCTTCAACGGCCTTATGGCCAGCCGGCGGCGCCTCGAGTCTGGCGTGTTGCTCGCGCAGGACGTTCATGCCTTTCGACAGTTGTTCGTCGGTCACCGTGCGCGTATCGGGCTTCAAAGAAATGGGATTCGGCGCCTTATAGTCCCTGAGCTCGATGTGGGGCTTGATCTCGACCGTGGCGGTGAATGTAAACGGCGCGTCTCGCTTGATCTTCACACGTTCGAGCGGGGGAATCTCGACCAGGACCGGCGAGATGCCCGCCTGACGGACGGCCCGGTCGTAGTAGTCCGGCACAAGGCTCCGAAGGACATCCTCCTCAACGGCTTTGGCGTACCGTTGTTCGAGCAGCGCCTGGGGCGCCTTTCCAGGCCGAAAGCCGGGCACGCGAACCTGCCGGTTCAGCTCCTTATAAGCCTGCACGAAACGTTGCGCGACCTCCTCGACCGGCACCTCGATCTTGAGAGCCCGCTTCATGGGCCCAAGCTCGGTGACTTCCATTTTCATGTGTCGCGCGATTCCTTCTGCGTTGCCGGCACGATTCGATGCCCACTGCCGGATTAAAAGAGATGTGGTGCGAGAGGGGGGACTTGAACCCCCACGGTTGCCCACGAGATCCTAAGTCTCGCGCGTCTGCCAGTTCCGCCACTCTCGCACGGCGGGGAACGCTGGAACGGGTTCCAGTCGAGTCAGCAAACAAGCGCAACTATACGGCGATGCTGCTATTTTGTACCGTTGGATGTGTCCAGCTGTCAACCCATACTCCTGCGGGGAGAAGCGCGATGGCCACGGACAAAATTCGTCGCCTCGGGGCCATCCGAAATGCATTGAAATGTAGCCTGGTAGGTAACCGCCCGCTATAATGGAAGGCATCATCCCGTCGTTGTCTTGCCGGTGTCACGGTAGGGAGGTGCACCATGCGCACGGGCTTCCTGCTCATCATTCTGGCGGTAATGTTCTTTCCTGCGTTTTCGTCGCCGGTCGAAGCCTATCGGGACTACCTAACTGCGGAACAGAAAGCCCAGCTGGAGAAAATCCAAACCGTCCTGGTTGAGGCGATTGCCTTGACCGACAAAGGGACGGTGGATGCGGCTCCGATCGGGGACGTGGCGTCACGCCGTTTGGGCGAGTTGGGCTATACCGTCGTCCGGGATCCCGGCAAGCCCCATGATGCCACCTTCAAGCTGAAATGCGAGCAACGGAAGACGTGGGAAGGGACGACAGCGGCCGGAGGCGACGCGGACCTTCCTGACGCTCCTTCGCGGCTATGGAAGGGGCCCGCCTGCCAACTCACGTATGCCCTAGGCGAAACGAAGATCAAGTGGCAAAAGGAAGTGCGCACGGATTTCGAGGACGCGGCCGCTGCGGCCATGTCTGCGAACGCGGGGGACCCGGGCGCCTATGCGATGACGAAACTGCGCGAGAAGCTCGAGCAGTATGATTTCCCGGTCCTGCTGGCGGCCGAGTGGGGCCATCCTGAGCGGCTACTGAAACTGTTGGATGCCGCGGACACCCCTCAGGTAAGGAAGATCACAATCATTTCGCTGTTGGGAGAGATGCAGGCCGACGAAGCGCTGCCGACGCTGAAGGCGGCGCTGAAAGACAAAAATCTGTCGAAAGAGGCGGCCGTCGCCCTGGGCAGCATGGGAAAAGACGGCATCCCCATCCTTGTCGATATCCTGAAACATTCGAAACAACCGGAACTGCAGGCTGCCGCCGCCAAGGGACTAGGAGACCTGGGAAACACTCACAACGACTCGTCGGTCGTACCGCCGTTGCTTGAGATGCTGGACGCGCCTGGCATCGACATTACCGTGCAAACGGAAGTCGCGTGGGCGCTCGGCCGGGTTCCCGACAGGCGATCCGTCCAACCATTATTTGATCTCGACAAGAAACTCCAAAAGATCCGGAACGATCCTCCCGACCCCAAGATCAAGAAGCTGAAAGAAGCAGTCTTCTGGTCGATCAAGCAAGTGTATACCGAAGACCAGTACAGCTAAGGTTCGACCCCAACCCTCCGACTCTAGTAACGCGATGCCCGTCTCTTCGGGTGGCGAAGGAGTCCGTGCGTATAACCAGGGCAGCTTGAGCCGGACCTGAATTTTATGAAATCATTGCGCTGACGGACAGTTCCTACACACATCACCAAAAGGAGATCGGTACGATGCAGCGGATCTCACGGAGGCGGTTTTTGCAATGGACGGCGATCACCGGCGGCAGTCTGGCAGTAGGAAGCCTCGTCGGCCGTGGAGCGCTCATGGACTTCGGTATTCGCCTCGCCCACGCGGGCGACCCGATCAAGATCGGCATCATCGATCCGTTGTCCAGCGCGTACAAAACCTCGTCCATTCACGATGTCCATGGTGCCAACGTGGCGATCGATTTATTCAATAAAAAAGGCGGCGTGTTGGGGCGTCCGGTCACTATTCTGGAAGCGGACGATGCCTCAAATCCCGATCAGGCCGTCAAAGCGGCCACGAAGTTCATCAAGGAGGATCGGGTTGACGCCTTGATGGGAACGTTCAACGGCGAGTGCGCGCTCGCAGTGAGCGCGTTGGCGGCGAAGGAAGACAAGCTCTTTATGGTCACAGGCGCTCACATTCCCGAATTGAGCGGTGCCGCATGCAATGCGCAAACCTTCGTGTTCATGCCCAATGTGCGCATGCTGGCCCAGGCGGTGGCGCCCCACCTGGCGAAGGCCTATGGCACCCGCTGGTACATGATCACGGCGTCCACGATGGATGGCAGATCTTGCGCCCAGGCGCTTATCGACGCGGCGCACGCGCAGAAAGCGGAAATTGTCGGCGAGACGGTGACTCCCTTCGGGACGACGGATTTTGAACCGGCACTCACCGCGGCGAAGGCGAAGACGCCGACGGCGGTCATCCTGAATCTCTACGGCTGGGATCTCGTCAATGCGCTCAAGAGCTATGCCAGGCTGGAGATGGCCAAGGAAAAGATCGGTGTCGGCGGGCTTATCGGCGGCGAGCAAATCGGCCGTCCGCTCGGCTATGCGAATAACGCGGGCATCTGGGGCCTCATTTGGGATCCCAAGATCAACACCGACAGTTCCAGGCGTTTTATCCAGGGCGTCATCGATAAGTACAACCATACGCCCACCTCGCGGTGTTATCTCGGGTATGCGGCGGTCACGCAGATACTGGAAGCCATGCAGCGGGCCGGCAGCACGGAGACGGCTGCCTTGATCAAGGCGCTCGAAGGCCACGAGTTTGACGGCTTGAAAGAGGGCAAATCGGTTTTCCGCGCCTCGGATCACCAACACGTCCAGGATGTGCTCGTCGGGGAAGCGTACGGAAAGGAACTCGGGTTGGGCCACTACAAGATTCTTTCGACCGTCGCAGGCTCCGCCAACGCGGGGGCCGCGGAACAACAGCTCTGCCGCCGTTGACTCGCCGCCGAGGGCCCGTCGCCCCCGGCGCAGCGTCACATCTTACTTCGTCACCAGCACCTCGACGCGACGGTTTTTCGAACGTCCCGCATCCGACGTGTTCGGCATCACCGGTCGGGAACCGCGTAGCCGTGCGCCGCCACGGCGCTCAAACCCCCTTCCACGACGGCCAACGCAGCATTAGCTGCCCGTGCTACAGAGAGCTCACTGTGCAGAGGAACATGGAAGACATCCACCGCTCATATCGAGGATGTGCAATGCGCGCACTTCGTCGCCTTGATGGGAATGGTCGAAAGGCACAAGGGACAGGCTTTCGTCGTCGCAGCCGCCGGAGCCGGCGGCGTCTTCAGCCGGTTAACTTGCTTCACGATCATGAAGATCACGAAAGCAATAATGATGAAGTCGAGTACGGTTTGCAGAAATACCCCGTAGTTGACCGTCGGCGCCCCGGCGGCTTTGGCCGCCGCAAGCGAGGGTTGCGGGGTCCCGGAGAGATTGAGGAAGAGGCTGGAGAAGTCCACCTTGCCCAGCACGAGGCCGAGCGGCGGCATCAGAACATCGCTCACCAGCGATGTGACGATTTTTCCGAAGGCGCCGCCGATGATCACCCCGATGGCCATGTCGAGCACATTGCCCTTCATCGCGAACTCTTTGAACTCTTTCAACATACGTCCTCCTTTTGGGAGAAGGTGAACGGCACTCGTCTAGCGTTTCCTCGTCGTATCAAACGCATAGCCCAGTGTAATCAAATATAATTGGTCCGTGTCGGTTGTCCCCGGCGCCGGACGGCTGTTGTAGCGCGTCGTGATTTGAAAACTGGTGACGAAACCTTGCCAGACCTTGAAACGGACTCCGTTATCCATCGTGAAATACACGTCGGACGTGTCCTGCAGGGATGGGAACAATTCGCTGAAATGATAGATCGTGATGGCGTCCTCGAAGATCGGCCAATTGAACTTCAAAGAGATGCGAGCCCGAAGACTTGCCTTGTCCGGCGCGACACTGAAGTCTTCATTGAAATAGGACAAACCGGCTTCCGAGTAGAAGGTCATATCTTTGGTAATCCCCGAGTAGTCCCCACGGTCGACCCACTGATAGCCGGGTCCGGTGGCCAGCGCCGTTCGGAGCTTGAGGTCTTGGAAGCTGTCCTGTTCAAAGTAGGCCGAGGTGAACCAGAAAAGTTTTTTCGTGATGAAAAAGTCCAGTTTGATCGTTCCGCGCGCGTTTCTTGTGATGAGTCTCCCGGCGTCGTCGCCATACACGTACCGGACGTTCATGGTGAGCCGCAGCTGCTCGCTCCTGGCGACCAACTCGCCGATGAGACTGGCGTTTCGTAGGTGGCTGTTACCGGTTGTTTGTGAATAACCGCCTGTGAGGTTTCCGATATAGATCACCGGCGCCTGAACCAAGGGATTGACTGATTTAATGTCGGTCATCGGCACTTCCATCGTGCCCTTCAGGGGCTCCGCATGTATGACCAGCACACCATCCGGTCCCTCGCTTGTGGTCCCGTTGAGGATCGTGCCTTCCTTCAAATGAAAAGGAATTGGATGTGTGACCGTGAGCTTGGCCACATTGTCCCATTTAAGTTTAATGAGGTTGTCGGGGTTAGCCGGGTTCTTCAGAAGGAGGATCCCGCCGTCCATTTCGAGCACTTCGCCGTAAATGACGCTTCCATCCTTCAACGTCACCGTGTCGATCGGCGCCGCAGCGACGGGCATTTCGTCCGCGGCGTGGGCGGCGAGTCCCGACAGGCACAAGAAGACGAGCAGCAAAATTCCGCAACGCGTCCGCATCCGCATCCCTCCATACATAACCCGGCTGTGAGGCGGCCAGGATCGTGAGTGCAATCACGGCAGAATTGAAAAAATGCCTAGTTGTATAACCGAACGCCGGAGGCTTGGCAATCGCGAAATCGTGAAGCGTTGTGCAGGCTTGAAGGTGGAAGCATACACTGTGACCAGTGGGTCGAGTAGCGGCGTGCTGAAGATGCAAACGTTCTAGCGACCCAACAATCCTTTCAGAAGATCCTCACCTTCCTTCTTGAGATCGGAGGGCTTGGTCGTGCCTTTGAGGAGTCCTTCGACCGCATCCTTCGCTCGCTCTTGCACGTGTTCCTGGACTTTTCCCGTGAGCGCTTTGCTGTCCAGTCCATAAGAAGGATTTTGCACCGTTCCGGTCACGACAAGCGGCAGTCGAAGACGCCCGTCCTTCATTGCGACCTTCGCCACCGGCGAGGAAGAGGCAATTTTTTGACTCATGCCCTGGGTGAGGTTCAAATTCAGCGCGAGGTTCAGGGTCTGATCGAACCCGACGGTACCGTTGCCGGTCATCTGGAAATCATGGCTGTCCGCTAGAAGCTTCTGAACGTTGACGATGCCCTGCTTGATCATGAAATCGGTCTCAAGCGTCGAAAAGGCCGTGGCTTTGGCCTGATCGAGGGAGATGCCCGCGACCTTCAGCAGTTCGAGCGCTTCTCCGGTGAGATTCACGCCCTCGATTCTGCCGTCTTTCACTTCGACATGCCCAGGGCCCTCCAGGGCCTTCGTGAGATCGACCGTAGAAAAGCCTCGGCCTGCCACCGCAATGTCCGCCGCTGCCGTTCCGCTGACTGCAAGTTTGCTGTCGGGGCTCAGCGCCTCCAGCACGGGCGCCAGTTGCAACCCTCGAATCAGGATCTTTCCGTGAAAAGTGGGGGAAGGAGAACCGAGCGACAATCCTCCCTGAGCTTTGGTCTCTCCGTTGAAAAGCAAGAAGGACAGATTCGAGAGCCGGGCGTCTTGTCCTTTGAGATCAGCGTTCACGTCAAGATTTTTGATTTCAACCGGCTTCTTCAGACGGGTATCGATCGGAAGATCGGCCGTACTGACCGACGAG
Organism: Nitrospira sp.; assembly: GCA_035277085.1. Lineage (GTDB taxonomy): Bacteria > Nitrospirota > Nitrospiria > Nitrospirales > Nitrospiraceae > Nitrospira_C. The sequence continues at coordinate 31,573 of DATELB010000154.1, read as the reverse complement.
GATGTCATTGCCACCTTCGCATGGCCGCTCAGCATGGTGCCTTTCACATCGAGCGTCGAGCCGCCTGTCTGGATCTTCAGGCCGAGATCCGTGACGTCGGCCAGTTCCATCGCCGAGACACCCTGCTTCAAAGGATAAGGAGCCCGGGCGACGACGCGCAGATCCTTGATCTCGACCGGTTTCGTCAAGGGCAGCGACATGGGCAGATCGCTCGAATGAATGGATGCCGCGGTGATGGTCGCATCCAGCTTTCCGCCGACGAGCGCCCCTTTGACGCCCACAGCGGCCCGCCCGATTCCCATCGTGAAATCGTATTGCTGCAGCTCGAGCGTTTGGACCAAAGGTCCGAAGCGGCCGTCGAGCGAGACGGGTATCTTCTGCGGCTGAACCATCGCATTGAGATGCAGGGTCGGCGTCTCCCCGAGATGTACATCCGTGAGCGTGACGATCAGATCCTGGATCTGATATTCCTGTGGAGAAGCTTTGGACAGGTCGCGGTAGATCACTGTCCCTCCGTCGATGGAGAGGCGGTCGACGGCCAGCAGGGCGAGAGCCTGCAGCGGGTCGCCTTGTTGGGACTCCGGTTTCTCCGGCCGTGCGGGAGCGGCCGTCCTCGGTCCGATCGTCGACACATTCGTCACCCCGTCCTTGTTTTTGATGAGGGTGATCAGCGGATTCCGCAACGTGATCTCTTCGATCTCCACCCGTTGACTCAGCAGCGGCAGCAGCTTGACGCCGACGTCAAGCGAGGTCAGCGATGCAAACGGACCCGTGCTAAACGCTGGGTCGTCCATGACGGTGAATCCGGCCACACGGGCGCCGATACGCGGCCAGATCGTCAGGCGGATTCCCTGCACCGCGATTTTCCGGTTGAGCGCCTCCTCGATCAGAGGCTTGTAGTGATCTTGGTACGACGCCAGATCGATCAGAAACGGAAGCGAGAGGAGACCGCCGATGAGGAGCACGACAACGACGAGCAGACCAATAACGATTTTTTTCATGCGCGCCTCCTCGCGCAGTATAAGAAAGCGTATGTGACCGGTCAAACGCGCCTTGCCGCTCATAGAGACGCATGCTAAAATTCGCCTTTCGACGCTCGCGGAGAGGTGCGAGAGTGGACGAATCGACATGCTTGGAAAGCATGCGTCTCGGCAACGGGACCGTGGGTTCGAATCCCACCCTCTCCGCCATACAAAGGCCGTGGCTAGTGGAAATGGTTTTCCAAAAGGAAATTTCGTCGCAATACAAGTGACAAAGAGAGGGTGGGATTCGAACAGGGGTTGTGAAGGGGATGTGTCCCCTTCATGGGGAGCGTACGAGGGGGCTGGCCCTCTCAGTAGGAGCGGGAGCAGTCAGGCGAGCCAAACCGCACTTCGTGTGACCCGCCCGCTCTTCATCGCAGTATCGTGATTACTGCGGGCGGATAGACACCTTACGTGAGAGCGAGACGTTGGGTGGAGAGAGATTTTGAGGTTGTCGCTTCGCGACATCATTTTGAGTAAGGATTGGCCTCAACCTTGTTCGGGCCACAATTGCATGGCCCTGGGGATGCGGTGGCGAGTATGGAACGTCAGAACGCCGGCGCGCCGAGGACGAGCCAGGTACAGGTATAGGGGCTGGGCCCTGTGCAACAAGACCCTGTGAACCCCGCCAGGTCCGGAAGGAAGCAACGGTAAGCAGTACGTTTTGGGTGCCGCAGGATCACCTGGCCCCGCTAAGCAGGATGCTGAAAACGGTTTCCAACTGCGTTCTCGGTCGGTCGCCCCACTCGACGTACTAAACAACGTACGCCTCGTGGTCCTCCCTCCCTGCGGCCTTGCCTGGCGAAAGCGCGTCTTGGCGCGCTTGGGTGGGCGGGTGAAAATAGAGTCATTTTGAGCCTCGCGTAGGAACTCAAATATGGATTATCAAGTTTCTGCAAGAAAATACCGGCCGGCAACGTTCGACGATCTCATCGGTCAGCCTCACGTCGTTCAGACGCTCGTCAACGCGATCACTACCAAGCGCATCGCACAGGCCTACCTGTTTTCCGGGACCCGGGGCGTCGGCAAAACGACGGTGGCCCGGATCCTGGCAAAGGCGCTCAACTGCGAGCAGGGCCCGACCCGCACGCCCTGCGGAACATGCGCCAATTGCGCGGAAATCGCGCAAGGCCAGTCGGTCGATGTCATTGAAATCGACGGCGCGTCAAACACGAGCGTGGACGACGTCCGGGAAATCCGCGAAAACGTCAAATTCACGCCGTTCAAAGGCGCGTATCGCGTCTACATCATCGATGAAGTCCACATGCTTTCAAATTCGGCCTTCAACGCGTTGCTCAAGACGCTTGAAGAGCCGCCTTCGCATGTGGTCTTCATTTTTGCGACGACGGAAATTCACAAAATTCCGGCGACCATCCTTTCACGGTGCCAGCATTATAATTTCCGCCGCATTGCCAAGGCCGAAATCATCGCACGCCTGCGGCATGTGGCCGAACAGGACGGCATTGCGATCGAAGACCGGAGTCTCGCCGCACTGGCCAGGGCCAGCGAAGGCAGCATGCGGGACGGCTTGAGTTTGCTCGATCAAGCGGTCGCGTTTGGCGGCAAGTCCATCCTCCATGCGGACCTCGAGACTCTTCTCGGCGCGGTGCCGCAGGAACTATTGCACTCATTGATCCGGGCCGTGACCGCGCAGGACAGTCCGGCGGCGCTTCGCACGCTCTCCCAATTGATAGAGGGAGGGCATGACCTCCGTGCGTACTGCGCTGATGTCGTCGAATACCTGCGGAATCTGCTCGTGGTCTCGGTCACCCCGGCTCAGGAGTGGCCTGCGTTGATCGAGGCTTCCGCAGACGATCTCGCCCAGCTTGCGGCCGACAAAGCGTCCCTGACGCCGGAACACATTCAACAGCTCTTTGCCCTATTTACCCAGGCTGAAGATGCCCTGCGGTTCAGTGCGCATCCGCGGTTTGTTCTAGAAACGGCGGCGGTCAAGGCGACACGGCTGCTGCGGCAGGAGACGGCCTCCACAGCACAGCCCGCTCGCACGGTCTCACCGGGAGGTCCCGCTCAACCGGGAGCCATCCGAAGCGAGAAGACACCGCCCTCGACGCGCCCCGCCGGCGTCCCTCCTCCGCCGCGTTCGGCTTCGCCTGCAGGCCCTCAACCGGTAGCGGCCGGGCGGCCGGGCGGGTCGTCCCCCCAGCCGTCTGCCGGACCGCCGACGCCAGCGGGTAGCAGCACCCCGGTGACTGCGGTTCGAACGCCGCCGGCCGCCATCACGCTGAATTGGGAACAATTTCAGGAAGAAGTCGGCCAGAATTTTCCCAACATCGCGCCGTTTCTCGAAATGGGACGACTTGTCGGCATCGAGGGCAATCTGGTGACGATCGGATTCACGAAGCAGGCCACCGTGGCCCGCGCGATGTTGGAAAAGACCGACAATATTCAGGCCCTGAGTTCCCTCTGTGAGCGGGTGAGCGGACAGCCGGTCCGGCTCCGCGTGGTGGAGTTGACGGAGGCCGATCCGCCGGGTCCCACGATGGCGCAGATCAGGGCAGCCAAGGAACAGGAACAGAAGGTCGTCCTCTTCGAGCGGGCCAAGGCTCACCCGGTGGTCAAGCAGGCGCTGGAGATATTCGGAGCCGAACTTGCCGATGTCAGAACGGTCTCGAACCGACACGAGGTGCAGGAATGAAAAATCCGTTGGGCAACATGGCGAACCTCATGAAGCAGGCTCAGGCCATGCAGGCGCAAATGGCAAAGCTGCAGGAAGAAGCGGCCACCAAGACGGTGAACGGAACGGCAGGCGGCGGCATGGTCACCGTGACGGCGAACGGCGGCATGGAAATCGTGAGCGTCGTCATCAACCCCGAGGCCGTCAAAGGGGGAGACGCCGACATGTTGCAGGACCTGGTCCTCGCTGCGGCGAACGACGCCTTGAAAAAAGCGCGTCAAATGGTGGCGGATCAAATGAAATCAGTGACCGGCGGCATGAACATTCCAGGTCTCTTCTAAGCAGTCGCCATGGCTGTCGATCAACAAGGCTTGCTGGCCCGCCTGGTCCGGGAGTTGGTCCGTCTGCCCGGCATCGGGCAAAAGACCGCACAGCGCCTCGCCTTTCATCTGTTGAAGGCCGAACGGGACGAGGCGCTGAGACTGGCCGACGCCATTCGTGCCGTAAAGGACGGCCTCTCCTTCTGCCGCCAGTGTAGGAATATCGCCGAAGGAGACCTCTGCGAATATTGCCTCGACCCCAAACGAGACCAGAGCAGAATTCTGGTGGTGGAAGAGCCCAGCACGCTGTATGCCGTCGAGCGGGCCGGCGCCTACCGCGGGCTCTACCACGTGTTGCTGGGCGCTCTTTCCCCTCTGGACGGCGTCGGGCCGTCGGACATCCGTGCGGAAGAACTGATTGATCGCGTCAAACTTGGAGGCGTTCAGGAGGTTATTCTCGCGACGAATCCTACGATCGAAGGAGAAGCCACCGCCATCTATCTGACCAATCAATTGAAACCGCTGGGCGTGCGCGTCTCGAGGATCGCCTACGGCATTCCGGTCGGGATGGACATCGAGTATGCCGACGAAGTGACGCTGCTGAAATCCATCGAAGGGCGCCGCGATCTCTAGCTCTGGGGCGCCTTTTCGATTGACCGCCTTTCAAACCCCCTGATATAGTCTCACGTTCATTTTTCTTATCACCGGGTGACGAATGAAAACACGGAACTCACCGAAGCGGACGATGCGCAGAAGGGCGGTTGCGGCGAAACGAGCGCGGAAGCCGGCGGGAGCGGGCGGAAAGTACAGCGCCATCCGACGTGACCTCGAGAAACAGCGTCAAGCCATCCTTGATGAAGCGGGCGAAGGACTCACCAAGCGTGAACGGCCCGAGGCCTTTCCGGATGTAAGCGATCAGGCGTCGGCGGAGGTGGATCAGAACTTTTCGATGCGGATCAAGGAGCGCGAACAGAAACTGCTGAAGAAAATCGATGAGGCGCTGGACCGTATGAACAAGAATACCTACGGTATCTGCGAACGCTGCGAAGAAGAAATTCCTTACCAACGTCTGAAGGCCCGCCCTGTAACCACCCTCTGCATCGCCTGTAAAACGCTCCAGGAACAGGAAGAAAAGATCCGCCGATAGTCGTTATTTCGGGGGTCTTAGTTTTTTGATCCGCTGCTGGACCAAGGCAATCCGGTCTGCCTCTTCAGGAATACCCTCCACGAGCACCAGATAGGTTTCATATTCCGACAGGGCGCGTTTAGGATTGGTCGGCTCAAGGGCCTCTGCCAGATTGAAGCGGGCAATGGCATAGTTCGGGCGAAGTGTCACGGCTTTCTCGAACGACGCCAAGGCGCCGGCCTTGTCCCCGAGCTTCAGCTGCACGGACCCGAGATTGTTTAAAATCTCCGGCGTGTTGGGCCTGATGGCCAAGGATTGCACCATTTCGGCTTTCGCTTCTTCATATTGGCCTAGTCCGAACAAGGACTGCCCGAGCTTATGGTGCGCCTCCGCTTGCCATACCTTGTTGGTGAAACCGCTGGCAATGGATTTGCGATAGGCATCCGCGGCGATCTCGTAGCGCTGAGCGCCGCAATAGGAAAGTTGGGCCGTTTGACCGCGCGCAAACTGCTGCAGCGATGCAAACGGTTCCTTGTCCTCCGCGCCCTGACTGTCCACCTGCTGCCCCGCCTGGTTTCCGCTCGGGTGCCGCAGCCGGGTGAGGAACTCCCGGCGATACGGCGAAAACAGTTTCACATAGGGATCGATTGTGAAGGAGGCCTGGAGCAGGCTCGGATGCTCTCGTGCGCTGATCACGAGGTATTGCGTGGTGGTTTTCTCATCGCCGGTCTCGTACAGGGAACTGGAGTCCATATTCGCTTTTGCGGAGAAGTTCGCGACGGTCAGATAAAACTCCAGCGTCGGTTTGAGGAGCGTCAACGTGTGCCGAAGCACCGAATATGGACCGAGGTCGAGGCCGGAAGGAAATGTGTACAGTGTTCCGACCAGAGTTCCATCCTCATCGAAAAAATACGATTCATCCCCGTGTGAGGCGCTGCGATCCGCCGGAATCTTCAGTTCTTGGCCCGAACCCCAGGCGTTCATCCGGAACAGCGATGGCGGGTGTTGCTGAACAAACGCCGGTTTCGACTGGCAGAGCGTACCTGGCTTCATCAGCATCAGGTCGGTCTCCGACGGCGGCATGTTCTGTTGCCGTGGATTCGGCGTCTCGCATCCCGTGACCAACACGGCCAACGTTAGAGTGGTGAGAAACCCGCACGCTGTGAACGATCGGCGCCGATGCGACAATGCCTCGGGCATGTGCATGAGCAGCAGAATACCGAAAGAGCGGCAGGGTTTGCCAGCGATGAAACGACAACGCCCGCTTTCGTGGGGCGAAAGCGGGCGCTCTCAGGAGACAGACGATCGGATTAATATCGCGAGGAATGCCGCCGTTGGCTGTCGAGCATCGCATCTTCGCTCGTATAGCCGAACAGATACGGCATGCTGCCGGCCAGCGAATACACCGGGCGGTTGAAGCCATAGTCGAGGCCCTGACCGATCGGATGCAACAGGAATCCGAGCCAACGCCAGGGATTGTCGTTGAGAGGCGAGCCGGCGGAAACGTCGGTGTAGACCAGAGCCGTGCTGTCCATCACGCTATAGATGCTGGCCGGCGCCACATAGCCGATGTCGCCACCATCAGCCGTATTCTGATGGCCGGCACAACCGACGAGGCCGGCGATCAGAAGCAACGCAACCGCGATCAATTTCTTAGTCATACCTCTACCTCATCTCTTCAGTCCGGTGGGGATGCAGCACTATTGACTGAAGAAAGTGTAGCCGAGGTCCTCGGTTCTGTCCAGAAAACGGAGGGTTTGCGACGGGCGAGGCCACGGGCCGGAAAACGGGGGAAATCTCGTGAAAATCTGAGGAGATGGTGGGCGATACAGGTATCGAACCTGTGGCCTCTTCCGTGTGAAGGAAGCGCTCTGCCACTGAGCTAATCGCCCATCGACCGCGAGTCTAGCATGAGGATTTGGCGACGTTCAACGCCGGCATGCGCATGCAAGGCGTTCGCCTTGACATCGCCAAAAGACGATTTCTACAATGCCCTTTCTTCACCCTCAGCTCTCTCGGAGTCCCTCACATGCGCGAAGACGTGATCATCATCGGCGGCGGTTTGGCCGGATCAGAAGCCGCCTGGCAGGCGGCCAATCGCGGAGCGAAAGTGACCCTCTATGAGATGCGTCCCAAGGAAGCGACGCCGGCTCATAAAACGGGCGGTCTCGCGGAACTGGTCTGTTCGAACTCGCTTGGATCCGCCGATCCGTTGAATGCCGCCGGCATCCTCAAGGCAGAAATGCGCCGTCAGGGGTCACTCATCATGAAGATCGCCGATGAGGCACGCGTACCTGCTGGGTCCGCGCTCGCGGTGGACCGCGATCAGTTTTCGTTCAAGATCACTCAGGCGCTCGAGAGTCATCCGAACGTCCGTCTCCTCCGGGAAGAAGTCACGGAAGTGCCGACGGATTGTGTCTGCATCGTCGCAACAGGCCCGCTGACGTCGGACAAACTCTCGCAGGCCATTGCGCGCCTGACCCAGTCAAACCATCTGTATTTTTATGATGCGATCTCACCGATCCTCGATGCCGAGTCCATCAATATGGACGTGGCGTTTCGAGCGTCCCGCTACGACAAGGGCGGGGACGACTATCTCAACTGCCCGATGGACGAGCCGACGTATCACAAATTCTATGAGGCCTTGCTTACAGCGGAAAAAGTGCAGCCCAAGGCGTTCGAACAGATTCCGTATTTCGAAGCGTGTCTGCCGATAGAAGTCATGGCGGAGCGCGGCCGGCAGACCATGCAGTATGGTCCATTGAAACCGGTGGGCCTCGAGCATCCGAACGGCGTCCGCCCTTATGCCGTTGTGCAGCTGAGAACGGAAAATGCCCACAGGTCTTGCTACAACATGGTCGGCTTTCAAACACGTCTGACCTACGGCGAGCAAAAACGCGTGTTCCGGATGATCCCCGGCCTCGAACAGGCCGAATTTCTCCGCTACGGCAGCCTGCACCGGAACACCTTCATCAATTCGCCGCACCTGCTGCGCCCGACGCTGCAGTTCAAGGACCGCAGCACGCTCTTGTTCGCCGGACAATTGGTCGGTGTGGAAGGATATACGGACTCCGCGGCGATGGGCGGGCTCGCGGGCATCAATGCGCTGCGCGAACTGCGACGGCTACCCTTGCTCACGCCTCCGCCCACCACTGCGCACGGCTGTCTTCTTGCCTACATCACAGGGACGGACCCGCGGAATTTCCAACCCATGAACATGAATTTCGGACTCTTCCCGCCTTTGTCGATCTCGGTGAGGGACAAGGAACGCAAGCGGCAGCTCATTTCCCAGCGGGCGCTTGAGGACCATGCCGCATGGATGAGCCAATCAGGGCTTTCATAGCGTTTCTCCGGGCCGAGCAACGCGCCTCGCCGGAAACGCTCCGGAACTACGCTTCCGATCTCCGGCAACTGCACAGGTTTCTCATCTCCCGGCGGTTGGCGCCGTCTCCCATTCGTCCCGGGTCGCTGTCCACCGATGCCGTGCGGGCGTATCTTCAATGGCTCGACCAGAAAGGGGGAAAGCCGGCCTCGATCGCGCGCAAGCTCGCGGCGATCAGGAGCTTTTATCGCTACCTGACGCGCCAACGTCTGGTCGACCGCAATCCGGTCTCCGGAATGCGGACACCGAAACAACCCAGAATTCTTCCGCGGGTCCTGACGAAAGACGATGCCGATGCCCTCATGACTTTCCCGGCCGGCCAGACGCTCGGGGCGGCGCGAGACCGCGCGTTACTCGAAACGCTGTATTCGACGGGTGCCCGGGTTAGTGAACTGGTGGCGTTGGACGTAAAAGACGTCCTCGATTCCGAAGGGCTGGTGCGTTTGCAAGGGAAAGGAAGGAAGGAACGGATTGTTCCCATTGGAGCGCTCGCCCTGGACGCCATCCGCCGGTACCGCTCAACTGTCCCCCGCTCAGCCGGCTCCGGTGCATCGCAGCCGTTATTCCGCAACCGGCGGGGCGGACGGCTGACGAGCCGGAGCGTGGCGCGGATCGTCGCCGGGTACTCGAGCACGTTGGCCGGAGGAGCGGTCAGTCCGCACACATTGCGCCATTCGTTCGCGACGCATCTGCTCGATGAGGGCGCCGACCTTCGAAGCATCCAGGAAATGTTGGGACATGCCTCGCTCAGTACGACACAGCGGTACACCCATGTGGCGACCGATCAGCTGCTCGCGGTCTATGATCGAGCGCATCCAAGGGCTGGCCGGTCGGGGACGGGTCGCCCGCCCAAGGGCGCGAAGCGGTAACCAGCGTCCGGCCGGCAATTTTACTGGGCCTCAAGCACCCGATCATGCTATGGTCCCGCCTGTAAAGAGCATGCGCCGTCGTGTGAGGACCCACGATGAACAAACTCATCCGGAAAGCCAACGTGCTCATCGAGGCCTTGCCGTACATCCGTACGTTTCGCGGCAAGACGATCGTGATCAAGTACGGCGGCAACGCGATGACCGAATCGTCGTTGAAGGAACGGTTCGCGCAGGACGTCGTGCTCTTGAAGTACGTGGGGCTCAATCCCGTTATCATTCATGGGGGCGGGCCGCAGATCGACAAAATGCTCGACCGCCTGGGAATCGAATCCAAGTTCCTGCACGGCGTGCGCGTCACGAACGAAGCGACCATGGAAATCGTCGAAATGGTGCTCGCCGGAAAAATCAACATGGAGATCACCGACCTCATCAATCGCCATGGCGGCAGCGCAGTGGGACTCAGCGGGAAAGACGGAGGGTTGATCCTGAGCAAGCCGCTGACGGCGCGGGCTTGGGCGGAAAGCCTCGAACGCGACCTCGACGACGAGGATGCGGAAAGCGACTTCGGATTCGTGGGAGATATCGAAAAGGTGGATCCCAGCCTGTTGTTCAAGCTGCAGGGAGACCATTACATTCCGGTGATCGCGCCCATAGGGACCGACCGCGAAGGCAATACCTACAATATCAATGCGGACTTGGTGGCCGGAGCGGTGGCTGGCGCCCTGCACGCCGAAAAGCTCGTCATGATGACGGATATCAAGGGCATCCGTGACGCCAAGGGGGGCCATTTGTCCACCGTCTCCCGGAAGGACGTTCAGCGGATGGTCAAGAAAGGGACGATCACCGAAGGGATGCTGCCGAAAGTCCATGCCTGCCTGGACGCCCTGGAACTGGGTGTGGGCAAGGCGCATATCATCGACGGTCGCACGCCGCATGCCATCCTGCTGGAAGTGTTCACCCGCAAGGGCATCGGAACCGAAATCACCGCATAGTCCCGCGATCCGGCCTTGTCAAACCGACGGACCAGCATTCTCCGGCATCTCCGCTCGCTGATCGGAGAGCGCCATCCCGACACGGCTCCGCATGCATTGAAACAGGCTGCAGAGTACCTGGCGGCTCGGTTTACCGAATACGGATTGACGACGAGCGGACAACCGTTTCCAGCCTTTGGTAAGTCGTACTTCAATGTTCTGGCCATCAAATGGCCCGGAGGACGGCCGGCCAAGAACACGCAGCCTCCCCTGCTGATCGGCGCACATTACGATACCGTCGAGGCGTCCCCGGGAGCGGATGACAATGCCAGTGCGTTGGCCGTCCTGCTGGAGGCCGCCGATCGGTTGAGAGACGCCGACGTTGCTCGACCGGTGTGGTTCGTCGCCTTTTGTCTCGAAGAACAGGGGCTCCTTGGCAGCCGGGCCTTCATCTCCAGGCTTAAACAATCCGGCCAGGTGTTGGAAGGCACGATCATCCTGGAATGTGTCGGGTATGCCAGCCAGGAAGCAGGATCGCAGCGCACTCCCCCAGGCGTTCCCATTGCGGTTCCATCGGTAGGAAATTTTCTCGGCATCATCGGCAACGAGGTGTCGCGGTCCTTGCTTGCGTCGGTTGAGCGCAATGCCCGTCGGGTGGCGCCTGCAACCCCCGCCGTTGTTTTGACGGTCCCCTCGAAGGGTGAAGCCCTGCCGGACGTACGCCGGAGCGATCATGCGGCGTTCTGGGACGAGGGCTACGCCGCCGTGATGCTAACGGACACCGCGAATTTCCGGAATCCGCATTATCACCGGCCGAGCGATACGCTCGAGACGCTGAACATCGAGTTCCTTACCGCAGTCAGCGACATCGTCGTGGGCTGCATAGAAGACCTCGCAGGAACGAGACGGCGATGAGCCGTCCCAGGCGAATCAGCCGCGCGATGCGACAGGCGATCGCAACCACGTTCGCCCGCCTGAATTACCGGCGGCTCGCAGGCATTTATTGCTACGAGGGCGGAGAGGAATTTTGGAAAGCCAAGCGTGAGCCGAGCCGGCGGCTGGGCCTGCGCGTTGCCGAAGCGCTGCTCACGCGGTTGTCGCCCGGCGGCCGAAGTCTCTATGTCGGGGCCGGGGTCGCGGAGTTGCCGGTGTTGCTCGTGGAAGCGCTGGCGCTGCATCGAAGCGTGGTGCCCTGCAATCTGCGGCGGGCAGAGGTCGTCACGCTCAATCGCAGCTGCCGCGGGCTGCCGCTCCGGTTTTATGCAATCGACGCCGGCAAAGCGAGAGGCACGTTTGATCACCTATGGATCGTCAGTGTGTTGAATGATTCCGAACGTTACCCTCAGGTCGCCGCCTTGTCCTATGGCCGGGCGATTCCTTTGACGTTCGACGCTGCCGCGTTCGTCCAAGAACGTCGGACCTTACGACTGCTTGTCAGTCGCTGTTTGTCAAAACTCCGGTTGCCGGCGATGGTCACGACCACCGTCGAGGAGGCCAACTGGATTGCGGATTGGTGCCACCGCAAGAAGGTGTGGTACCGCGTCGAACGACGACAGTTCCGGACGGCGTTGGTGGGAGATCCCATTTGTTTCGTGAGGGTCGGCGCAAGCGCCAGAGTCAACCCCGGACGTTAGGGATGAAAACCGGTCTTGGGGCTGTGGGAATCGTCCATGTACTGGCCGGCGTATTTCACATAATTAGCCGATGATTCCCGGATCCACGTCAGTTCATCCTCGGTGACCGGCCGGCGAACCTTGGCTGGCGACCCGAGCACGACGCTCTTGGGCGGAATCACCGTACGCTCCGTGACCAGCGCGCCGGCACCCACTACCGAATCCTCCCCGATGACGGCACCGTCCATAATGATCGCGCCCATGCCGATCAGCACGCGGTCCTTAATCGTGCACCCGTGCAACACCACATGGTGCCCGATCGTCACGTCGCTGCCGATCACCAGCGGGTGCGTATCGTGCGTGACGTGCAGCATGCACAAATCCTGTACGTTCGTCCGATGACCAATGCGGATGTAATGCACGTCGCCGCGGATGACGGCATGAAACCAGACGCTGCAGTCTTCCCCTACGACCACGTCGCCGATGACCACTGCAGTGTCTTCAATGAAGCAGGATTTGGGAATGCGAGGCCGGATGCCTTGAAAGGTCCTGATCATGTCTGCACGATAGGGGAATCGATTTCTGCGCGCAAGGGCCTCGTTGACAGCGTTTTCCGGCCTCTCGTAGACTGATCACCTTATGGGTCACACGCTCATTCAAGTAGGCCGTCCAAAGAAGGCTGTGCGCGCTTCCCGTCCCGGCAAGAAGACCACGGTGGGCTTCGTTAACCTCGGGTGCACGAAGAACCAGGTCGATTCAGAGATCATGCTGGGAACCTTGGCTTCCGAAGGCTTCGAGCTGACCGGCAACCCACAACAGGCCGAAGTCGTCATCATCAACACCTGCGGCTTCATCGAAGAAGCCAAGCAGGAATCGATCAATACGATTCTCGAACACGCCAAGCTGAAAGAGTCGGGTGCCTGCAGGATACTGATTGCCGCCGGGTGCCTTGCGCAGCGATATCAGGGCGATCTCCTCAAAGAGCTGCCCGAACTCGACGGCGTCGTGGGCACAGGCGAATTCGGAAAGATTGCGGACATTTGCCGAGACCTGCTGGCGCCGAAGCCCCGGGGGCAGCACCTGTGGATCAGTCAGCCACCGTACCTGTATGACGAACTGGCCCCGCGCTTTCGTCTTGGAAGACCTCACAGCGCATACGTGAAGATCGCCGAAGGGTGTAACCGCAACTGCGCCTTCTGCGCCATTCCTCTCATGCGGGGCAAGCAACGAAGCCGGCCGGTCGGCTCGATCGTCGCCGAGGTGCGGCGGTTGGCCGACGAAGGCGTGAAGGAAATCAATCTGATCTCTCAAGATACCGTGAATTATGGAGTTGACCTCGGCCTCAGGCAGGGTCTTGTGTCCTTGCTGCGCGAACTCGTCCGGGTCAAAGGTTTGCGCTGGGTCAGGCCATTTTATTTGTACCCGCAACAAGTCACCGACGAACTGCTGGACCTGTTTGCGGGCGAAGAGCGAATTGCAAAATACATCGACATGCCGCTCCAGCACATCAGTAGTCATATGCTGAAACGCATGCATCGCTTGGGCGACCGAGGCACCATTGAAGCGCTGGTCGACCGTATCCGGCATCGGATTCCAGGTGTGACGTTCCGCACCGCCTTCATTGTCGGGTTCCCGGGCGAAACTGATGAAGCGTTCAAGGAATTGGTGCAGTACGTGGAGCGGGCGGAGTTCGACCGAGTGGCGGCGTTTTTGTACTCGGATGAGGAAGGGACCCCGGCCGCCGGGCTCGGCAGCAAGATCGATCGATCAGTAATGGATGAGCGCCGCAACGAGCTCCTGGCCGTACAGGAAACAATCGCCGCGGCAAAAAGTGTCGAACGGATCGGGTCGACGCTTGAAATACTGGTGGACGGGCCGTCGGAGGACGACGGTCGTTGGGTGGAAGGGAGACATGAAGGGCTGGCGCCTGAGATCGATGGCGTCGTCTATGTCGAGAAAGGACTGGCCCAGCCGGGACAATTTGTCAAAGTGAAAATCACCGATGCGACCACGTATGATTTGACCGGCCACATCGTGGGTGAAGGCGGTGCCGGCCCCTCTCATCCTCGAGTCATCGGACAAAAAGCGGACACCTCCTACCGCTGATCGACTGATGTGCGATTGTTCCCGCGAGGCCGGTGGAGATTATCAGCACCGGTCGACGGAATCGTCGTTGCGCGCGCTGTCCGCCGCCACATTGAAAGGGTGTTCGGCTATGGACGGAAAACGGCGGTTTTCGATGAGTGGAAGAAATACGGGGATGGAACGATCCCATCCCCGCAGTGTTCAAATTACACCTTGGCGCTGAGGAACAGAGATGCGCCGCGCCGATTAATCAGAATCAGCACGTTCTCCCCCTTCTTCACCGCCGAAGAGACCTTTTCAAACTCCTTCACGGATTTCACCGGCTGCCGATTGATCTCGCGGATCACATCGCCAGGCATCAGACCGGCCTTTTCCGCTCCACTCTCCGGTTCCACGCTCGTCACCACGACACCCTGAGTTTTGCCCTTGATGCCCAGCTCCTTTGCAGTGTCCCGGTCGAGGTCCTGGACGGCCACTCCTGCGAATGCATACTCCTTCTCATCGCCCTCGACCTTGGCAATCTTGGCCTCGCCGGGCTGCTCGCCGACCGTAACAGTGAGTTCTTTCTCATGACCATCTCGCATCACCTTCATGGTCACCTTGGAACCCACGGTGGTTTTCGTGACCAGGCGCTGCAGCGCCACGGCGTCCGCCACCGGCGCCGACTGATACGACATGATGACGTCACCCTGCCTGAGGCCTGCATGATCGGCGGGGCCATCCTCCTTCACGTCGGTCACCAGTGCGCCCTTGCCGTCTGTCACACTGAACGACTTGGCGAGGTCCTGATTCAGGTCTTGGATTCCGATTCCGAGATAGCCGCGGACCACTTTGCCGTGCTTCACCAGGCTGTCGAAAATGGGCTGGCCCATGCTGGTCGGTACGGCGAAGCCGACGCCCTGGTAGCCGCCGCTCTGCGAAAAGATCGCCGTGTTGATGCCGACAAGCTCGCCTTTCGTGTTCACGAGCGCGCCGCCCGAGTTGCCCGGATTAATCGCCGCATCGGTCTGAATGAAGTCCTCATACTGAGTGATGCCCATGCGGCCCCGTCCAAGAGCGCTGACGATGCCGAGCGTGACCGTCGAATTCAATCCAAAGGGATTGCCCACCGCCAGCACATATTCCCCGACTTGCAACTTCGAAGCATCGCCCCAGGGAATGGTTGGCAGGTCCTTGGCATCGATCTTTACGACCGCCATATCCGTCTTCGGGTCCGCGCCGACGATCTTGCCCTGGAACTCGCGTTTATCGGGAAGGGTGACGGTCACTTCACGAGCGCCATCGATGACATGATTGTTGGTGAGGATGTAGCCGTCCGGAGACACGATCACGCCGGAGCCCTGTCCGCTGCCGTGAGGGCCGCGCGGCTCCGATGGACCTTGCGGACCCCGAAATTTCGGTCCAAAGGGTCCGAACGGACCATTCGGTCCGCCGAAGAATTCCTCCATGCGGTCACGCGGATCGTTTTGTCCGCCGCGTCCCGAGATTTTTTCGCCGATGACCGTCGTAATATTGACGACGGCCGGCGTCACCGCTTTCGCGACCTCCGTAAAGCCATTGGCCGGCAGGGCACCCGCCGGCACAGCCACCGCCGCCGCCGCTGGTGAACCGGTCGCCGGATGAGGGCTGAAAGATTGGCTGCCGAGAACGAACACCGTGCCCAGCACGGCCATACCGACCATCATCCCGAGAGTTTTGCGAACCGACTGACTCATAGATCCTCCTTGTTGTTGATTACGGCAGTCTTGGCTAGATACCGCCGGTAAAAATCCATAGGAGGACGGTAGCAACCCGCTATGAGAGGTCGATTAGGAGGGTATTAAAAGTCGCTAAGAGGCAGGCGCCAGAGGCAAAAGCACCGTAAATGTCGAGCCCTTGTTCGGTTCGCTCTGGACTTCGATGCGGCCATGGTGGGACTCCACGATCCAGGCGCAGATGGCCAGCCCCAGCCCGGTCCCTTTCTTCGTATGGCTCCTGGCATCATCTGTCCGGTAGAACCGGTCGAAAATCCGCTTCTGGTCTTCCATTGAGATGCCGATGCCCTGATCGGCAATGACGACTTTTGCCTGTGAGGGTTGCGTGGTGAGCGAAATATCCACGGAGCCCCCTGGACGGGAATATTTCACGGCATTGTCGACCAGATTCAACAACAGCTCCCGCAAGCGCAGTTCATCGCCCAAGACGACCGCGGGCATCACGAGGCCCAGCGCGACTTGAACGTTGCGCTCGTGACCGAGCAGTGAGGCCTGCCGGTGGATGTCTTCCAGCAGGGATTCCAGCTTTACAGGCAGACGCTCCATTTTGACTTCTCCCATGTCCGCCCGGGACAGGAAGAGCAATTCGTCGACGATACGCGTCATGCGGTCGATCTCTTCAAGGTTGCTTTCGAGAACCACCGTGTAGTCGCCGGCTTCGCGAGGACGGCGGAGCGCGAGCTCGGTTTCGCCTTTCATGACCGTCAACGGCGTACGCAGCTCGTGCGAGGCGTCGCTGCTGAACTGTCGAATCTGCCGGAAGGACGTTTCCAGGCGCGCGATCATGTTGTTGAACGTGCCCGCGAGACGACCGATCTCATCGGCGGAAGCCGGCACGTTCAGCCGCTGCGTGAGATCGCCGGCCGCGATTCTCTGCGCGGCAAGTGTAATCGCATCCACAGGACGCAACGCCCGCCCGGCCAGGAACCATCCCCCCGCCAGCGAGACGGCAAGCGCGAGCGGCATCGTAACCAGCAGCACCAGAAGCAATCGATTCAGCGTCTGGTCGACGGATTCCATCGAAGTGCCGACCTGGACGATGTACAGCAGATTGCCCCGGTAGATGATGGGGACTGATATCAATCGGAGCGGCGGCTCCTTGGGATATTTCGCGGATTCAAAAATCGTTTGCCCGGAGAACGCCACTTCGAGGGCGCGGCGGCTCAGCGGCAACTCATGCTGTTTGACGTTGGGAGAACGGATGGTGATGGTTCCGGAAGGACTGAAGATCTGAAAGAATTTGTCGATGCGGGCCAGCTCCGGGAACTGCGACATGAGCTCGTCTTCGTCGATAAGCGGGAGGAACCCGCGTTCTTCCAGCGAACGGACGGCGGCGGCGGCGGTTTCTTCCAGCGATTGATCGAGCGCGTCGCGGAGGCTGCGAGCGGTGACGAAATAGAGAATGGTGGAGAACGCGACAAGGATCAAGGCGAGCGCGCTGCCGTACCACAGACTCAGTCGCAAACGCAGCGGCATCAGTCGGCTCCCGAGCAGGCCATCGGCTAATCGGCTTTCAGCATGTACCCGCTGCCTCGAATGGTATGAATCAGCTTTTTGGCGCGGCCCCGGTCCACCTTGTTACGGAGGTAGTTGACATAGACGTCGATCACGTTTGTGAAGGTGTCGAAGTCCTGGTTCCACACGTGCTCCGAGATCATCGGCCTGGTGAGCACGCGGCCCGTATGACGCATGAGGTATTCGAGCAGGGCGTATTCCTTTAACGTCAAGTCGATGCGCTGCCCTCCACGGGTAACCTCCCGCGTGGCCGGATTCAGGATGAGGTCGTCGATCTGTAAAATACCGGGGCTGTCCGTGGCCCCCCGCCGCAGCAGTGCGCGGACGCGCGCCAACAACTCATCGATGGCGAACGGCTTGGTGAGATAGTCGTCCGCCCCGGCATCAAGGCCTTTGACCCGCTGGTCGACCTGCGATTGCGCCGTCAGTATGAGGATCGGCGTTTGAATCCGCTCGCGGCGAATGCCCTTCACAATGTCGAGGCCCGAAAGCGAAGGCAGCATGAGATCGACAATAATCGCGTCATAATTGGTTGTCAGGGCCATCTCCAACCCTTTGGCGCCGTCTTCGCACAAATCCACGGCGTAGCTTTCCTCTTCAAGCGCACGCTTGATGAAGCAGCCGACTTTGGTTTCATCTTCAACGACGAGGATGCGCATGGCGGCCCGGCAATAGTGGATTATAGCAAACCTCGCTCGGGCAATTTCCAGCCCGAGATCTCCGCTTGGAGAAGAGGGGTCGAGCATGATACCCTTCCATGGATTTGTTCGAGGAGCGGGCCCTATCACCTCCCATGACGACTCCTGAATTTTTGAATCCGACCGACACGTTTGTTCAGCGTCATCTCGGACCGACCGAGGCGGACGTCAGAGAGATGTTGGCCCTGCTCGGCCTGCAATCGTTGGAAGCGTTGACCGACGCGACGGTGCCTCGGGACATCCAACTGGGCCGTCCTTTGGAGCTGCCGGTCCAGCGTGGCGAGCAGGCGGTGCTTCGTGAGCTGCGCGAGCTCGCCGCGGAGAATCGGCTCTACCGGTCTTATCTGGGCATGGGGTATTACGACTGCATTACTCCCGGTGTCATTCAACGAAACATTCTCGAAAATCCGGGCTGGTACACCCAATACACGCCCTATCAGGCTGAAATCGCCCAAGGCCGGCTCGAAGCCCTGGTCAATTTTCAGACGATGGTTGCAGACCTCACGGGTTTGCCGCTCGCAAACGCGTCGCTGCTCGATGAAGCCACCGCCGCGGCAGAGGCCATGGTGATGTGCCTTGCTGTCACGCGGGGGGGCGGTCAGGAACGCCGGGAATTCTTCGTCTCGCAGGATTGTCACCCTCAAACGATTGCTGTGTTGCAGACGAGGGCCGAACCCTTGGACATCACGCTACACGTCGGACGCACGAGGGCGATCGATTTTGAAAATCCGAACCTCTGCGGATTGTTGCTGCAATACCCGACGACCGACGGCTACGTCGGCGACTATCAGGCCCTCGTCGAGCAGGCGCACAAGGCCGGGATGCTGGTTGTCGTGGCGACGGATTTGCTGGCGCTCACGCTGTTGCGGCCGCCGGGAGATTTCGGCGCGGACATTGCCGTAGGGTCGAGCCAGCGATTCGGCGTGCCCATGGGTTTCGGCGGACCGCATGCCGCCTTTCTTTCGGCAAAGGAAGCGTATAAGCGGCAGATGCCGGGGCGCATCGTCGGCGTATCGAAGGACCGGGAAGGAAAAGTCGCCTACCGGCTGTCGCTTCAGACGCGTGAACAGCACATCAGACGGGAAAAGGCGACAAGCAACATTTGTACGGCTCAAGTGCTGCTCGCCATCATCGCCGGCATGTATGGCGTGTATCATGGACCCGAAGGCCTGCGGCGCATCGCAGAGCGTGTCCATGGCCTCGCTGCGCTGCTAGCGGCGGGATTGCGTCAACTCGGCTTCGATATCGGCAGCCAGGAATTTTTCGATACCATTCGTGTCCGCCTGACTCAGCCGCAATGCGAACAGATTCTGATCCGCGCGGATGATCAGGGCTTGAATCTCCGGCGGTACGAAGATGATTCACTCGGTATCTCATTGGACGAAACCACCGATCCCGAAGACGTCCAGCGTCTGATGGAGGTCTTCGTCGGGCATTCACGGCTGCCCTTCACGGTGCCTGAGCTGGCTGCGACCGTCGAGACGGCCTTTCCCGCGAACCTCGCTCGAACGACTCCCTATCTGACCCACGAGGTCTTCAACCGCTACCATGCGGAGCATGAAATTTTAAGGTATCTCCATCGGCTTGAAGCGAGGGACCTGTCCTTGACGCATTCCATGATTCCTCTCGGTTCCTGCACGATGAAGCTGAACGCGACTGCCGAGATGCTGCCCGTGACGTGGCCTGAGTTCGCTCGTCTGCATCCATTCGCGCCGGCCGAGCAAAGCAAGGGGTATCAAGAACTCTTTCGCCAGCTGGAGACGCGATTGGCGGAGATCACCGGGTTTTCCGGTGTCTCGCTGCAGCCCAACGCCGGCTCGCAAGGCGAGTACGCCGGCTTGATGGTGATCAGGGCCTACCATCGGAGTCAGGGCGAATTTCACCGTGACGTGTGCCTTATTCCCGTCTCGGCGCATGGCACGAACCCGGCCAGTGCGGCCATGGTCGGCATGACGGTCGTGCCGGTGGCGTGCGACCAGCAGGGCAATGTGGACTTGCAGGATTTAGAAGCGAAAGCGGGAGAACATCGGACAAGGTTGGCGGCGCTGATGTTGACGTATCCGTCCACACACGGCGTATTCGAAGCAGATGTCCGGCGCATGTGCCAGATTGTCCATACTCACGGCGGCCAAGTCTATATGGACGGCGCCAACATGAATGCGCAGGTCGGCCTCTGCCGGCCGGGTGACATCGGCGCCGATGTCTGCCATCTTAATCTGCACAAGACGTTCTGCATCCCGCATGGCGGGGGCGGGCCGGGCATGGGACCAATCGCCGTGGCTCGTCATCTGGCTCCGTACCTCCCCGGTCATCCTGTCACGGGACAGGGGGGTGGCGAATCGATCGGTCCCGTGTCGGCGGCGCCCTTCGGGAGCCCGAGCATCTTGACGATTCCCTGGGTGTACATCGCGCTGATGGGCCGGGACGGTCTCAAAAAGGCCACCCAGGTCGCAATCTTGAATGCCAATTACATGGCCAAACGGTTGGAAAAGCACTACCCGATTTTGTACACGGGCACTACGGGCTTCGTTGCGCATGAGTTCATCCTCGATTTGCGTCAGTTCAAAGAGGCGGCCGGGGTTGAGGCCATGGACGTCGCCAAGCGCCTAATGGACTACGGTTTCCATGCGCCCACCGTGTCGTTTCCCGTGGCCGGCACCTTGATGATTGAGCCGACCGAAAGCGAATCTAAAGATGAGCTGGACCGGTTTTGCAACGCCATGATTCTCATTCGTGCTGAAATACAGGACATTATCGACGGACGGCAGCCGCGCACCAACAATGTGCTCAAGAACGCCCCCCACACCGCCCACATGGTCACCACGTCCGATTGGAACCGCCCCTACAGCAGGGAACAGGCGGCCTATCCCGCACCATGGGTCAAGGATCACAAATTTTGGCCTCACGTCGGCCGCATCGACGAAGCGTACGGCGACCGGAATCTCATGTGCACCTGCCCGCCCATCGAGCACTACTCGAGCTGAACACGGTTATCTTGCCGCCTCTCACGTCCTGACGGTACAGTAATGCGATATGCATCCTGTCGATCGTCGAGGGTTTTTGGTCCGGTCCGGCCTTGCGTTGAGCGCTGCCCTCCTCTCCGCCGAGTTCCCGCCCGCACGCACCGCGGCCTTGGAGGGCTCTTCCGTCCTTCCGGACTGGCAAGCGGTGCGCGATCAATTCCCGCTGTCGCCTGACCTGATTCATCTCGCCGGATTCTTCCTGGCATCGCATCCGACCCCGGTCCGCCAAGCTATCGAACGGCATCGGGCGGGCTTGGACGCCGATCCAATCGGCTATTGGTTCGCCCACGAAAAAAAACAGGAGGCCGCCGTACTGCAGGCGGCGGCCGGCTACCTTGCCGTTGCTCCTGCGGATATCGCGTTAACCGACAGCACGACGATGGGTTTGGGGCTGCTGTACGGGAGCTTGACGCTTCAACGAGGCCAGGAAATTCTGACGACCACCCATGATCACTATTCGACGGAGACGTCATTACGGCTGCGGGCAGAGCGTACGGGTGCGACGGTGCGTCGGATCTCTCTCTACGACGATTTACGCCGCATTTCACGAGATCTGTTGGTCGAGACCTTGTCGAAGGCCGTCCGACCGCAGACCAGAATCGTTGCGGTCACATGGGTGCACTCCAGCACGGGTCTCAAGCTTCCGATTGCCGAAATGGCTCAAGCGATTCAGCACATTAATCGAGCAAGGGCCGAGAAAGACCGCGTGATCTTCTGCGTCGACGGGGTCCATGCGCTCGGCGTCGAGGATTTCCGTCTGAGCGAAGTGGGGTGCGATTTTTTCATCGCCGGAACGCACAAATGGATGTTCGGGCCGCGAGGCACGGGACTCGTCTGGGGACATCCGCGCGCTTGGCCGGCGGCCAAGGCGATCATCCCGACATTCGACTCCGAGGCGTACGACATGTGGATGAAGGTTATTCCTGCGCGGGCACTCCCGCCGGCGGTTCATATGACTCCTGGCGGGTTCCATACTTTCGAGCATCGTTGGGCGCTCGATCAAGCCTTCCTGTTTCACCAGACCATCGGGAAGTCCCGGGTAACGCGGAGAATTCAGGAGCTGAACGATCAGCTGAAGCAAGGACTGGCGGGCATGCGACGGATCATCCTCCACACGCCGATGTCTCCGGATTTGTCGGCTGGAATCGTCTGCTTCGAGATAGCAGGAATGGCCCCCAATCATGTCGTGACCGAGTTGCGCCGGCGCGGCATCGTGGCGAGTGTGACGCCGTATGCGGCGCAGTACGCTAGGATGGCCCCCGGCCTCCTCAATTCACCTGCCGAGATCGAGTCCGTTCTGAAAGCCGTTCAGGAGTTGGCAGCCGGCTCTGCATAAGTCACTGACACTTAAGGCTTTTTGCTCCCATCGCCCACCCCATCTTTAGAGGCATTGTAGCCATGCGTCAATTCAGCCATAAGGAGAGATGACGGTGTCCATTTGAGAAAGGTCTACTTGCATGTCTCAAATCCTCAATATGAGCCAAAACACGACAGATGAAGAACTTCAGCGTTTGACGACGATGCTGCTGTTTCATCTCGTCGAACGTTGCGGTGGACAAGTCCAGTTCAAGCTGGAAGACGCCCAACGCGTGCGCTCCAGCTTAACGACCAAGATGGTCCAGATGCAGGTCGGTGATGAGGTACGGCTTCGGATCATCGACCGTCTCCCGGAATTGCGGTAACCGGTCTTCCGCCCAACGTCTCACTTCTTCCGAACCAAAGACGCGCTCGGCATGAGTGCGGTACACTCCGCTATGCTGCACGTCGCGACCCACGTGGTGATTCCTGATTCAGAGATCGAGCTTCACGCGATGCGATCGCAGGGAGCCGGGGGGCAACATGTCAATAAAGTGTCGTCGGCTGTCCATTTGCGCTTCGACATCAACGGATCATCGTTGCCCGTGTCGTTTAAAGAAGAGCTGCTGAAGCTCCGAGACCACCGGATCTCCGCAGATGGCGTCGTGACGATCAAGGCCCAACAGTTTAGGAGCCAGGAGCAGAACCGCGAAGACGCCCTTAACCGGTTACGCGAGCTCATCCAACGAGCGGCGCTTCCCAGAAAGAAACGCAAAGCGACCAGACCGACGAAAGGTTCCAGGGACAGAAGACTGGAGAGGAAGAAGCGGCAGGGACGGCTCAAGGCCTTGAGGAAGTCTCTCGAGTGATTGCCACAGGGCTGGCAGCCTTTTCCACAGCTCTATTCCAACGACGCGAGAGATCCCAGGATATTGTAGCCTCCGTCCACGTAGATCACTTCACCGGTGATGCCGCGTCCGAGGGAACTCACCAGGAACAACCCCGTGTCGCCCACCTCTCCTTGCTCGGTTGCGCGCCGAAGGGGTGCAAACTCTTTGTGATGGTCCACCATCTTGCTGATCCCGGAAACGCCGCGGGCGGCAAGGGTCTTGATTGGTCCCGCGGAGATAGCGTTCACCCGGATATTCCGGGGGCCGAGGTCATGCGCGAGATAGCGAACGGTCGCTTCCAAGGCAGCCTTGGCGACACCCATTACATTGTAATGAGGGACCACCCGCTCGGCTCCGAGGTATGTGAGCGTCACCACGGAACCGCCGCCTGTCATCAGGCGTGTAGCCGCCCTCGTCAGCGCGACGAGGGAATAGGCGCTGATATCGAGTGCGGTGCCGAAGCCTTTGCGTGTCGTGTTCACGAACTGTCCGGTGAGTTCTTCGCGGGGAGCAAACGCGATTGAATGCACCAGGAAATCCAGTGTGCCCGCTTCTTTTCCAACTTGGTCGATAAGATGTTCAATCTGGCCGTCGTCCGCCGCGTCGCAAGGAAATGCCTTGGAACCCGGCAGGGTTGCGACGAGTTCCTCCACATTCTCCTTCAACCGGTCGTTCTGATAGTTGAAAAAAAGCTGTGCTCCCTGCCCTGCCGTCGATTGAGCGATGGCCCAGGCGATGCTGTGCTTGTTGGCCACGCCGATGATCAACCCTTTTTTCCCGGTCAACAGCATATATGTGCTCCCGCAGCTTATCGGAGAAGAGGCGTTTAGGCGGTGAAGATTAGCACGATTCGCAAAGGCGCTTCCAGAAGAGAGATGGCGGGCAACCAAATGCGGGGCTGCACTACCGGGTCGCGATTATGAGGCTGCTGTTTTCAATACGAACTGATTCGATCTCGTCGGGCAACTGGAACTTTTCCCGATTT
The DNA here is from genome assembly GCA_035277085.1 of Nitrospira sp. Classification (GTDB taxonomy): domain Bacteria; phylum Nitrospirota; class Nitrospiria; order Nitrospirales; family Nitrospiraceae; genus Nitrospira_C. The sequence continues at coordinate 7,389 of DATELB010000154.1, read as the reverse complement.
TGCGGCGCGTCGAACAGCTCATCCACGACGTGATCGAGGGTGGGAGCAAGGCGAAGCAATCAGCAAAGTTGGGTGTATTAGGACGTGTCTATTCGGTTTGCTTGCGCAACGAAACAAACGCACTGAGCATGCCATGATAGGAGTAGTGCGCGTTGCGGCCGCTGGGGTTGGGCAGGAGGAAGACGCGGCTGCCCCCCATTCGGGCCTGAGTAAAACCCAGCTCGAGGCGGCTGACGGTGATCATGTGAGGGAACAGCATGCGGAAGATCGTGACGCCCAAGAGGGCGACTGTTTGTGGCCGGTATCGCCGGATCTTCCGTTCAAGGGAAGTGACTCCGGCCCGATATTCCGCCCGCTCGAGATCCTCAATCCCGACACTAGGTCGGGCGATGATGTTGGTCAGGCCCAGCTGCCATTCGGGCAGCCTCCAGTCTTCCTCATAGGTCAATGGCTCGTCGACCAGGCCTGACTGGAAGAGTAGCTTCCAAAAACGGTTCGAGGTTCCCGCAAAATGATGCCCTAACGCGGCCGATCTGAGACCTGGATTGATTCCCACAAACAGGATGCGGGCGCCCGGGCATAGGCAGTCAGGAAGCTGCCGTCTTTGATTCCTTCTTATTACCATTGGGTCACATTGTTAGGCCCTGAGGCAGTTTAGCTAGGCTCGACTATTCTGCCACAGTGGATGCGCTGTATTCAGGGGGGATGCAACGGGCTTACTTACGCCTAACGCATTGATTTCTTGTGATACCTCCGGTGAATGCATCGGGGCACCAAGCTTGCTCAAACCCGCATAGTGCCCATTGAAGGGCGCACTTTACAAACCAGGGGAGGTGACAAATTATGAAGCGCATGTTGTTGGCAATTATGGCAGTGGCGGTGGCGATCTCCTTCAGCGCTCCTTCGTTCGCCGGTGAGGAGAAGAAGGACAAGAAGGACGAGAAGAAGGGTGGCCACATGGACACCTTCGGTGACAAGAAGGAAGATAAGAAGGACGAGAAGAAGGGTAAGTAATCCCTTTTGGCGAGGCTAGCTGGCTTGGGGGGCCTTCCGCCAAAAGCGGGGGGCTCCTTCGGCACTCAGGCTACTGAGTCCTCTCTCCCGATAAATACCATCTGCAGTCCAACCATCGTTTTGGCATCCCGAATCGAACCGGCACGAATCATTTCAATCGACTCCTGCAAAGACACCTCGACGATCTCAAGCACTTCATCTCGGTCCAACTGCTGCCGGCCTTTGCTCAGTCCCGTGGCCTTGTAAATATGGATGACCTCATCGGTGAATCCAGGCGCCGTGAAAATGCTCGACAGTAGATCTAATTTGCCGGCGCGGTAGCCGATCTCCTCCTCCAGTTCGCGAGCCGCGCAATCTTTTGGATCTTCACCGGGATGAAGTTTGCCGGCCGGAATCTCGTATATAAACCCGCCGGCTGCATGACGGAACTGTTTAATCAACACGACGGTGTCGCTATTCTTCAGAGGAACGACCGCTGCGGCGCCGGGATGGCGGACCATTTCGAGATCGATCGTGACGCCGTTCGGCAGCGTGACGGTATCGATATTCAGGGTAATCACTTTGCCGGTAAAGATATTTCTCGTCATGGTTGGGTCCTTGGGGCGGCTGCCGATGGAGGCGAACTTCGCTCGTCAGTGCTGCGCCGGTTTTCGCTTCCGGTAAAATGGCGGCTTCACGGTGACCGCCGGTATGATTTTCCCGCGGATGTCAATCGCGATGGCAGTTCCGGCCTTGGCAAAGCCGGGCGGCACATACCCGAGCCCGATGCCTTTTTGCAGTAGCGGTGACAAATTGCCGCTCGTGACTTCCCCAAGCGGCTGCGATGACCCAGGGGCAAGAATCCGAAAGCCATGGCGGGGGACTGATTTTTCCAGCAGCTCGAAGGCGATCAATTGGCGAGGCGGACCGGACTGCGTTTGCAGGTGCAGTCCAGGACGCCCGTGGAATTCTCCCTTGTCGAAGTCGACCGTCCATCCGGCATTGGCTTCCAGCGGCGTGGTGTCTTCCGAAATGTCGTTCCCATACAACAGATACGCCATCTCCAGGCGCAGCAGATCTCTAGCGCCCAGCGCAGCCGGCTTCAGACCTTTCGCCGCCCCTGCCCGCAATAAGCGCTGCCACAGTTCGACCGCCTGGCCGGACGCCACATTGAGTTCGTAGCCAAGTTCACCGCTGTACCCGGTTCTGGCCACAAAGCAGCCGATGCCGGCGATTCGACTGTCACAACAGTGGTGCAGTTTCAATCGGCCTATGTCCTCGGCTCCGGCTGCCGCAAGAATGTCGCCGGAAGCCGGCCCCTGGATTGCGATCTGGGCGAGCATCGCCGTGCGGTCTTCAAGCTTGCACCGGGCGTCCGTGTTGAGATGATCGGAGAGCCAGGTGAAGATCTTTTCGCGGTTTGAGGCGTTGACGCAAAGCAAATATTCGGTGTCCGCCGTGCGATACACAAAGATGTCGTCCTTGATGCCTCCGTGATCGTTGCACACCATCGAATATTGCGCTTGTCCCGTGGCTAACGCGGAGACGTTGTTCGTCGTCATTCGCTGCAGAAAGGCCAAGCTTCCCGGACCGGATACGGTCACGCGACCCATGTGACTGACGTCGAAAATCCCGGCAGCGGACCGGACGGTCTGGTACTCGTCAACGACGCTTCCATACTGGATGGGCATTTCCCAGCCCGCGAAATCAACGAGTTTCGCCCCATGGGCACGATGCTGTTCGATCAACGGCGTATGCTTCATGGCCTAAGAGAACAATCGAGAGGGTCAGACGCCGAGCAGTTCCACTTCGAAGATCAGTGTGGCATTGGGCGGAATCACGCCACCGGCGCCGCGTGCGCCATATCCGAGGTTGGAGGGAATGATGAGTTTACGTTTGCCGCCGACCTTCATACCTTGCACGCCCTCGTCCCATCCCTTGATCACGCGTCCAGCTCCGAGCGGAAAGGAGAAGGGCTGGCCTCGATCAACGGAGCTGTCGAACTTCTTCCCGTTTTCCAGCCAACCGGTGTAATGCACGCTGACGGTCTGGCCGGCTTGAGCCGTCGCTCCAGTCCCGACTTTGAGGTCAATGTACTGCAGTCCGGAGGATGTCGTAACCTCTTTGCCCTCAGCTCCGGCTTGTTCAAATGGCATGACGGCTCCTTGTCTCAGTAGGTTGGATGACGCACGCAATTCCAATGCATGCGACGCTGCGGAGTGCCGAATGGAGGCTATCGACCGTTTTCGTTCTCATCGGGACGGGAAAAGAGGGCGACGCTCGCGGTATATCCATGAAGGAAATTTTTCGCTCCGACCGGGCCGATTTCCCCCTGTGCAAAAAAACCCGCGACCGGGATGGGGCCAACGCGCTCCTGGACCACCTTGCTGTCATGGTGGCTGTGGCCGAATAACCCTTCGCCGCGGCCGCAGCAGCTGAAGAGCAGTGCGCCCAGCGGCGGATTCCGATGCTTTGCACGATCCGCAGCCAGGAGGACGTGCAGATCCTCGCTGGCCGATTTGCCATCACGAAGCTGGAACTGGACCGTCTGGCCTTCCTGGACGACATCACCGATGGCGATCGCCCCTGCCTGCTGATCCGCTCCGACGAGGTTGCGCACCAGAAAATCACCCCGTTCGAAGCGGCTGCGATGCTCATCGATCGCAATGCCGATGTGGAGCGCTCGATGGGCATCCCGACGCCGCGGACCTTCCAGCGATTCGAAGACTTCTTGCAGACGGACGATGGCAGGTTTCCCTGCGAGTTCAAACACCATGTTTTGCTCCGCCCGTGTGACCACGTACCGCTCTCCAATCGGGCAGCATCCCTGCGAGATGACTGTTCTGATTGCAATCGGGCCGGAGACATGCACTCCCACCACGCCTCCGTCGAGGACCTCTCCATTCTGGATGAGGCGATTGTCCCCAGGCCCGCGGCCGCCTCCTGCCAATCCGCCGACCGCCTGTCCATTGGGGTAGCGTTCGTCCATCATCGCCAAAATTTCATGCATTGGCGTGCTGAACGGGTCGGCGAGAAGTATGAATGTGCTCGGTTCTGCGGTCGCCTCCGGCCAGTCCGGCATCTGGATTTGATCCTGAGTCTGCGAAAAAGCCAAGCGAAGCGGGGTCAACCGGATACGAGGCAGAGAGCCAACCCATAATGTCAATGCCGGCGCCGTTTCCAGCTCTTCGCCATCGGCGATGACGCCTTCTCCTGAGCAGCCAAGACAAACGTCGATGGACAACTCTTCCCGGATCATCCTCGCGATCAGATCGGCTTTCTGCACATGGTGAGGCGAGAAAAACACAAAGGCCAGGTGAATCGGCCTTTGGCCGATTTGCATCCGTACCGCATCGGCAAGGTCACGAACGGCTGCTTCGGTGTCGGTCTTTCTGGAGAGGGCCGACGCAAACCGCAGTTCCGTTGCAGTCTGGCTTTGTGTTTCTTGTGTCACCATGACCTAGACGCCGGGATTCATCCGTTCGGCACGGTCCTTCGCGAGCTTCTTGTAATAGCGCCACATGTATGAGTGATAGTCATCTAATTGAGCCAGGAGATAATGCAGTTCAGTCGGATCTTCCGTTTCCAGGGCCCGTACCATCCTGGTTTTCAGGAATTCACCGAAGGAATCGGTTTTTTCAACGGCCGTCAGCAGGCGCAGGCCGCCACCGATTTGATATTCGTTCATGCAGCCCTCCACGTCAAGACGCGGCGTGAGAATAGCGACCAGACTGCTCAAAATGCAAGCACATCACTCGGGCGTTATCTAGGAGATGAGGTGAGAATATGTCGAAGCCGCGTGAGCGAAATGGCTTCGACCCGATGACCGTCCCGTCCGACGACCGTCGTGGCCATGGTCAGCGCGTTCAGAATCGCCTCTTCCGTCGCTTCGACGGTCGCAGCGATGAGAGGATTCAGATGCGTGTCTGCAAGGTGAGTCAGAGTATAAGTCGGCTGCTCAGGATAATGGGGAATGACATTGGCTGTCGAAAACGCGAGAACGAAGTCGCCGCTGCCATGGCGAGCTGTTGATCCGGTCCTGGCCAGCCCCAGCGCGGCCCGCTTGGAAAGCCTGTTCAACTGCCTGGCATCGACGGGCGCGTCAGTCGCGACGATGATGATGATCGAACCTTCGCTCTGGCCAGGCTGGACGGTCGTCGCGGCCGCAGGAGAAGCGTCGTACAGCCGGCCGACCGGCACACCGGCCATGATCAACTCGGCTTTTCTGCCGTGATTCGCATTGACGAGGACACCGACGGTATAGCCCCCGTCACGATCGGAGAGCTTCCGTGACGCGGTGCCGATCCCTCCCTTGAAGCCATAGGACACCATGCCGGTGCCTGCTCCGACCGTACCTTCCTGCACGGGACCGCTTGTGGCGCCGTTGAGCGCGGCGACGACGTGTGCTTCAGAGACATGCCGCCCCTGAATGTCGTTGAGCCGGCCGTCATCGCATTCCCCGACGACCGGCGTTAAGGTGTCGTCGGTGATGCCGATCTCCGGATACTGACCGATCATCCAGGACATCACGCCGTTTGCGACCCGCGGGACATTCAACGTGTTCGTCAAGGCGATGGGATATTCTAAAAAGCCCGACTCGCTCACCCACGCCAGTCCCGTCATCTCGCCCGTCCCGTTGAGAACGAACGACCCGGCCGGCACCTTTTTGTGCCAGACGTCGTCCCGCGGGATGACGACGGTCACGCCTGTCCGAACCGGGCCGACCCCGGGCTTGAGCGGTCCGTCACCGGCTATGAGCGTGGTATGACCGACTTTGACACCGGCGACGTCCGTAATCGCATTCAGCGAGCCGCTGGCATAGGTCCCGACGGCGATACCAAGGTCTCGGGCTCGTGAACGGTGCTCCGCCGGATCGCTTGCATGGGCCTGGATGCAGGATGCGAGCAGGCAACTCATCGCCAGCATCACCGTTGGTCGGAACATCATTCGAGGCGAGCTCATGAGATTGGGTTGAGCAGAATTATAGCGGGACTGGCCATAGGCGGCAATTCCAGGCGAAGGATGAGACCGTGTCAGAATGGATACGGATGGAACGTACGCTCGGTCACATGCCTGAGAAAACTATGCTGGACCACGACGCCGTTTGAGTCATAGAAAACTTGAAAAGCGTCCGTGCCGAACCCCGTGCGGGAAAACACAAGATCGGGATCGACCGGAGACCAGGGCTTCGCCAGCCAGCCGAAATTGACGCGGGCGTATTTCATGTCCAGAAAGCGGTGCATCGAAACGATCCCTGTGCTGGAGTTGCTGATCGAATCCGGCGAGCCGAGTTTGTCCACCACCTCTAGTAACGTGGTTTGTCCCGGAACAATGAAGGCCACATCATCGGCCGTCAAAGGAGTGTTCAAGCTGATGCGGACGACATTGCAGCCTTGGAACAGGATGCCCATGAGAACCAAGAGAAGAACTGTGTATCGAAGGTGTGAGGGATGCTTCATCTTAGTCTCCGAACGGCCAGAAGCGGAACTCCAGGTTTTCAGTTCGCTTCGACGAGATGACCTCCTGCACAACGCCGTTTTGATCGATCATGATGAAGAGGTCATCGCCTTTGACCGAAACGCGGGAGAAATTGACCAGGATCAGCAGCAAGCTTCCGGCTTTCGCGTCATAGCGATAATATTGATAGACGTCCCGGCCATTGAGCGGTAGGACACGGTCCGGCGCGCCCAGCAGTCCCAGCACCTCGGTTTTGGTCGTCACGCCATTCTTGATGAGACTGACGGCTTCAGTTTTGATGTCGTCGCCGAGCGTTCCTCTGCTGAAAGCACAGCCTTGCGTCAGGAGGGCTCCGGCGGCAACGAAGATAAGCGGTAAAACAATGCGCATAAATCTCCTTGTGTGATAGATCGACGCTATGAGTTCCCCGGATCCTGCCGTCCTTTTTGCTGAGTCAGGACAAAATCCTGTTCATAGACTTTATAGTGGGAAAGAGACAGCCCAAGACGTTGATAGACCGTTTGAGCGATGTGATTGTCCTGTTCGACGTACAGCCTGATGCCGCATACCTTCGGGTCCGCCTTGGCCTGAGAGAGCGCCGCGTCGTGCATGCGGCGAAAGACTCCTTGCCGCCGCCAGGCCGGGTCGACGTATACGCTTTGAATCCACCAGAAGACCCCATTGCGCCAATCGCTCCATTCGTAGGTGATCATTAACTGTCCCACGACGACGCAGCGATCGGATTCCCGTACCTCCGTAACCATGAAGAAGCCGAGAGAGGGAGTGCTCAATAAGGTCTGCGTGCCTTCACGAAGCCTTGTGGCGTCCAGCCGCCGATGTTCGGTTTCCCAGGCCATGGCCGAACTGAACGCGACGAGGGCTTCCACGTCGTCGCTACCGGCTCGTCGAACGGTCAGCTCCCGTGCCGGATTCATGCGC
>DATELB010000153.1:0-7868 GCA_035277085.1 Nitrospira sp. | reverse complement strand
GGAACCCGGGGCTTCCGTATGCTTCTGCGCCTGCCACCGCTCGAACACATCACGACACTCGAGCAGGTCGCGCGGACGGTATGCCTCTACAGCCATCGGACCTTCCCGCTCAGCTCGGTTGCAAAGAGCCCGTTGGGACTTGTACCGGTCACCAGCCAGGTTGGCGAGCGCACCGGCATCGTACACATACTCGGGATCCTTCGGAACCGCGCTATAGCCCAAGGCTGTCAAATTCGACACCCCCGCAATGGGCACGTTTTCGACGCGACTGACCGCACTGTGCCCGTTCCAGCGGCGCATCAGCGAGAAGGCCTCGGCCAACGGCCGCTCAATCGGACCATCCGCGAGCGGGGGCAATGGCATAAACCATCCGGCCGGAGATTGGACGAAGAGACAGAAGGCGCCCTCCAGTTCGATCCACCAATAAGGAAGAAGGGCGTTCCAGAGATAATGATAGGGAGCAGAATATGCCGCAACCGTCCCGCGGAGACCGGTTCGATCCAAGGCTTCTTCGAGCCTGGGCAGATCGTCCCAAAGAAGCCTTCTCATCGGTTGCCCCCAATGGGCATGAATCCGGTCGGTCACCGCAGGGAGTGCAGCCATGACGGTCACGTCTTCTTGAAAGCGGCCGACCAATCGCGGGTGTCGGGCGATCTGCTCAGCCGTAGCCGGTTGTTGCAACATCGTCAAAATGCGGTCGGCATGACGGCGGATGGATTCCGGCACCTCGTCCGCCAGGTACGGACATTTTCTGTCCCAGCCCAGGACCACCGCACGATGATCGGCGTCCCACATCAGCGCGAGAGGGTACAGCTGGCAATCGAGCGGCCGGTACTCGTAGACACGGCAGGCGCCGGTTTCCCGGTCAAAAGCCGGACACCGAAATCCTTCCCCCCTTTCATCGGGAACGAGAGCCACCTGTGACCCTCCGGCATCGGGAAAGGCCGCCGCGTTGAGGCCATGCTCAAGAGCCCGGACGATCTCCTCGCCGGTGAAATAAGGCCGGAGGGCGCTGTCCGGATCCGGGAATCGGCAGCAAACCTCGCATGTGAAGCAGGCGCTGCTCGGGACGAACTGCGGGAGGACTCTTAGGGCAGTGCTCACGGGGGCGGCCTTCTTCGCAATCAGCGCAGTCATAAAGGATTCCGCAGGGATGCCCATTCTAACCCCCATTCTCAAAACACTCAAATTCTTGACCCAAATTCCCCTCACTGGAATACTGAGTCCAGCTTGGCATCTCACCCGTTGGAACCACGATGGCGCTCGCTCCGAAAGGCCCGCAATACGACCCCCAACTGCTGCTGAACTCGCAACCGGTGATCATTACGGTCATCGATCCGGTGACGCACAAGGTGGTGTTCCAAAACCAGACCTCGCAAACGAAATTCGGAGACATCTCGAACCTCACCTGTCATGAAAAAATTGCGGGATGTGCGACGCCATGCGAATTTTGCAAAATGCCGGAAGCCGTGGAGACCAGGAAGGCCACGGCCAGCGAGGTGCCGCTTCCGAACGACGAGTATCTCCTCGTGCAATGGGCACAGGTCCAGACCTCCAACGGCCAGACGCACGTCGTCGAAACGATCACCGATATCACGGCAATCAAGCGCCAACAGGCGGAAGCAGAAGGCCTGGTCAAGAAACTGTCCAACACCAACCGGGATCTCATGCAGGCCAATCAGCTGCTGCGGGACCAGTCCATCCGCGACAGCCTGACCGGGCTCTACAACCATTCGCATTTTCAAGAAACGCTCGCACAGCTCTGCGCTCTTGCGCTCCGGACCATGCGGCCTCTCTCTCTCCTGTTCATCGACCTGGACAATTTCAAGCAGATCAACGATGTGTACGGTCACACGATGGGGGACCAAGTGTTGCGTGAACTTGGCTGGCTGCTGGACAGCCAGCAAGCGCCCGGCCGCGGCATGGCCCGTGCGAGCGATTTCTCCGCCCGCTACGGCGGCGAGGAATTCGCGTTGATTCTTCCCGATACGTCCATGGACGGCGCACTCAGCGCCGCGGAACGGCTTCGCCACCGTGTCACGACCTTGACGATGCTTCCCGAATTGACGGCGTTGAACACACATCCTTTTGCACTGACGTGCAGCATCGGGGTCGCCACCTTCCCCATTCATGCGTCCATTCCCTCGGACCTCGTCGTCGCTGCAGATGCCGCCGTCTACAACGCGAAAACCGCCGGTAAGAACTGCGTGCGCATGGCCTCGCCCGCCAACCCTTCCTCCACGCGCGTCGCGCCCCTTGTAGGTTCCTAGGGGGCATGTTACGATTCGCTGACGTGACGTTTCTGGCATGAACTCATCCCCTGTCTGATTTGGCTACCTCCGACCTTCTCTACCGCGGTTCAAGCATCCGTGATGCCCTGATCCAGGCCGGACTTTTTACATTATCCTTGAACCCGACCCCGGCCGGGACGTCTCGTCAAGAATCGGGGCAGACCTCATGGCGCATCGGGTTGGAACCGCTGTCTCTTTCGGCCGACCAGCTCGCGTTTTTCCAGAAATTGGGTCCCCAGTTGCTGCGGTTTTATCGCGCGCTCAATCACCTGTACGGGGAAAGCGTGCGCGGGATACAGCCGGCCTGGGTGGCTGCCTGGCTCGATCAAGGAAAACCCGAAGGGTTGCTGACCTACAGCCGGATGAAGCGGTTTCGTGATGACCTGCCCGCTGTCATTCGGCCGGACATCATTCCAACACAGGACGGGATGGTCATCACGGAATTGGACTCGGTGCCGGGAGGCATCGGGTTGACCGCCTGCATGTCGCAGCTGTATGCCCGCTCGTCGGCAGCCGACAGCGCCCGGCTTGTCGGGGGACCGGAGGGCATGATTCGGGGATTTGCCGCGATGCTCCGGCATCATGCGGTTCATCCAGGAATGATCGCGATCGTCGTCTCCGAGGAGGCCAAGGACTACCGCGCAGAAATGACGTGGATGGCCAAAGAACTGACGGCCAGAGGACTCGACACCCGATGCATCGAGCCCCGTCACGTACGGTTTACCGAGGAAGGGCTGCGGCTCGCCGAAGGGGACGAGCGTCCGATCTCACTGATCTACCGATTTTACGAACTGTTCGACTTGCCCAATATCCCGAAGGCCGAACTGATTCAATACGCAATCAAAAAAGGATGGGTTTCGGTCACGCCGCCCTATAAGCCCGCGCTTGAGGAGAAATCCGCGTTCGCGCTGCTGCACCATCCCGTCCTCGCCCCCTTTTGGCGTAACGAATTGGGCGAGGAGCTTTTTGTGCATCTCACGAGCATCATGCCTCGAACCTGGGTCGTCGACCCGGCCCCCATCCCGCCTTCGGCGGTCATTCCAGGGTTGTCGGTCGGCGGACGGACTGTGACGAATTGGAGCGATTTGGGCACCGCCACACAGAAGCAGAGGCACTTTGTCCTGAAACCCTCGGGATTTTCCGAACTGGCTTGGGGGAGCCGCGGGGTGTCGGTCGGGCATGATCTGCCGCAGAATGAGTGGGCAGCCGCCATTGAGACCGCGCTGAGGTCGTTTCCACGGACGCCTTACGTACTGCAGGAGTTTCATAAAGGACGGCAGTATCAGGTTGATTATTTTGATGCACACTCCACCGACATTCAGACGATGGCCGGGCGTGCGAGATTGTCACCCTATTATTTCGTCACTGGCGAAACCGCCGAACTGGCTGGTATTCTGGCCACCATCTGTCCGGCCGACAAAAAAGTCATCCATGGCATGAAAGATGCGGTGATGGTCCCCTGTACCATCGCGCAAGAGGAATGAGTCGATGACCCTGTATCACGTCCACTGGTGTCCTGAATGCGAGGTCGTCCGGCGTAAATTGACCGAACTCGACCTGCCGTACGACGATGTCATCGTTCCGGACTTTCGGCCGCAGCGGAAGGAAGTCTTTGCCGTGTCAGGACAGTATTACGTCCCAGTCCTTCAAGACGGCGACGTCGTGCTGAGCGAAACCGACGCCATTCTCGCCCACTTGGAAAGCAAAGCCGAATCCCGTCGTCTGGCGAACGGGTAAACAGTCGTTGCGCCCGTATCCGGCGGTTGTCCCATCCCCGCCATCAAGGAGCACGTTATGGAGGAGTGGAGACGCATCCTCGCCGAAAGCATCGTGAAGCCCAAGGACCTGGCCGACCGCTTCGGACTCGAGGAGGAGGAAATCGAGGCCATCGTTGGCCCGTACCCGATGCGGATTACCCCCACCGTGCTCGGGACCATAAAAGAAAAAGGGGATGCGATCTGGAAGCAGGTGATGCCGGATCCCGCCGAACTGGCGGACATCGACGCCGAAGACGATCCGCTGGAAGAAGACCTGATGAGCCCGGTCCCTCATCTCGTGCACCGCTACCCCGACCGTGTCCTCCTCATGGTCACCAATCAATGCCCGATCTATTGCCGCTTCTGTACCCGAAAGCGGCTCGTCGGCAAACCCGGCTTTCTCAAGAAGGGCGAGCTCGATCGAGCGATCGCCTACCTCCGGGAGCATAGCGAAGTCCGGGACGTCATTCTTTCAGGCGGCGATCCCCTGCTGCTCCCCGATCATCTCCTCGAGCGGATATTGAAGGCGCTGAGGACGATTCCTCATTTGCAATTGATACGGCTCGGTTCACGGGTGCCCGGCACGCTTCCCGAACGCATCACGCCGAAGCTCTGCGCGATCGTCAAACAATACCACCCGATCTACATGAACCTGCACTTCAACCATCCGGACGAGTTGACCCCGGAGGTCAAGGCGGCGTGCGGCATGCTCGCCGATGCAGGCATTCCGCTCGGCGCGCAAACGGTGCTGCTCAAAGGTGTGAATGACGATCCGGACGTCATGAAGCGGCTCGTGCATCAATTGCTCTTGGCACGCGTGAAGCCGTACTATCTGTACCAAGCCGATTTGACGAAAGGCACGAATCATTTTCGCACGAGCATCGAGTCCGGGCTCAACATCATCAAAGCGCTGCAGGGCCACACGAGCGGGATGGCCGTGCCGCATTTCGTGATAGACGCACCCGGCGGCGGGGGCAAGATTCCGCTGCTTCCGGGCGACTACGTCGTGCACATGGACGAGGACGGCGCGGTGCTGCGCAATTACGAGCAGAAAACGTTTCACTATCCTCAGCCCAAAAGCGGATCGTTTGACGCCGAGCGGAACAGGCGGGAGCTGCCGATGGTCGGGGCGCGAACCTTCGTCGACGAAGCCTCGTCCGACAGTTATCCGGAACGGGAGGGCTACGCCTCCTGGGGCAACAGTTGCGGCGGCGACGCGGACGACCTGTGACACATCCACCCGCAGAAGGCATCCTTCCCTACCAGCACATCACACGGCTCATTACCACGGGCAAGATCACGGCACCGGTCACGATTGAAGATCGGCAAATCCAGCCCGCGAGTCTCGACCTCCGGCTCGGCAAGAAGGCCTATCGATTGATCAGCAGCTTTCTCCCCGAGCTTTCGGCAATTTCCAGCCGCCTCGATGTGATGGACTTTTACCAGTCGGATTTGGTCATGTACGAGATGGATTTGACCGGAGGGGCGATCCTCGAAAAAGGCCACGTGTACCTCGTGCCGCTGCTCGAGTCACTAGCGCTTCCAGCCTCGGTCCGCGCACGGGCGAATCCGAAAAGCACCACCGGCCGGCTGGATGTGTTTACCCGCATCGTGACGGACTTGAACGCCGGCTTCGATGAGATCCGCGCGGGCTACAAAGGGCCCTTGTTTCTGGAAGTGGTGCCGCGTTCGTTCGCGATCAAGGTCAAAACCGGGCAGTCGCTCAATCAAATCCGGTTCGTCCGCGGAGAAGCCGCCGCCTCGGACGCCACGCTGCAGCGCCTCCATCGCCAGGAACCGCTGCTGTATCACAACCTCTCGGACAGGAAGCCGCTCCGGGCGAAAGAATTTCGCACCGACCGAGGCCTCTTTCTCCGCATCGATCTCAAGGGCGAAGACCGGTCCGGCAGCCCGACAGTCATCGGCTACCGCGCCAAAAAGAACAGCCACGTCATCGATCTCTCGAAGATCGGATATTACGCCGCAGCGGATTTCTGGGAACCTCTGTATCGCCACCGGCAGGAGAGTCTGCTGTTGGAACCGGAGGAATTTTACATCCTCGCTTCCAAAGAACGGATCCGCGTCCCCCCCGATTATGCCGCCGAAATGGTGGCCTACGAGGCGGCCTGCGGTGAACTTCGCACGCACTACGCGGGCTTTTTCGATCCGGGGTTCGGCTATGGCGCCGACGGCGAGATCAAAGGTACCCAGGTCGTCCTTGAGGTACGCCCTCACGACGTGCCCTTCCTCATCCACGACGGTCAGACATTTTTCAAGGTCGTGTATGATAGGATGCTCGACGTCCCCGATCGGCTCTATGGCGTCGGTCTCGGCTCTTCGTATCAGCAGCAAGCCCTGACCCTCAGCAAGCATTTCAAGGCCTGACAGCCACACGGACAACGACGTTCCCGGGATACACGATGGCTCCCACCGACCTCCCTCCGCCTCAAGATCCTTCTCAGCGCTCGCCGGCCAAATCGCCTCCCGAAAGCCAGGACACGGGCAGCGATCATCAGATGCGGGTGATCGGCCTGATGGTGGGAACCGCGCTGATGTTCATCGGATTTCTCAACGTGTTTCTCTCGATCAGCGGCGGGTTCGAGATCAACGTGGTGCCCTTCCTGATATATTTCGGCGGACTTGCCGTGTGGGCGAACGCCGCCATCGAAACGCCGGCGGTTCGTTATGCTGTCATGGCGGCCGCCATTGCGCTTGCGTTGGGATTTTTTCATTACGGCGAGGTCTTGTTCTGGCACAAGCAGGTGGTGTTCTGGGCCACGGTAGTCATCGTCATGTACTTTATGTTCAACGAACCCAAAAAGCCGGGGTAAGCATTCACTCGCCTTCAGCGCCGCCCGCTCCTTGCGTCCGGCCGACCTTCACGGTCGTCATTCCCACGCTCAACGAAGCGCGCGTGATCGAGAGCACTCTCCAACTGACCCTCGAGCGGGGCTTTGATGACATCGTCGTCGTCGATGGAGGCAGCACCGATGGAACCGCGGCGCTGATCGAAGCGGTGGCCGCACGCATCGAATCCGTTCGCCTGCTGTCGTCCGCACCCGGACGTGCCAGGCAATTGAACGCCGGAGCAGCCGCCACGAGAGGCGCTGTCCTCCTGTTTCTACATGCAGACAGTCAACTGCCGCCTGGCGCCAAACAGGCCTTGGAACACGCGGTGTCGGATCCGCGGGTCGTTGGCGGCCGCTTTGACGTCCGCTTCGACCGTCCTTCGATGTGGGGCGGGATCATCAGCACCTGCATGAACATACGCTCCCGGATCAGCCGCATTTCGACCGGCGACCAAGCCATCTTCGTCCGGCGTCCCATCTTTGAGCGGCTGGGCGGATATACTGACATCCCCATCATGGAGGACATCGATTTCAGCAGCAGGCTCAAGCAAGCCGGCCGGATCGCGGCTCTCCGTGATTGCGTCATGACTTCCTTCCGGCGCTGGGAGCGGAACGGTCCGGTCCGCACGATCCTCTTGATGTGGTCCTTGCGCTTCCTGTATTGGATCGGCGTCCGGCCGCATACGCTTGCCCGGTTTTATGCAGCCGTTCGGTGACTGCGAAATCCGGCTCCGAAAACGACATGGCGCACCGACCGAGACACACGCAAGCAGCCACGGCGGTTCAACAGCACGGTGCCCTGGTCGTGTTTGCGAAGGCGCCGATTCCAGGCCAGGTTAAAACTCGGCTCTGCCCACCGCTGACCCCGGATGAAGCCGCCACGATCCATGGGAGCTTCGTGCTCGACGCACTCGAGCGCACCAGAACGGCGGTTTCGACGTTCAGGCTGCCCGTGGATCGCTACCTAGCTT
>DATELB010000152.1:0-2937 GCA_035277085.1 Nitrospira sp. | reverse complement strand
CATCGGAGCCGTGGAGCTCGATTCGGCACCTGGGACACCGACCATCGCGGGGTTTGACGAGCCTGGAGGTCCGCCGGCCGTCGAGGAGCTGGCTTGAGAGGAATCCATTGTCCCATTGCTCGCACAACCGCCGATCATCAGCACTAGAAAAAGTAGCCACATTGTATGCCTCGTATGCCTCACCATATGGGTACCTCCGATGAGTGGTTCTTACTCAACCATGACTTAGGTACACCGAAGGCAAGGGGCCTTCATAGTGGGGAAAACACTGCTTTCACCGGGGGAATAACACTGAGCGAGCTTGAAAGGAACAGCGCGGGTCCCGCTCGTCGATGATCGACGCGGGTGGAAAGAGAGAGGCCGGCTCTCTAGGCCACCTGCTTATGGATGGAAGGGAAATACGTGAACTCGAAAGGATTTTGAGATCGGACTCGACGCTCACTATAAGTGCGAGCGCCGGAGGATTATCCAGCCAAGGCCGGCGACGAGGACCGCCAAGCCGACGAGCATGGCTATTCGAAGACTGTTATGCAGGACTGGAATCAAGTGCTGCCATTCTTCGCCGGCGACATACCCGAGTCCGACGAAGCATGAAGCCCAGACCAATGCCCCCGTGTAGGCGAATCGCGCGAACACCGTCGGCTCGAGCAGTGAGGCGCCTACCACGAATGCCGCGAGGTGCCGGTATCCGGGAATGAAATAAGCGAGGAGCAGGGAATATTTGCCCCACCGTTCCACCCACCGGTGGGCCTGGTCAAGATGCTCAGGTCGCACATGAAGCAAGGGGCCGAGCTTGAGAAGGGCCGGCAGCCCAAGGAATCGCCCGATGGCGTAGCTGACACTGATCCCGCAGGCGCTCCCCAAAAAGGCGGTCACCACAGTCGGCTCCAGCCGAAGCGTTCCCTTGGCACTGAGGTAACCCGCAAAGACGAGGAGGGTTTCGTCGGGGACCGGGATGCCGATGATTCCCAGCATCAGGAGCAAGAAGATCGCGCCATATCCATGGCGGACAATCCATTCGAATCCTGGTTCCATAATGGCGGGAGAGGCCGCCTAACGGGGAGGGAACTTCTCGAACATTTTGACTGCCCCTTTTTGAATTTCGGCGGACGTTTTCGCGGGGTCGTCCATGACCAGATCGCTACCGACGCCATGCCAAACATTGCGCTTCTTTTTCGCATCGTACATGTCCACCACTATGGTGCCGACTTTGACTCTCATAGGAGTGCTGGAGGCAGAATAGCTTTCCGGCGAGCCATAGGCCGGACCAGCGCCGCTCGTGTACGATGATTCGTCATAGTCGATTTCTTCGTGGGTTGCCGCATGGTACGCGACCACGAGATCCGGATCGGCGTCTGTTTTCGTGAACCCTTTCTGAGCGAGGTGCTGATCGATCGACTCGACGATCTGCCGGTCCAAGACAGGATTTTTCGCTGGTGTGCCTGTTCCCCACCCGTATGTACGATAGCGGGAGAAGTCCGCGCTCTTGTCATAGTCGACGGCGACGGTCGGGGCACAGGCGCACAGCAGCATGAGACTGAGACAGGGAAGCCATCGTTTCTTAGGTCGTGTCACCTGAACACCTCCCAGTAAGCGGCGGCTGGTCGCTCATGCTAGCCGGTTCCGAACGACTGCGCAATCCCTCGCAGGTCAAATGTCTTTCGCGGGCATCTTTCCAGGTTCGCTCGCGGCAACGCAATCGGACACTGTTGGTGGACAGCGTTCTGTCGTGGAATGTGATCTTTCCCATCTTCGAACGTTTGTGACGGCGGACTGTCGTCCGCATTCTCGACCGCCGATCAATACAGCAGACGTCTCGCCTTCTCCGTGAGCGCGGCTTTCCGGGATGATCGGGTCTGTTAGTTGCAGCCTCTCTATAGATCATCCATGTCACGAGGAGGCACACAATGAAGACGTTCAAGACCCTGAACGTTGTATCTTTAGCGTTATGTCTAGGCGGTTTGCTGTCGTGGAGGATACGGCCAATTCAGCTAAGGATACGCTATTGAAACAGCATCTGATACAGACTCGGCCCGATCTCATGAGCCACCTGACCGGTGCCAGAGACCTCCAGCGGCAAGTCGTTGCCCAGTATTAGCCCAGCGGATCTTTGTCGAGTTGGCAGTGGTCGATGAATGTGCGGGCTGCCGACAACGCGGCATATTCCGCCTCTTCGCGTGAGAAGTACGTCTTATCCGTAGAGCCGTCCATCTCGGTTCGGCCCGATTTCAAGATGACGTACTGGCACGTCCACATGTAGCCTTCCATCCGTGGAGTCAACGTGACGATGCGTCCTCTGTAATGGTAATTCGACTTCTCCATACCGCTTTTTTTCATCTCGATCATGGATGACGGATCATTGGTGCAGTAGATACAACCATGCGGACGTTAGGCAGGGATTAGGCAGGTCTTAAAAGGTGCTTAGATTGGCCGGTCATGGAACGGGCGCTGGAAGCGCAGTCTTAGATTTCACCAAATGTTCCTCCCAAGCTTGCTTGTTTTCTCTTTACACGAGGTGGATGGTTTCTTCGTGCGACCTGACGAAGAAGCATGGCCGAGACGGTGTCGCATCTGCGACTGCTGCAGGCTCGGGCACCACACTTGTTGAGAGATGCGACCAGCCCTTGGCTGGCGATGCCGATGTTCGCTGGTCCATTCCGCGAGCGTAGAATGGAACGAGTTTCGGCGTCGAGCAGATGGAGACTTAGTGTGGTCGAGCCGAAGCTCGGAGCAGAGGGACACCGTATCGGCCATCCAACCCCGCGCTCGGGCGGAAAGCCGACAACCGCCTCACGCTTCCCCTTTGGCTTTGCGCACAAAGACCGCGTATTCGGCAACGATCGCATCCAGGGTGTTCTTCACGATTTCCACGATCTTGTCCTTCGGCCCATATCCGAGCGTGGCATGCTGCCAGTGCCGGGGCTCATCCATGGATCC
>DATELB010000151.1:0-14420 GCA_035277085.1 Nitrospira sp. | reverse complement strand
GACGGCTGGCCATGGATGACGTCCGCAATCCTCGTCTCGAACTATCTCCTGCTCGCGATTTGCTACGCCTGGTTTGCCCTCCGCTCGGCCGGATCCACGCCGGACGACAGGCGTGGCAGCCGGCGCTAGTATTGTTGCCGTACTCGCTGGAGAAGCGCATGCCTTCGAAGGTTGGTGTCCGCCGGTGAATCTCTTCCGCCGGCTCGGCGTGAGGACTCAGCGGGAAATCGATGAAGAACGGTACGCGCTCAAGCTGAGGCGCGGCGATCTCGCCGTCGTGAGCCACGCGATAAAAACACCGGTCGAAGACGTAATGAGCGCCATCCGCCGCTGACCTGCTCCGCCGCCCTTCGGCTGTTTTCTGCCTCCAGGCATAGATCCCTTGCCACCGCTCCGCTACAATACGGCCCGCCTGGGCGACGGTAACGCCCGCTGATCAATCACGAACACCATCCACGTGACGTACACCATCGCGGTTCTCTTGGACGTAAACGGGATTCAAAATGTCGATGACCGCGCGGAAAGCCGCTCGTACATCGTCGCGGACCGGCATTCGGGCAAGGCGGCGATCATCGATGCGATCATCGAAAATGTCGAACGGGATTTGGGCATTCTCACCGAGCTCAATCTGACGCTCGCCTACGCTATTGAGACGCACATTCACGCCGACCATATCACGGGGGCATCGCTCCTCAAAGACCAGACCGGTGCACTCATCGTCTATGGCGGCGCTGTTCACGGGACGGTGACTGGAGCTGACGTCTTTCTCACGGACGGACGAGACCTATCCATAGGCGAGACCGCGCTCAGGGCGCTCGCGACGCCCGGCCATACGGCCGGCTGCACCAGTTACGCCCTACCGGGTGCCGTATTTACCGGCGATACCCTGTTCATTCGGGGCAACGGGAGGACAGATCTGCAAGGCGGCTCCTCGGAGCAGCTGTTCGACTCCGTTCGCACGAAGCTGTTTGCACTCCCGGACGATACGATCGTATATCCGGGGCATGATTACAACGGCAGGATCTCCTCGACGATCGGCGAAGAAAAACGGTTCAACGAACGGCTCAACCTGTCGATCGATAAATCCACCTTCGTCGCCTTGATGAAGCGTCGGCACTCGCCCCCGCCGGCTCAGATGGATGTTGCGATTCCCGCCAACATGCGCGCTGGCCGCCAGTCCGAACTTGCCGCAGACCGATAGTCTCGAGAGGCGACAGTGAGCCATCGGATAGCTTGTGCCCTGATTTGGAACGGCGAGGTCTGCTCTGCTTGGTCAGCGAAATGAGCGGCGGAGATGGAGGATCGCGCTTGAGAGCGCTTGGTCGAGGGCCGCATGCACGGCGGGACGGAGTTCTTGATCGCTCCCGTAGTCGCTCCATTCGCCGGAGACCGGCACGGGCGTCGCGCGCACGACATCATGATAAAACACTTCACCGCTCTCCAACGAGATCACCTTGCTCGACACGACGACGGGGGACATCTTCCCGTACATACGCGCCAGCAGCCGTTCTCGCCACCCGGGGCCTTCGATGCGAAAGACCACCATGGTGTCGGCGCCGAGCCATTTCCCCACCCCAATGGCGCTCTCATCGCTCACTCGACCGGAAAGCTGAAACCGTTGTTCTTCGGAGAGCTGCTCCACATTGCGCCGCTCGACGATTTTGATCCACGCTCGCTGACGCTTGAGTTGAAAAGTCGCCTCTTCCAGCCGGCTGTAGGCATAGGCGACGTCCTGTTCTTGAGTTCTCGGATACCAGACCGCCAGCCGCCGGACGTGCTGAGGCACGGGGAGATCGGTGCCCACGAACTCAAAAGATGCTGGATCGGCTGCAATTGGAGTCGGCGTAGGGGGCCGGCAACCGGTCGCGATCGAGAATGTGATCGTGAGGCCGGCCGCGGCGAAGAGCGTGCATGCACCGGGGATAACATTGGGCATGCGGTCATGGTACGAGAAGGCAGAAGACGGCGCTATCCTACGGAAGGATGGAATACCGCCCCTTTTGGACCGACGAGGACAGACCGAGGGACGGGGTACCCGGCGTGGTGGTTCCGGGTACCCGTAAGCCCTTTAAGCCGTGCCGTGAGGAGTTACCATTTCGCTCACCGTGAGCCTCTTACGGCCGACGACCCGTAACGACCGGCTTTGCGCCAGTGCATGGACGCGGGCCGGAACCGTCGCCATCCGCTCATAGACGGCCAGGTAGTCCTTGACCATACGTTCGACCGTAAACCGATTCTGGAACGCATCGCGGCAGCGGCGCCGGTTGATCGACGGCAACTGATCGAGCTTTGCGATCATTTCGGCCATGCTATCGCAGATGAATCCGGTCACGCCGTCGTCGATGATCTCGGGGATCGAACCGCGGCGATACGCAAATACAGGGGTGCCGCAGGCCAACGCCTCGATCAACACGATGCCGAACGGCTCCGGCCAGTCGTAGGTGCACAGCACCGCGGCGGCGTTGCCGAGGAAATCGCATTTTTCCGCGTCATTGATTTCTCCGACATATTCGATCAGCGGGTGATTCAGCAGCGGCTCGATTTGCGTTTCGAAATACTCGCGATCGACCGGATCCACTTTGGCTGCGATCCGTAGCGGGATGCCGACGCGCTTCGCGATCTCGATCGCATGATCGGGCCGCTTTTCCGGACATATCCGGCCCAAATATGCCAGATACTTACCCGGTGTCGGTTGAAACATGTAGAGGTCGGGCAAGCCATGGTACACCGTTGCCTGCCAGTTGGCATCGGGCAGCGGCTGACGTTGGGCGTTGGAAATCGACACGAGCTGCATGTCGGCATATTCCCGAAACATCGGCACAAGTTCCGGGAGGTCCAAGCGGCCGTGCAGCGTGGTCAACACCGGTGTCGGACAGCGGCGGCTCATCGGAAAACTCAGAAAGTCCAGATGAGAATGGATGATATCGTATTGATCGGCTTCAGCGCCGAGGGCCTGTTCCTGCATCAGAATGAGCGGCGCATCGCGGTTCACGAGGCCCGTGTTGAGCCGGAGCGCATGAGCACAGGCCGGTTTCAGGCGTGAGCCGGTCTGGGAATCGCCGCTGGCGTACAGGGTGACCTCGTGTCCTTGACGAACGAGTTCTTCCGTCAGGTAAGACACGACCCGTTCGGTACCGCCGTAGAGCCGCGGTGGCACGCTCTCCCAGAGAGGCGCGATTTGTGCGATTTTCATGTGACCGTCCTTTCAAAGAGTAGCTTCACAAGGTTCAGTTGCTAAGTGCAACGGCTAGCTGCCCACGTTAATTGCACGGGAGATGCCACCTAATTACGCGCATAAGGCATTGGTGTTTAAGCAAGTTTTCCTATACCTAGAGGTTTCGCTAGCTGTCCCTGCCTTCGATCTGTAGCGGAAAAGCGCCACATCTCACACCTCAGCAGATCAAGTAATCCTTCTGCCATTCCTTGGGGACGTTCCGAGGCTGGTAGTCGGGAAGGAGACGATAAAGTCGATAGAAGAAGGAGGCGTTACTATGCGTACTTGGATGGTCGTCATGTTGTCCACAGCGCTGGCCTTACAGCTTACGGCGGCCGGTTGCGCCAAAAATGCCTCGGAACGGCGGGCGGCATCCCCCACGATGAGCGAGAGGCTTTCAAAGGAATCGGTGACAGGCCGGGTAAACGCCATCGGCGCGAGGTATGTCTCCATCAGGGACGAGCAGGCAGAATCCCGACGAGTGCGAGTCGACGACGAGACGAAGATGGATCAGATCGCCGTTGGTGACCAGGTCAAAGCCTACGTCTCGGAAGACGGCTATGCGTCGACCATTCAGCGGCTACGCGAATAGCGGCATGGCGAAGATGGCCGCCATGCAAGCCCTTGCCTACGCCCTGGTGCTGACGGCGGTCGTCGGCTGCACGAAGGCGGAATTCGTTCCGGAGATCACCCTGCCGGAAGTGCGTCCGATTATCGACGCGACGGCGGAGTTTCATGACATCTATCCCGCGCCGGCATTGGCTTCAGGAAAAGAAAATTTCGGTCTGACTGGCCCGGATGCCAAGCATGTTCCGCCGCGCGAACTGGCCCTCCAGGTGCGCAACGAACTGCTGGACGCCTTTAGCGAGGCCGGCGTCTTCTCCAAAATCACGACGTTCGACCGAGAGCCCGATCTAATCCTCACGGGGCGGATCAACGCGCTGTACGAACACTACCGTCCCCGGCTGTGGACGCGGGTTCCGCTGCCATTTGCCGGTAAAGTCGCGGCGGATCTCCTGGATTTGAAGACGCACGCCACGAACGGCGAAGCCGACCTGACGCTCTTCCTGTTGACGAAAGACGGAAAGCTCGTCGGCACCTACCGCGGGGCCTCCTCCTTCGATGAAAACTTCAACCCTACGGGTGAGGTCGCCCCAGGTGCCCGGCTGAACCGCGCGCTCACCGAAGCGGTGCAGCAAATCCAAGAGAAAATGCTCCACGATGCACGGCTAAGGACTGTTGCATCGCGATAGCCATTCCAATCACCGCACAGCAGACAGGCGCGCCGTGCCGAACTCTAAAATCGGGAGTTCGGAAGCCGCCGGATTTTGCGGGGAGCATACGAAGTCCCATGAGAAGACGATTCGATCACATTGACCTTCGTGTCCATAGCTTGGCCGAGACGCGATCATTCTATGAAGCGATCTTGCCTGCGTTAGGATTCACCCGCCGCGCCATGATCGAAGGCTGGCTGCAATTCGAAGCCGCCGACCCTGCCGGCGCGTCTGAATTCTTCGGAATTACCGAATCGACGCGGCACCAAGCCAATGCCTGCCGGATTGCGTTTTGGGCGGAAAGCACGTTAGAAGTTGATCGTTTGGCCGAGGTCGCCCGCCGCGCCGGCGCGCGCTCGATCGAAGGGCCCGGCTATGACGAAGGACCTGGTTATTATGCGGTGTTCTTCGAGGATCCGAGCGGCAACCGGCTTGAAATATGCCATCGCGCAAGGGGCGCGACGTGAAGGACACGGCCCTTCCATTCGCACGTGGTATCAGCCACCTCGTCGCCTGACGTTGGCTCCGTCGTGCGAAGTAAAGAAAAGCGGCCGACTTGGGGTTCTTCCTAGGCCGCGTTAACAGCCCAACGCATTTATATAGTCTATAGAGTCCGTGCCGCATGTAGCGGCCCATGCACGGCCCACCATTTTTCGTAAGGAGAGAACGACATGTTTGTCTCCGTCGATGGCAATCAAGGCACGCGCAGTGAGTTCCTCTCATCGGAGCCATCGTCTGAGCGACCTTCGGTGGAACGGCCGCCTAAGTACCGCGTTCTGTTGGTAGACGATGATCGGCAGACGCGGCAACTCCTGCAGGACATTCTCGAAAAATACGGGGACATCAGCATTGTCGGGCAGGCCGGCGATGGAAAAGAGGCGGTGTCCATGGCGATCAAACACAAACCGGACGTGATCTTGATGGACATTGCCCTGCCCTATCTTGACGGGATCGAAGCCACGCATTGCATTAAGAAGGCCTGTCCCGAAACCGTCGTCATCTGCCTGACCGGAGCTTTCTCTCCGCCCAAGTACAGCGCGATGAGAACCGCGGGGGCTGCCGCATTCGTCTGCAAAAACCAAGTGCTGGCCATACACGAGACGATCCTCTCTGCCCTGGGGCAATGGACGACGTGGGAGTAGACGGCGTCGGGCAAGCGCACGCCCGGCGTGGGCGGTCGGGTGAAGGGTCGGGCGGGTGAGATGGGTACACGAGTGCGCAGCAATCGGGGGTCGGGCAGGAAAAACTACATGCTTTTCTAGCGGATCATGCCCGACTCGAAGAAGAGGCCACGGTTAATGTCGCCGATGCTGAGCATTCCCACCAATTTCTGTCTGTCGACGACTGGGATGCGACGAAAGTTTTTCAGCCCCATGTAGGAAGCGGCTTCAAGAATCGGATCGCCGGGGCCAACCGTGAGCGGATTCGGCGTCATGATCTCTTCCACTTTCTTTCCGAGCACCTCCGGATAGCCCGCTTCCATTTCCACGAAATCCCGGCTGTGTACGTTATCATGGATGTAGTCTCCGTAGTTGGGGTACAGCGGCAGCAATACGTCCCTCAAGGTCACCATCCCAATGAGGCGTCCATCGCCCTCGACAACCGGAATGGCTCCGCAGTTGCGATTCATCATTTTCACCACCACGGATCTGACGGTGTCGGATTTCATCGCTGTGACAATCCCCGTAGACATAACGTCGTGGACACGCATTGCGGCCTCCTTTGTCACCCGCCCACGCCGGGACGTGCACTTGGCCCTTCGGAGCAAGCAACACGGGCGACCTTCACATACGTTCAGGTCGCCCGTGTGTGGCGCTTGTGACGCCGAGTCATCTATGACGTTGTGCTGGCGAGAGACCCGTGAAAGTGCGGTATTCGAAGCAAGTCCTCAAGGGAGAGTCGCGTCTCTCCCAAACGCTGTGGTCTTCGCGTCGGCCCACTTCTACACCGCCTTATTGAGTGTGAGGTTCCCTTGGGGGATCGCGGTGGCTCTGTAGGCTAGCGCGACTGACGACATGCTCGCCCGCGGTTCCGCGGGCCTTCGTGGTCCGGTGGATTCAGGTCTGTCATGACGACCTCCTCCTTGTTGGAAACGATTGGAGGGTAGTCAGCGAACGAACGACTTCACCTTTACGCTTCTTACAGTAGAGTGTCAACCGAGGAATATACCCTGTTTCTATTAGTCACGATCCGGCATAAGCCGTGCCAAGGAGAGGGTGGGAAGAGTGCTGCTTCTTGGGAGGCCGAAAGGGAGGCTGCGGGCGCATTCAAGAAGAACGGGAGGGTGTAACTAAAGATCCGGGCGCCGGAACAAATTCCGGCGCCGGTCCAACTGAGTGGTTACTTCTCTGGGTGATCCATCGCGCTTTGTGCTTGGCTTTGTCCGCCTGATCGTTCCTGCGTCTGTCCGGTACCCTGCTCGCCGACTCCCGATGGCATCGGCGATCCGCTCTGTGCAGTGCCGCTCTGGCCGAGTTCTGAACGTTCCATCGTACTCTGCGTTTGTCCGGTGCCTTTTTCCCCGATGCCGGCGGGCTCGGAGGTGACTCCTCCCTTTTGCGCCGGAGCTCCGGAACGTTCGAGAGTGCTCTGTGTTTGTCCGGTCCCCCGTTCACCGATTCCGGCGGGCTCGGAAGCCAGACCCTGAGAAGTCATCCCTGATCCTGATTCAGCCAGCGTCGTGCCCGCGGCAAAGAGGCACGCACCAGCGATCACGAATGCGCCGAATGTTGACGTTTTCATAGCCCTTCCCTCCGTTTGGGTTGTGATAGACACTCCTTCCACCTCCCAAAATCATAACGGGCCGGCCAAATGACGACCTACTAGGGATTTACCTAATCGGGTTCGGCGTCCCCACCAGCCTAGTGGCCCTTGCCAACGCCTAGTGCTGCGACCTGCGCTACTTCATGGTGTGCGTGCCGTGCGTCACGGCGCTGCCCGCCCGCAGCGCCGCTGCGGCCAGGACAGTTTCGGCGATCTCGGAATCGGTGGCATCAAGTTTCCTCGCCCGCTCCACATGCAGTTCGATGCAATAGGGACATTGCGTGGTGAGTGCAACAGCCACGGCGATCAGCTCTTTATATTTCTTTGGAATCGCTCCATCACTCCAGGCGAGCTTGTCGAAGGTCAGAAACGCCTTCATCGCTTCCGGTGCATGAACTTCCAGCAGCTTGAATTTCTCAAGGTTCTTCATGTCGTACATGACGGCCTCCTGTATGGTTGATGTGGCTCGCCGGCTCGATCAGTGATCAGCCGGTCAGCCTCGAATGGCGATCACTTCCAGGTATTCGGCGAACACCGTCGTGCTGCTGATATCCGCCTGATTATGGGCCACCCACAGCGCTTCGAGTTCCTCACGAAGCTTGTTCCGCCCATCGGGATCAAGCGCCCCAAACGCTTGATTGATGGGACCATAGTAAAGACGGAACAGTTCCACCACCGCTGCCGGCGGGAAGGAATACGAGAACACGTAAGAACGTCTCACCATGTGGAGTTCCGACAGGCCTGCGCCCAGACGTTCCCGCACCGTCGGTTCATCTCCCCACAGGACGGGCGAAGGCATGCCGGAAGGGGCGATGAATTTCGACACGGCTTTGAACATCTGTCCGACAAACCCCTGCGGCGTCCAATTCGCCATTGCAATGACGCCGCCCGGCTTACAGACACGCAGCAGTTCAGCAGCGACGAGCTCTGGCCGTGGCGCAAACATCGCGCCTATGAGGCTGGTCACCATGTCGAATTCACCGTCGGGGAACGGAAGAGCCTCTGCGTCGGCTTCTTCAAACCGCGCCGCCAAGTTTGCCGTTGTCGCGCGCGAGCGCGCACGTTGGATCAAATTGCCGGCGATGTCCACGCCGGTGACGTCCAGTCCGTCCTTGGCGGCCATCAACGCCAGCTGACCCGAGCCGCAACCGACGTCGAGGAGCTTCGTGCGCGGCGTCGTAGGGAGCCGCTCATAAAACTCCCTGGCGCTGGCTTCCAAATAGCGGGAAAAGCGATCGTAGTCTCCCGCCATCCAGATCGTTTTCAACCGTGTCTTCAACCGTTCGATGTCCCCCGGCATTGTGCTGACCGTCATGATCGTCCTCCTTTGTGAGTGTGACGCGCGTCCCGCATGCGGCCACTATAAGGCGGCCGTCCGGGATGCGCTTATCAGGGAGTCTGGTTCTCTTGACGCCGTCGTGTTACGCTGCTCCGCACTTGATAGGCCGTCCGCGATCTTTAGCCGACCGGCCGGACTAAGCGAGCGTTCATGGATGTCTTGTCAGAAGTCCTCGAGAGCGTCCGCCTCGACGGCGCGACGTATTTCAACGGGGAATTCTCCGCGCCCTGGTGCTTTCGTGCTCCGCGCTCGAGCCTGTACGCGCCCTACGTAGCCGACGGCCAACGCCACGTCATCATCTTTCATTTGCTGACGGAAGGCCGCGGCTACGCGCGCCTTGAGGGCGACGGCCCGCCTGTTCCGCTCTGCGCCGGCGACATCGTGATCTTCCCGCACGGCGATCCCCATATTCTCGGAAACGGCCCGCCGGTAACGCCGATGGACAATTCTGGGGAATTGGAGCGCGTGCTTTCGCTGGGATTGAAGGTGACCCGGATGGGCGGAGGCGGAGAGCTCACGAAGTTCATCTGCGGCTACATGGCTTGCGAACCGCAACTCAGCCACGTGTTCCTGGGCGGTTTGCCTCCGCTGATGACGGTGAACATCCGCAATAGTCCGGCGGGACAATGGCTGGAAAATTCCCTTCGTTATTCCGTCGACAACGCGGACGTCTCCGGTCCCGGCGGAAAAGCCGTGGTTGCTAAATTGTCCGAGGTGCTGTTTGTCGAGACACTGCGCCGGTACATCTCGCTCCTGCCGCCCGAACAAACCGGATGGCTGGCCGGCGTGCGCGATGCCGAGATCGGGAAAGCTCTGGCGTTGCTCCACCGAAAGCCGGCCCATCCCTGGACGATTGCTTCACTGGGACAAGAAATCGGCGTCTCGCGCTCCGTACTGGCCGAGCGGTTCCGCCGGTATTTATCGGAAAGTCCCATGGCCTACCTCGCACAGTGGCGATTGCAACTTGGCGCGCAGCTCCTCAAAACGACGAGCCGCAGCGTGGCGGAAATCTCCGCGGAGGTGGGATATGAATCGGAGCCTTCCTTCAACCGCGCCTTCAAGCGGCAGTTCGGGCTCCCGCCCGCCAGGTTCCGCAGCCAGTCAAGGGCAGCGCGCCGCGGCAGCGCCGTCGAGGAGCCGCCAACGAAGAGAGCTCTGGTGAAGCCCCGCTGAAGCCCCGCTGAAGGATGCGCGCGATCCCTACCCTCCCTTCCTTGACAGCGTAGCGGACGGCCCGTATGCTCCATTTTCGCCGGTCCCGCCTTCCTGCCCCGGGGTGAGGGATGCTCATGGCGTTCTTCGATCGACGTCCGTGCTCGTTACACACCGCTTCCAGTCTTTTTCTCATCGCGATTCTCCTCTTCGTGATCCGTCCGGACCGGGCGGACCCGTCCGTGGATCCATTCGTGACGGTCGCCGCCTATGACGGAGTCATCAATCCGGTCGCAGCCGAGTATCTGCACGACGCTCTGGCGTCCGCCGAGGCGAGTGGCGCACGGGCGTTGGTGGTCGCGCTCAATACGCCGGGCGGCTTGGACAGCTCGATGAGGCTCATCATCAAGGACATCACCGGCGCGACGGTGCCGGTGGTGGTATTCGTCTCGCCGTCAAGCGGACGGGCCGCGTCCGCGGGCGTGTTCATCACGATGGCCGCCCATGTGGCCGCCATGGCCCCCGGCACGAACATCGGCGCCGCTCATCCGGTCAACATGGGCGGAGGAGAGATGGACAAGACCATGAAGGAGAAGGTCGAAAACGATTCCGTCGCGTACATCAAATCTCTCGCACAACAGCGAGGACGAAACGCGGCCTGGGCGGAAGACGCCGTGCGCAAAAGCGTCTCCATCACGGAGCGGGAAGCGTTGAAACTGAATGTGGTCGACCTTGTCGCGGACGATCTGCCGGCCCTGCTCAAGCAGGTGGACGGCCGGCGTATCAATTTAGCCTCGGGCCCGAACGTGCTGAAAACCGCGGGCGCCGGCTTGCGGGAGTTTCCAATGGGCCTTAGGCTCGAATGGCTGAAAACCATCAGCGATCCTAATATCGCTTATTTGTTGATGACGATCGGCACCATCGGCGTCATCGCGGAACTCTACAGCCCCGGAGCGATTCTGCCTGGCATCGTGGGAGCAATCAGCCTCATTCTCGCCTTCTACGCATTCCAATCCCTTCCCGTCAATTATGCCGGCATGCTGCTCTTTCTGCTGGGCATCGTCTTTTTTGTCCTCGAAGCGAGCGTGACCAGCTACGGCCTGCTGGCGATCGGCGGTGTGATCTCGATGCTGATCGGATCGGTCATGCTCATCAAGAGCGATGCTGAATTCTTTCAAATCTCGTGGGCGGTGATTCTGCCCGTCGTCACGCTCGCGTCGGTCTTGACGCTGTTGGTCATCGGCACCGGCATCCGCGCATTGCGGCGGCGGCCGGCCACCGGACGCGAGGAGATGGTCGGCCTCATCGGTATCGCCAGGACGGCGCTTGCACCGGACGGCCAACTGGCCGTCAGAGGGGAGCTGTGGGAAGCGGTCAGCGAGCAACCCGTTTCGGCCGGCGACGAAGTCGAGGTCACCGCCGTGGACGGCCTGCGGCTGCGCGTCAAACCCTTTGCGAAAAAGAATGAGGTCCGAGCATGAATCTCGCGAGCCCGTTTGCGTTGCTGTTCCTGGCACTGGTGATCATCCTGATGGGCTTCAATGTCCTGCGCGAATACGAGCGCGCGGTCATCTTTCGGTGGGGGCGGCTTGCCCGCGGCCTGCTCGGCGGCAACGGGCCCGGCGTCGTCATCATCATTCCGTTCATCGACAAGCTGGTGCGGGTGAGCCTGCGCACGGTCGCCATGGACGTGCCGCCGCAGGACGTCATCACGCGCGATAACGTCACGGTCAAGGTCAACGCCGTGATTTACTTTCGCGTGGTTGATCAGGAACGGGCCATCATCCAGGTCGAAGACTACCTCTATGCCACATCGATGATGTCACAGACGACACTGCGCAGCGTGCTCGGGCAAAGCCAGCTGGACGACCTGCTGTCGAAGCGCGAGCAGATCAACGCCGAACTGCAGCGGATCATTGATCAACAGACCGAACCCTGGGGCGTGAAAGTGACGGCCGTTGAAGTGAAGAATGTGGATCTTCCGCAGGAAATGCAGCGGGCGATCGCTCGGCAGGCGGAGGCGGAACGGGAACGACGGGCGAAAGTGATCCATGCCGAGGGGGAATTCGAAGCCTCGCAACGGCTGGCTGATGCCGCAAATGTCATCAGCCAGAACCCGGCCGCGCTGCAGCTGCGCTATCTGCAGACGCTCGTCGAGATCGCCGCTGAAAAGAACTCCACGACGATTTTTCCCATCCCCATCGATACCATCGCGCCGTTCTTCAAGCACCTCGGAAAACCGGCGGAGCCGTCGTGAGGCGGTCAACCATTGCCGGTGGGTGACCGATCGAGCAGAAGCCTGCGCGCGATCCAGGGAATAGGCGGTCCCTGCACGAGCACCGACGTGAGTGCGATGAAAAACACCAAGTGGAAGATCGTATCGGCCTGTTGGATGCCGGCCAAGACGGGAAACGTCGCGAGGACGATCGGGACTGCGCCGCGCAGACCGACCCATGCGACGAGCATTTGCTCCCGAAACGACAAGTTCGAGGACACAAGCGAAATGTGTACGCTGAGCGGACGCGCGATGAAAATCAAGAAGAGCGCCACCAGCAACCCAATGCCCGCGATGGGCAGTAACCGCGCGGGAAAGACTTGCAGGCCGAGGATGATAAACATCGCAATCTGCATCAACCAGGCCAACCCGTCGTGAAACTGTACGAGGCTTCGCCTGTGGGCCACCGGCCGTCGCCTCAAGAATAGCCCTGCCAGATAGACCGCGAGAAAGCCGCTCCCTTTCAACTCAGCCGTCACCCCGTAGGTAAGCAGCGCGAATGCGACCGTCAGCACCGGATAGATGCCCGTCAGTTCAAGCTTGAGTGTATTGAGCGTCCATCGAATCAGTTCGCCCATGGCCACGCCGAGCACAGCCCCAACCGTCATTTGAACCACAAAAAACCCGAGCAGCTCGCCGAACGACGTCCCCGGATTGGTCAGCAGTTGGATAATTGCGAGCGTCAGCACCACTCCCATGGGATCATTGCTGCCGGATTCCAATTCCAGCAAATTAGCCAGCTTCTTGGGAATCTTCGCGCTTCTTGCTCGGAGGACCATGAACACTGCGGCGGCATCGGTCGAGGAGACGATGGCTCCCAGGAGCAGTCCTTCGAGGAAGGACAACCCTTGCACTATGGAAACGAACCATCCCACCGAAACGGCCGTGAGAAACACGCCGATCGTGGACAGCGACAGCCCGCTCCAGAGGACGGGCCGCACACCCTCCCATTCCGTGTCCAGTCCGCCGGAAAACAGGATGAAGACAAGAGCAATCACGCCGAGCGATTGCACGAGCGCGGGATTGTCGAAATAGAGCCCGCCGGGTCCGTCCGAGCCCGCCAGCATGCCGATGACGAGGAAGAGCACCAGCGACGGAATCCCGAATCGGACCGACAATTTGATCGTGAGAATACTGAGAATCGTCAGCGTGGAAAATATGATGAGGACGGCCTCTATGGACGTTGGCATCGTGTGTTCCAACATTTACGCGCTGCCTTGGATGATTTCCTGATAGTACGTGTGCAGCAACTCCGCTCGGGCGGGCTCTACGATGACGAGCTGCCGCTGATCGAACGTATTGGCGCAATACAGATAGCGCAGCCCTTCAGCGTTCCCCAGCTCGATGTGCAGCCGCCGCCCGTCGGATTCCTCTGCGGTGTCCTCGCGGACCACCGTCTTGTCGCGAAGCTGCTGCCATGCCTGCTGGGCGGACGGCCAATGGTTCTCGTAGAGCGGAACATCGGCCGCCGCGGATTCTGGCTGCAGTCTTCCCCGGTCGAACGGACGGCCTTCGTCCGGTTCGGGCAGCTCGCTCCATGAACTGCCGTCGGCGACTTCGCGCGCCAGCACGAACAGCGGACCGTCGTCAGTAATTTCCTCGACCACCGCATAGCGCACGGGTTTCGGCGGCTCCATAAGGTGCAGGCCGCGTGCAGCGAACGCACGTTGGACCGGAATGCGGCGCGCCGGCTGCCGTGTCTTTTCAAAGATGATGATCCGGCCCTTCGGCGCTGCCGCCCCCACGATCCGGTCGAGACGAGGTCCCAACCCCGTGCGGCGCTCAAACGCAGCCTGTGCAAGCGGATCCTTCTCCCGTTCGAACGTGCTCCAGTCCCGGCTCGGGAGCCCCGGGTCCTGCTCGGATTGCAGCAATGCGTGAGTGGCGACAATGCGGTCGAAGGTCTCGTCGCGAGGCGCCGCGCCCAGGTCGGAACAGTCGAAGCGGAGGTTCTCCAGCTTCAGCGCCTCGGTTTTCCGCTGTGCTTCGGCAATGCAAACCCGCGAGCGGTCGATCCCGGTCACCCGGGCACGAGGATAGCGGCGGGCATAATAGGTCGTCAGAATTCCCGGGCCACAGCCGACGTCGAGAATCGTGGCAGCGCCGGCCAAGTGCGCGGCAACCAGCGGTCCGACGGCACGGTAGTACTCGACGCGCTGGCTGTAGAGAACCGGCAGAATTCGTGGGGATGCGGAGAGATCATAGAAGGCGGTTTCGTCTTCGATCGTGCCTTGTCGCTTTTTTTCGACGCCGGCATGCAACGCCGCGACCTCCTCGGGTGACAGCATCCGTCGCTGCCAGTCAAAATACGCCTCATCGCTGGTGAAATGCCGCAACCCCCAATCAGCGAGATGCGCTTCGAGGTCGTTCCAGGATTCGCCCATTCGATCCTATCTCCCGTAA
>DATELB010000150.1:0-2419 GCA_035277085.1 Nitrospira sp. | reverse complement strand
AAGGCAGGAGACGTCGTTGCGGTCATCGATCCGGAACCGTTTCGCGCCCGCCGCGACCAGGCGGCCAGTAATCTCGAGATGGCGAAGGCCAACGTGGGCCGGGCCAGGAATGAACAGGCGCAACGCCAGCGCGAGCTCAAGCGCGCCAAGTCCCTGGCGGAGCAGCAGTTTGTCTCTCAAAACGACGTCGACATTGCCGTGACGAATGCCCAGGGCGCGGACGCGCAGGTCAACGTGTCGATCGCCCAAATGAAGCAAGCCGAAGCGGCCTTGAACGCGGCTGAGCTCGATCTGAAGTACACGACGATCCGCTCTCCGGTGAACGGCATCGTTGTCGCGAGAAACGTCGAGGTGGGCCAGACGGTCGCGGCCAGCTTTGCGACGCCCAATCTCTTCCTGATCGCGCTCGACCTCACGAAGATGCAGGTAGACACCTACGTCAGCGAATCGGACATCGGCGGCATCACCGAGGGCAAGGACGCCACGTTCACTGTCGACGCCTACCCCGGCGTCCCTTTCGCGGGCACGATCCGTCAGGTGCGGCTCGCGCCGACCGCCGTCCAAAACGTCGTGACCTACAATGTTGTGATAGGGGTGGAGAACAAAGATTTGCGCCTGAAGCCCGGCATGACGGCCAATGTGTCCATCGTGGTTGCGCAACGCGACAACGTGCTCAAAGCGCCGAACGCCGCCCTTCGCTTCATGCCGCCGAAATCCGATCTCGCTGCGTCTCGACCGGCGGACGGGGCTGCGGCTCAGGCCGTCAGCGGTTTGCCGGCGCGTCCGATGTGGAAACAGACGGAAGACGGAGAGCCGGTCCCCGTTCACGTGCAGACCGGCATTTCTGACGGCACGTACACCGAGATCCTCTCGGACGGAGTCGCCGTCGGCGAAGAAGTCATCGTCGGCGTCGAACCAACGCGAGGCGTCAGGAGAACGGCGGACCTCCCTCCCGGGTTCGGTGCGCCCGGCGGCCAGCGGCGGTCGCGCGACCGGGGTCTATGACCGGTTCGTAAATTGATTCGCTATCATGCCTCCCCCGGCGGCGTTTCCCACCCGATGTCCGAGAGATTGGTATGAGTCACTTGATCCAATGCGACGGCGTGTGGAAGCGATATCGTGTGGGCGATGTCGATGTCGACGCGCTCCGAGGCCTGAGTCTCACGATTGACAACGGCGAGTTCGTGGCTGTCATGGGACCTTCGGGTTCGGGCAAATCCACGCTGTTGAATATTCTCGGCTGCCTCGATCAGCCGTCCCAAGGAACCTATCGACTGAGCGGCGTGGATGTCGGTGCATTGCGGTCGAATCAACTGGCCGAATTGCGGAATCGCCAGATCGGCTTCGTGTTTCAAAATTTCAATCTCATTCCACGGACCAGTGCGCTGGAAAACGCGCAGCTGCCCTTGTTCTACCGCGGCCTGCCGCTCGCAGAGCAGCGCGTCAAGGCTGCGGCGGCGCTGAAGCGGGTCGGGCTGGCCGGACGGGAGCATCATTTTCCCACCCAGTTGTCCGGCGGCCAGCAACAGCGTGTCGCGATTGCCCGTGCGTTGATCACGGCGCCATCAATTTTGCTGGCGGACGAGCCAACGGGGAATCTCGATACCGAATCGAGCCGGGAGATCATGAGCATGCTCCAGGCGCTCAACCGGGAAGGCATTACCGTGATTCTCGTGACCCACGAAGCGGACGTTGCGGCCTACGCGCGCCGGGAAATCGTGCTGAAGGACGGTCAACTGTCCAGCGACCGGGGTGCGAGGCGGAGTCCGGGAACCGTGGAGGTCTGAATGCCGGCGTTTGTGTGGATGACGGTGGTCACGGCGTTGCGTATCCTCGCCCGTAACCGTTTGCGCGCCGGACTGACCATGCTGGGCATCGTCATCGGCGTCGGAGCCGTGATTGCCATGGTCGGCATCGGGGAAGGCGCAAAGCGGGCGGTGCAGGCGCAAATTGCGACGATGGGCACGAATATCATCATCATCTGGCCCGGCGTGACGACGGTCAGCGGTGTGCGGGGGAGCCAAGGCGGCGCCGTGACCCTGACGGTCGCGGACGCCTTGGATCTGAGAAAAAAGATTCCTCTGCTCGCAGAAACCGGCTGGGCCAAGCGGGACGTGATGCAGATCGTGAACGGAAACCGCAATTGGAACGGTCCGATCAGCGGGATTTCGCCGAGCTATCTCACGATTCGAGACTGGTCTTTTTCAAGCGGCGGACCGTTCACACAAGCGGATCTCGACAGCGCGGCGCGGGTGGCGCTCCTCGGTCAAACCATCGTGGATAATCTGTTCGATGAAGGAGAAGAGCCGGTGGGCGCGGTCATCCGTATCAAGAACGTGCCCTTCCGGGTCATCGGAGTGCTGGCGCCGAAAGGTCAATCGGCTCAAGGCTCAGACCAGGACGACGTCATCTTTATCCC
>DATELB010000149.1:0-5724 GCA_035277085.1 Nitrospira sp. | reverse complement strand
GCGGAGTCCGAAGCAAGGAACGTCAACGCTTGAGCGATGGAGTCCGGCCGAGCCCATTTCGATGGGTCGGCTGCCGGCATCGCCCTTCGATTGGCAGGTGTATCGATCGTGCTCGGCAACACGGCATTCACTGTGACGCCTGAGCCCTCCAATTCTGACGACAGCGTACGAACCAATCCGACCAGGCCTGCCTTCGAAACGATGTAGGCTGCTGCACCGACAAATGGTTCGAGTGCTGCGCGGGCGGCCACGTGCACGATGCGTCCTTGACCCTTTTGCAGCATGGAAGGCAGCACCGCCTGGGAGAGCAGAAAAGCCGAGGTGAGATTCATGGTTAACATTCGCTGCAGGAGAGACACGTCGGTTTCAACGACGCGCCCTGTCGCAAAGCCACCGACGAGATTGATCAGCGCATCGAGCCGGCCTGACCTTCGAATCACTTCATCCACGAGGGCACGGACTTGTGTCTGATCGGTGAAGTCTGCCTTGAGCGGGATTACGTCAGGCATCTGGACGGGATTGAGATCACCCAACACGACAGAGGCGCCGGTTGCAACGAACGCCGGAACAACCGTCTGTCCGAGCGCGCCGGCCCCACCGGTAATCAGGACAACTTTCCCCTTCATTTCCATCATGTCGTGATCGACCTAGTCGTCGCCGTTCAGTGCGATGGAGAGTATATGTCCGGACAGGCGAGGGCAGTACTGTCAGAATTGACAGGCTA
Organism: Nitrospira sp.; assembly: GCA_035277085.1. GTDB lineage: Bacteria > Nitrospirota > Nitrospiria > Nitrospirales > Nitrospiraceae > Nitrospira_C. The sequence continues at coordinate 5,000 of DATELB010000149.1, read as the reverse complement.
GCCTCAGCGTTGAGCAAGCGAGAGCCTCCGGTCGAGACGTGGACGGGTGTTCCGTGGATTCTAGTTGCTGCCAACGAGATTGAACTGTGCTGAGACGGTCTGGTCGCCGAAGACAAACAGGACGCACGTCGGATCTGCGCCGCAGCTGCTAATGCAAGCGCGGCATGTTTCGATCGAGCGGCTCAGACCCCCAGCTGGATCATTTCGGATCAGCGTACCCCTTCTGATTCATGTATTCATGGCCACGCCAGTCGTATCCCACCTGATTATTGGCCTTTCCGAAGACGGCGAACATTGGCACACCGTTTGCCATGCATGACTACAGGTAGCCGCCGCTCGGCCTGTGAGGTCGCCAGTGAGGAGGATCGCCAGCGCCGTACTCGCCTGTGTGCTCGTCGTGTGTGACAAGCCGACCAGCGCATCAGACCTCCAACTAAAATCTGCAGCTCCAGACCATGTCGGGTTGACGCTTCAGCAATCACCTGTCCTGTATTATTTCGTCTCCAAGGCGACAGCTCTCCCGACACGCTTTACGCTAAGAAATGCTGATACGCGCGATGTGGTTGCCGACGTGGCGCTGAGTTCTCCGACTACAGCGGGATTCTGGCCGATCCGTTTCAAAGATTACGGGATCGTACTCGATCCGGGAGTGGACTATCGGTGGGTCGTCAGAGTGATCCGGAACCCGGACTCGCCTTCTGAGGACCTTGTTGCTGGTGGGAGTATCGAATGCTGCCCCGAGGAACTCATCTATCTTGACGTGCCTCGAGTATGTACTACGGACACAGTGGTTGAGTATGCGAAAAACGGAATTTGGTACGACACCTTCGCCTGTGTCAGTGAACTCATCGAGGCGGAGCCGAACAATCAGAAGCTTCGTCGTCTGCGAGATCAGTTAGAGAAAGATATGAGGGGGCATGCTCATCGACTAGACGGAGCGTCTACTGCGCGCCTTGAGCCTCGAGCCACTATCAATATCCCACCGTAAAGCGCTGCCGAATATGATTAGGGTGCTCCACCTCGTCGATCATCGCCATTGCGTAGTCTTGGACCGAGATCCGGCTCTGTCCTGTGGCATCTTTGAGCAGCTGGTCCGTGCCAAGTCGAAATGCTCCGGTTCGCTCGCCCGGAAAAAGGTCGGCAGAGGGTGAAAGGAACGACCATTCAAGACTATGTTCCTGGCGGAGCATGTTGAGCGCCTCTCGCGTCGCCAACGCCCCCTGTTTGTATTCAGCCGGGAACGCCGGAAGATCCACAGACTGGACACCAGGCCTCACTTCTAAGCTGCCGGCACCCCCCACAAAGAGCAGACGTTTGATTCCGGCTTTTTTCACACCGTTGATGATGGCTCTGCTGCCGTTGACCTGTTGCTTATAGATGTCGGGGTTGCCCCACCCCGGATTGAAGGCGCTGATGACAGCCTCGTGGCCCTCGACGAATCGAGCGACGTCATCTTCGTTGTAGACATCGCCCTTGCGGGCGCGAAGTTTCTGATGCGCTTGCAATTTTTCCGGATTCCGGGCGATTGCGGTCACTTCGTGGCCTCGATTCAAGGCTTCTTCCAAGATGGCCGCTCCGACAAAGCCGGTTGCTCCAATCAGTGCGATGTTCATGGGGTTCCCCCTTCAGCTCGAAGGCATGAAACCGGCTCACAAGCGAGCTGATTCTTGAACTGGACAGCCACTGAAGGCTATGCCGTTAACGGCGTAATTTGCAAGAATGGAATACCGGAGAATCCGGCTGCGGGATCAAGCTGCCGGATTGCGGTCGGCGGAGTGTCAGGATCTCGATCCAGGGGATACAGTTCAGTCGCGGGGGCGGAGGAGATGCGCGGCATCCTACGCCCCCGAATGAAAAATTGACCCAAGGTGAGAAGTCTTAGTCCCGCTTTATGTCCCTTGCGGCGTCGCGTGCATCGTCCTTGGCATCTCGCTTCTCCTGCCGACATTCCCTGTTACTTTTATCGTCGGCTTTCTTGCACTCTTGCTTCGCCTCCCTGGCTTCCTCACGGCCCTCTTGGCGCGTATCACGGGCGTCTCTCCGGTCATCTTGACGGTCATCCCGTCGATCTCTCCGTTCCGGACCGCTGGCATAGGCGGTCGACGTCCATTGGAGACTATCCGTGATGGCCAGAGCGGACAACGCAAACACTGTCGCTCCCAAACCTACTGCCTGCACCCAACTCGCGTTTCGACGCATCATGAATCTCTCCTTTTGTGAAAGACATGGGGGGTGAAAGCCTAAGCGTTTGCAACGGGTGAGTCAATAGTAGCGAGACTGATGGTGGTTAATGCTGCACGAACCCTCTTCCTTACGTGAGACGACGCCCCAGAATGGTTTCGATCCGAGGGTTGGCCAGGGTAGTGACTTGAATCGAACGTCGTGCTGAGACTTTAGATTCTGTCAATCAGCGTCGGCCTACATGGTAAAAAAAGTTTTTCGGCATTTCGTTCTCTTGCAAGGGGAACGCCCAGTTGGAGAAAACCCCGTGAAGGCGTCATGTGGAGACTCAGGGTGTTTTCTCCTAAAACAAAATCTATTAGGTGCCAGATGGTACAAGCCGTTCATATTCGAGCGCTATTGGCAGATGATCAGGAGATGGTTCGGCAAGCGCTGCGCAGCGCGCTGCAAGACTATCCAAACATTGAGGTCGTCGGTGAGGCAAGCAATGGCGAGGAAGCGGTGACGGCTGCGTCAAAGCTCCTGCCGTCCGTCATTGTGATGGACATCAGCATGTCTACAATGGACGGCATTACGGCGACGCGGCTCATCAAGACGCAGCATCCGCAGATTGCCGTGATAGGACTCTCCGTACATCGAGAGGCGCACCAGATCGAGGCAATGCAAAAGGCGGGGGCATTTGAAGTCTTGCCAAAGGATAGCGCGGTGACTGTATTGTATAGTGCCATCCAGCGAGCGATCGCATCGATTCAACCGATTCTTATCACCGGAGATACTGCGGTCGCGGCGTAGTCTTTATCTCCGCCACAAACGCGCGGAGCGGCTGGGATTGGCCGTACTACACGTGCTACTCCGAAAGGGAGGTTCAGCATGATTCGGTTATGGATGTTCCCCGTCGCCCTTATGGCTGGCGCCTTGGCGGCCGGCTGTGCCGATGACGCGTCTACCGGCAGACAACGACCTGCGTACAGCTATGAAAACGTCGACATGGGATCGCCGCAGCCGGGCCAGTCTCGTTTCGACGAACGTCCACCAGCTTCACAGCGTGATCCATACAGCCGCAGCCAGCCGGGGGGTTATTAACAAGGCGCAGATCTTCGGTCTGTCGAGTTTTTCCATGGGCACCTTCACGTGCTGAATCATCGCGCCGGGGTCGGCCGTTTCTTACCCTCTCAAAACGCCCCTTCTCCCGGTCTCAAGAACAAGCCTGCAAGCTCCCATCTCTTGACTTGTGCGGTTATGCTCGTCGGTTTTACCGGATTGAGTTGCCAGACCGCGTATTATGAAACGATGGAAAAGTTTGGCTATCACAAGCGTGACCTCCTGGTGCGCGATGTCGAAAAAGCCCGTGACGCCCAGCAGGACGCCAAAGAACAATTCAAATCGGCTCTCGACCGCTTCACCAAGACGTTGAATATTGAAGGGGGTGAATTACAAGAACATTACGAGACGCTGAATACCGAATACGAGCGAAGCGAGGCCAAAGCCAAAGCGGTTCGAAATCGCATTGCGTCGGTGGAAGACGTCTCGGAAGCGTTGTTCGCCGAGTGGAATGACGAGCTCAAACAGTATTCGAGTTCAGCCTTGCGGAAGAAGAGCCAAGAGCAGCTGACACAGACACGCGCTCACTATGGGCAATTGATCAAAGCCATGAAACGGGCGGAGGCGAAAATGGATCCGGTCTTGGTCAAGTTCAAGGATCAGGTCCTCTTTCTCAAGCATAACCTGAACGCTCAAGCCATTGCGTCGCTAAAAGGCGAGTTAGTGTCAGTCGAAGGCAACATCAATGCACTGATCAAGGATCTGAACGCATCCATTCAACAGGCTGATTCCTTCATTGCCGCAATGCCGAAGAACAACGGGTAGGCGAGCACCCGCCTATTTCGCCGGCTCAGCGGGGCCTGGCCGGGTTTCCAACAACTGTGGCACGAGGCGGCACGTCCCGGGTGACGACGCTTCCGGCTCCAATGATCGCATCATTGCCTATGGTCACCCCCGGAAGGATGATGGCACCTCCACGGATCCATACGTTTTCTCCTATCGTGATTGGCTTTCCATTTTCTAGTCGCTGTTTGCGCAACGCCGGATCCCGAGGATGATCGGCGCTGAGGACTTGGACGCACGGCCCAATTTTGCAGCCGTCTGCAATGGCGATTCGTACGACATCCAGAAACACACAACCAAAATTCAGAAACACTTCATTGCCTAAATGGATGTTGTAACCGTAGTCACAATAAAAAGGACTTCGCACAGTCGTACTCTTTCCCACCGAACCGAGCAATTCATGGAGCAGCGTGGAACGTCGTGCGTCCTCTTCAATCCCCGTCGCGTTATAGGCACGGAGGAGCCGATCTGCCCGCAGAGCGTCCGCGGTGATGTCCGGGTCTGTTGCACGATACAACTCACCCGCGAGCATCTTTTCCTTTTCCGTTCGCTGAGCCATTGTGTTTGAGCCTATCAGCACGAAGACGCGTTCATGACTAGCTTGAGCCCTTGTTGAGAATCAGGCGGGGAGCTATGGGCGCTGTTCGCGCCTTGAGGAGAGCGCGATGGGATGAGGCGTTCGGTCAGGTCACTTTGTGTCAAACCAATAAATCAGCTCAAACAGATGCATACCGACGCCGCGGGCGTCACTCCCGTACATCCCGGCGTCGGAAAAATGTTGAAAATGGTAGCCTGCGCCGAACGGCCCAACCAAGCGACTGGTTGCGCCGAAGGTCCACACCCACTGAAACACTCCGCCAAAATTCTGCGCTTGGTAATGATACGGGGTGACCAGGGCGCCACCGATGCCAATATCCACGGTAATCAGCCCGTCC
>DATELB010000148.1:0-12401 GCA_035277085.1 Nitrospira sp. | reverse complement strand
CATATCGGGGTTTCCAAACGGGACGCCGTCGTCGAAATGCAGTTGCTCGAGCACTTCATCAGGGAGGACCTGAACAAGCGGGCGGCCCGGGTAATGGCCGTGCTGCGGCCGCTGAAAGTGGTGATCGAGAATTACCCGGAGCAGGCATCGGAGGAATTGGAGGCCGTCAATAACCCGGAGGATCCTTCCGCCGGCACGCGTTCGGTGCCTTTTTCCCGCACGCTCTATATTGAGCGCGATGATTACTTGGAGGACCCGCCAAAAGAATTCTTCCGTCTAGCGCCTGGACGCGAAGTTCGCCTCCGGTACGCCTACATTATTAAATGCATCGGGATGACGAAGGATCCGCGGACCGGCGAAGTGACCGAACTGCGTTGCACTTACGATCCTCTGACGAAGAGCGGCGGACCTGAGGCGAAGAGAAAAGTAAAAGCCACCATCCATTGGGTGTCCGCCGCCCACGCCGTCGAAGCGGAAGTACGGCTCTATCACCCGCTCCTGAACACGGACCTTACGACCGCGGCGGAGGAAGATTGGATGACCTGCTTGAATCCACAGTCCCTGGAACGGCTGACCGGTTGCCGGGTCGAACCAAGCCTCAAGGGAGCTGCCCCCGGCAGCCGGTTTCAATTCGAGCGACTGGGCTATTTTTGCGTTGATCCCGATTCCGTGCCGGGCCGGCCAGTCTTCAATCGCACCGTGTCGCTCAAGGACGCCTGGGCCAGAGTCGAGAAGCGTCAACCCTCCCGGTAATCTTCAGCGCACAGCCCCGCAAACGTCTCTTCTTTCGCCAGCTTGCGGCCCCGCCCTTTACAGATTAGACATCCCTGATAGGCTTGAGAAGTCACTTGGCTTTACACGGAGTCTCCGATTGCTACACTCCACTAGGCCGGTGAACCGCGCGCCCGACAAGGAGTCAAGATGATTGAATGCCGCCAGTACCCTCGAGTCCCGGTCGACCTGCAGGTCTATTTCTCCACGACAGGCAACAATTCGATCCGCGAAGGCACGATGTTTGACCTGTCGGCAGGCGGATGCGCAGTGACGAGCATGGCCAGCGTTCGGCCCGGTTCCGCTGTCCGAATCCTCATTCGCGCGACTGACCTCGGATCTCCCATCACCATCGAGTCCGCAGCGGTTCGTTGGAGCAAACATGGTGAGTTCGGTGTGGAGTTTCTCGGCGTTTCCGAGATCGACCAAAATCGATTGCACCGCTTGCTTCACGCAAAGACCAGCTACCCTATTCGCCCGAGCTGATCCTTCCTTTCTCCGGTGTGCTAAAATCCCGAGATGACCTGCCCGTTATGCCGTCGGCCGACCGCGTGGGACGGCAATCCCTGGCGGCCTTTCTGCTCGGAACGCTGTCAGCTGACAGACCTCGGCACGTGGGCCGCGGAGCAATACCGTGTGCCAGGCCCCAATCTAATGATGGAGCTCCCAACCGAAGCCGGACAAGACCCCGATCACGATAACGCCTAGCCTGCTTACTCCATTCAGTACTCCGAGTCTTTCGTCCGGCACATCCTGCAATTGTGGGTGGGCAGCGGCCGACCGTCTGGCCTGACTCCTGCAAACGGCGTATGACCGCGGGAGGGGCAACGTCAAGTACGGCGATTTGCCTCTTGTTTGGCCCTTAATGGGTTACACCATGAGACAGGTCATCCCACAGCCGAGACAATTCGTCTCGCCACCGAGGAGTGTGTATGGCTAAAGGGAACAGTCGGAACAGTCGTGAGAAGAGCCGGAAACCCGCCAAGACGAAGAACGGCATGAGCAAAGATACTGCCGGCAAGCCCGTGGAGAGCAAGCCCGGGGAAGCCGACTCGAGGCGAACCCTCGTAATCGACGTGGGTGGCAGTGGGATTAAGGCGACTGTGCTCAATGATCTGGCGAAGCCTCTCAGTGAGCGGCTGCGGCGGGAATCTCCAGCCTCCGGCTTGCCGGGGGCGGTCATGGATATCATGATCGCGCTGGCCAGTGATTTAGAACCATTCGACAGGGTCTCAGTCGGCTTTCCCGGCGTCGTCATCAATGGCATCGTCAAGCAAGCACCGAATCTGGCCAAGGAATGGAGGGGGTTCAACATTGCCGAGGTGTTGCAGGCACGATTTCAGAAGCCCGTTCGCGTCGCCAACGACGCTGACGTACAAGGATTCGGCGCGATTGCTGGAACCGGGGTGGAATTGGTGGTCACGCTCGGGACCGGCGTGGGCACATCCCTTTTTGCCGATGGGCGCCTCGTTCCCAATCTTGAAATCGGGAGAGACAAGTTGAGGAACTCGCAGTTGCAGAAAGTCGGCAAGAAAAGATGGAACAGACGTCTATTGAGGTTTATCGAGCGGCTAGAAGAAGTGTTTCACTTCTCGAAGCTCTATATCGGCGGCGGTAATTCAAAGGAAGTAGACGTCTCGCTGCTCCCACCGAACGTGACGATCATTTCCAATCTGAACGGCTTAGTCGGCGGCATTGCACTGTGGCGGGACGAAGCGGTGCCTGCGACCATTCCCGCTCAGCCAGTCAAGGCAGACCATACAAATCCTCCCCTCGCTGCCTAATACGACATCTTGACTGGAAAAGTGGCTGGGGGACCATGAATGAACCAAGGTAGCCAGCTCCACAGGCTTATTGTCAGTTTCTGCCAGAGATGGAGATTGAGCGGAATTCATGTTTATTTGGGCCGTTAGACCAATGGATTTCCATCACTCCGGTCATGACCGACTGCGATTGAGTCATATTCTTTCTTGTGCCTAAAACCGCCACCGCTACGAGTGTTGTCGAAGAGTGGCGGTAACGACCAGGCTTAGACCCGACTGCTCGCTCTATTTATAGTCCGTAAAGAATTAGCTTGGAGGGTTGCTCAAGCGCTGCCTTCGTTGTTTACCTTTTTTCCGATCCCGGTATTGTTTTTGTTTGTGCGCTCTGACAATTCACGCTGAGGTAGAGACGAACACCGCGCCAGCTTGTCCCAACCCTAAGGTGCCATTGCCATATGTTGCTGCCACTATTTGAGGGCTTGACAAAAGATCCGAACCATCCTTCATTCGCTTGGGCGCGCCCATTGCACCGGGTCTCGCTTTCTCCTCCGTCCGGCCCGTCGCTCTACTCCTCTCCCATGATGTCTTTCACAACCGGTTCGATTGCCTCTGCCCACAGGAGGAAGCCAGTCGGGCTGAGATGGTCGAAGTCTGGCATAATTGTCCTGGAAATCGTACCGTCTCGATTCGTGAACCTATCACCGATGTCCAAATAGCGGATCATCCTTCCATCAGCGACTTTCTGAAAAATCGCATTGGCCGCCATGGCTCTCACTCTCTGTGGGCTATCGGGTCGCTCGCCGGACGGAAAAATGGCGAGCAGAAGGATTTTGCTTTCAGGGACCTTCTCACGAAGCTTTTGGACGACGGCTCTCACGCCATCGGCTATTTCTTGCGGGGTGTTCCCATGGATGGAATTATTGTCACCGATCAAGAGGACGATTGCCTTTGGATGAATACCGTCAAAGTTTCCATGTTCAATGCGCCATAGCACATGCTGTGTGCGGTCACCACTGATGCCAAAGTTGGCGGCTTTGCGTCTCCCGTAATATTTGTTCCAAACTTCTTTTCCGGCCTCTGCCCACAGCTGCGTAATCGAGTCGCCCAAGAACACGAGATCGATGTCACCCCGTCGAGCAATCTCGTTGAGCTCAGCATGTCGCCGCCACTGCCAGGCCCCCTTTTCATAAGCTTGGGCCGTTTGTGTGGAAGTAGGAGCGATCTTGCCTTCGGTGCTCGGGCCGCGGTCGCAGGCACCAAAAACAAGCAATCCGATGAATAGAATGAGGAAGCACGCGGTCGTGTTGTGCATACTCATGCTGACTCCTTCCTACCGTCCGACGGTGCAGGCGTGCACCCACCTACTGCGTCATAAACCACTTCCCGCCAGAATTGACTTCTATAGCGGCGTACTTACTCGATAAGGCGTGAAACCATTTAACCGGACAACAACTTCTGAAACCGACACGAGAACTCCAAGTAAAAGAATGCCAGCAATCTGCGGGATATCTTTTTCTGGATTGACAGGTAGGTATCGATGACCACATGCCGATATCTCTTCAAATCGGAAATTAAGACGCCACCAGGACCGCTACCACCAGCGGGAGCCAGCCATCAGGCAATTGACCGGTATCGTATAATTGATGTCTCAGCAGGAAAAAAGTGGCTGGGGGACTAGGAATCGAACCTAGGTAGCCAGCTCCAAAGGCTGGCGTCCTACCGCTAGACGATCCCCCAGCGCGGTACGGGCGTGACAGGTACACGGAACGCATCTGGAGAAGGTTGGCTGGGGGACTAGGAATCGAACCTAGGTAGTCAGATCCAGAGACTGACGTCCTACCGCTAGACGATCCCCCAACCGGCGTTCAACGTAATACACGACCAATCTATCCGTCAAGCGTGAGTAGCCTCTGCGCGCGCCAAGCTTTGTTGCAGCCGAGACAGTGTGCGCTCGCGGCCCAGCACCTCTATCACGTCGAAGAGACCGGGGCTTGCCGTCCGGCCGGTCAAGGCGACGCGAACCGGTTGGGCGAGTTGACCCATCTTCATCCCTTCCTCCTCAACCAGCCGCTTGAACTGCTCTTCCCAGGTCTGCTTCGAAAACGCGGGCAGCGAGACAAAGCGCTCAAGCAGTTTTCGCAGGATGGGGGCGTTCGCCTGCGTCAAAAATTTCTTTGCCGCTTCTTCTTCCCACACAACCGCTTCCCCGAAATACGGCCTGACCCATTCGACCATCTCGACAAGCGTCTTCGCCCGTTCTCTGACTAGAATCACCAACTGAACCAGCCAGTCGCTCCGCACAGGGCGAGCCGGATCGATCAGACCCGCCTGTTCCAAGAAGGGCAGCAATGCCCGTGCCACCGACTCCGGCGGACTGGTCTTGATGTATTCGGCATTCATCCAAAGCAGCTTGTCGGGATTGAAGACGGCCGCAGACGACTGAACGTTTTTCCAGGTGAACTTCTCGATGAGTTCCGACCGCGTGAAGACTTCCTGGTCGCCATGGGACCATCCGAGCCGGACAAGATAGTTCACCATCGCCTCGGACAGATATCCCATCTCTTTGTAGGCGATGATAGAAGTCGCCCCGTGCCGCTTCGAGAGCCGTGCCTTGTCGGCTCCCAAGATCATAGGCAAATGCCCGAACTGAGGTACCGGAAATCCCAAGGCATGAAACATCGGTACCTGGCGAGGCGTATTCGTCAGGTGATCGTCGCCGCGCACCACGTGGGTGATTTGCATGAGCGCATCATCCACGACGACGGAAAAATTGTACGTGGGATAGCCGTTCGATCGCAGGATAATCAAATCGTCGAGAACTGCGTTGTCGAACACAATCTTGCCCTTGATGAGATCGTCCACCACCGTCTCCCCGGTCTGCGGCGCTTTGAACCGCAACGCGGCTTCTCCGGGCGGTTGGGTAATGCCACGACTCCTGCACCGGCCGTCGTATCGAGGCGAAAGGCCTTTGGCTTCGGCCTCTTTTCTCCTGGCTTCCAGCTCCTCGGCCGTACAGACACACCAGTAGGCCTGCCCTTGTTCAAACAATCTCATGGCATGACTACGGTAGAGCTCCATTCGCTCGGTCTGTCGATAGGGCCCCTCGTCCCAATCCAGTCCGACCCACCGGAGGCCCTCGATGATGGCTTTAATGGACTGGTCGGTCGAACGGCTTTGGTCCGTATCTTCGATCCGTAGGATGAAGACGCCCTGCTGTTGTCTGGCGTAGAGCCAGTTGAAGAGCGCTGTGCGCACCCCTCCGATGTGCAGGAAGCCGGTTGGACTGGGCGCAAAGCGGACGCGGACTTGAGTCATGGTACGGCTCTGGTGATTAAGGGCCGGTATCTATAACATGAGCGAACGTACGTGGAAAAGCGCCCATAGACTTTGATAAGACTGACCCGGCATTCGGAGCTCCATGGCGGAACACACCCAATCCGCGACGGTCCTTTCGGCTACCGACCTCACGCCGGGCGTACGACAACTCGTCGTTCTGCCTCGAGAGCGGGTCATCGACTTCAAGCCCGGTCAATGGGTGTCCCTCAAGCTGCCGGTCGGCAGTCGACCGCCCCTCAATCGCGCGTACTCCATGGCGGCACCTTCGACAAGTTCCGGCGAATTAACGTTGGTTTTCGATCGTGTCACCGACGGAGTCGGTTCAACCTATCTCTTTCAGTTGAAAGCCGGGGCAGAGTTGATACTTTCAGGACCATATGGGAACTTTGTGCTTCCGCCGTCGATCGATCGTGAGCTTCTCTTTGTAGCCCGGTATACGGGTTTGGTCCCTATCCGATGCATGCTGAAAGAGCTCTATGCCCGCCCCTTTCGCGGCTCCGTCTTCCTTGTCGCGGTGGCGCCGGCGGAGGAGGAACTCCTCTTCCATCATGAATTCCTGTCGTTAGCCGTCACGCATCCCGGGTTTCGGTATCTGCCGCTCGTGGCGGCAGCCGGAGAGCAACAGGCCGTCGACCTGACGTTGCCCATGCTGCGCCCGTTGTTCGACGGCAGCGAGAAGGTCCTGCCTCTGTTGTGCGGGACAAAGGGATTCGTCAGGCCGTTGCGAAGTCACTTTGTCGAGGCGGGATACGACCGTAAGGAGGTCAAGATGGAAACATACGACTGAAGGCCGACTACCCTTCAATGACCTTCCTTGACGAGGTTCTTGTTGACTGCCGGAATTTCCACCACAATATCCTTCATACCGTTGGGGACGCATTGGCAGGCAAGCCGTGACTGCAGGGTGGTCATGGGCGCCTCGTCCAGCTGATCAAATTCGTCGTCCGTCCCCTCGTTACAGGTATCCAACCCCTGCTTCACGATCACATGACAGGTTGAACAGGCACATACTCCACCGCAGACGTGCTCCAATTCCACCCCGTTTCCCATTGCAATGTCGAGCAGGCTTCCGGGCAGACCGGTCTGGCCATACGGTATTTTCGCTGGATCTACCTGGACTTTGGTCACCCCCCGTCCCGGCGAGAGGTACGTGACCGTATAGGGCTGCTTGGGTAGCTCGACGTCGGCCTTCTCTATATAAGGGTTGGTTCCACCCATATCTTAGTCCTTTCTCGATCGGGAGCCGTTCGTTGACACGCCAGAAACGCACGTGCTACTATTAGTCCGACTAAAGTGGTCGGAGATCATTATAGTCTCCGACTAGTTCGATCGGCAATAGTGTTATGCTGAAAATCTCTAAAAAGACAGATTATGCTTTGATGGCGCTCCAGCACATCGCCTCCGTACAGTTCGGCGATACCGCTCCTGGCCGCGTCGTCAATACCAAGGAAATTGCCGAAGAGTACAACATTCCCCTCGAGCTGCTCGCCAAGGTCCTCCAGGCTCTCTCGAAGAGCGGCATGATCGAAAGCCATAACGGCCCGAAGGGAGGTTACCTGCTGGCGCGAAGCGCCAGGCAAATCACCATCGCGCAGATCCTTGAAAGTATCGAAGGGCCGCTAGGAATTACTGATTGTTCGCACGAAAAAGAAGGCGAATTCTGCATGCAACGGGAACACTGCAATATCCGCACACCCTTGTTGAAAGTGCAAGACAGCATCTATCAGCTGCTGAACAACATGACCCTTCAAGACATGTTGGGCGGCACTCCGCTGATCACCATTCAGTCCCCGACCGCACAAGGAGTTGAACGATGAAGTTTCCGATTTTCTTGGATAATCACTCCACGACGCCGATGGACCCGCGCGTCTTGGAGACCATGCTTCCCTATTTCGTCGAGAAGTTCGGCAATGCCGCAAGCCGCAACCACGCCTTCGGTTGGGAGGCGGAAGAGGCGGTTGAAAAGGCGCGGAAGCAAATCGCCCGCCTCATCAAGGCCGACTCGAAGGAAATCGTCTTCACCAGCGGTGCCACGGAATCGGACAACTTGGCGCTCAAAGGCGTTCTGGAAATGTACAAGGAGAAGGGCAATCACATCATTACCTCCTCCACTGAGCATCGAGCCGTGCTCGATACCGCCAAGTCACTCGAGGCCAAAGGTCTGGCCACCGTCACCTACCTCTCCGTGGATAAGCAGGGAATGGTAAATCCTCAGGACGTCCGCAATGCCATCACCGACAAGACCGTTCTCATCTCGGTGATGTTGGCCAATAACGAAATCGGTACAATCAACCCCGTGCAAGAGATCGGCAAGATCGCCAAGGAAAAGGGCGTTCTGTTTCATTGCGATGCCACCCAGGGCGTCGGGAAAATTCCTGTCGACGTCCAGGCCATGGGCATCGACCTGATGTCCTTCTCGGCCCACAAGATCTACGGCCCAAAGGGAATCGGCGCGCTGTATGTCAGGAAGAAGAACCCGCGCGTGCGGATCGCCGCTCAGATTGATGGCGGCGGACATGAGCGAGGGATGCGGTCCGGCACATTGGCCGTGCCGTTAATCGTCGGGTTCGGAAAGGCCTGCGAGCTCTGTGAGCAGGAAATGACCGTCGAGTCCGCCCGCTTGGTCAAGATGCGGGACCGCCTGCAAGCCGGCATCATGGCCGCCCTCGAAGAAACGTATCTGAACGGCCATCCGACCAATCGGCTGCCGGGGAATCTGAACATTTCCTTCGCCTATGTGGAAGGCGAATCGCTGCTGATGGGCATGAAGGAAATTGCCCTGTCGTCGGGTTCCGCCTGCACCTCCGCGACACTCGAACCCTCGTATGTTCTTCGGGCCCTCGGCGTCGGGACGGAACTCGCGCATTCCTCGATCCGCTTCGGGCTGGGCCGGTTCAATACGGATGAAGAGATTGACTATGCGATCAAAAAGGTTATCGAAATTGTGACGAAGCTGCGCGAAATGTCTCCGCTCTACGAAATGGCGAAAGAAGGAATCGATCTGAAGTCCGTTCAATGGGCCGCTCACTAAGAGAGTAAACGAGTCCAAATCTAGATCTCACATATTCGGAGGCTATCATGGCGTATAGTGACAAGGTCGTCGATCATTTCAACAATCCCCGCAACATGGGAAGTTTTAAAAAGGACGAGGACGGCGTCGGGACCGGGATGGTCGGCGCGCCCGAATGCGGCGACGTCATGAAATTGCAGATCAAGGTTCAGAACGATACGATCGTCGATGCGAAATTCAAGACGTTCGGATGCGGGTCCGCGATCGCGAGCTCCAGCCTGGCGACGGAGTGGTTGAAAGGAAAGACGATTGAGGAGGCCCAAAAAATCAAGAACACGGACATCGTGCAGGAGCTGAACCTTCCGCCGGTGAAAATTCACTGTTCCGTGCTCGCCGAGGACGCCATCAAGGCCGCTTTGGCGGACTATCAGAAGAAGGCCGAAACCAAGTAACGCAGGAAAGGAGCGCCTCATGGATACCAGCAACACTGAGACTCAGGCGCCGGTGATCACCCTGACCGAGGCGGCGATCAAGGAAGTGAAGCGCCTGATCAACGTCCAGGGCATCACGGACGGCGGGCTCCGTCTCGGGGTCAAAGGAGGCGGCTGCTCGGGTCTGAGCTATACCATTAATTTCGACGAGAAAATCGGCGCGCACGATCAGGTCTACGATTTCGACGGCGTCAAGGTGATCGTCGATGTCAAAAGCGCGATTTATCTCCAGGGAACGCAGCTCGATTACCAGAAAGATCTCATGGGCGGGAATTTCAAGTTCGTCAATCCGAACGCGAACAAGACGTGCGGATGCGGGGAATCGTTCTCCGCATAACTCTCGAAACACCAGACGCTCTTCCGCTGCAGGCATGGCCCGAAGCCATGCCTGTTTTGTCAGAACGGACCGGGACGAATGGAACACTCGCACACTCACAGCGGCGGCCGCCGCGAATTGCAGATGGCCAGAAGCATGTGCTGGCACTGTCAATCGGAAGTGTCCGGAGAGTACTTCTGCGAGCGCTGCGTCAAAGTTCAGCCCGTCTCGAAAGAGGCCGACTACTTTACGTGCCTCGGCTTTCCGCGCCGGCTCAAAATCGACCCCCAGAAACTGGAGGAGAAATTCTACGAGCTCAGCCGGGCCTTCCATCCCGACTTCTATCAGAACAAAAGCGAGACGGAACAGGCGATCAGTCTGAGTAATGCCGCCACGTTGAACACCGCCTACCGCACGCTTCGCGATCCGATCCAGCGCGCCGAATATCTGATTGCCATCGAAGCCGGTGCGGTGAAAGAAATCAGGACCTCGCCGCCGGCTGACCTGTTCGAGGAGATTCTGGAGCTGCAAGACACGCTTGAAGAATACCGGGCCTCGGACCAGTCCTCGGAAAGCGGGCGGAAACTTCGGTCGCAGCTGCAGACGGAACAGCAGACACTCGAACGCAGAAAGCACGAAATGGAAGCGCAGCTCGAGCGGCTGTTCGTGGACTGGGACGCCTTGCAAGACCGAGGGGAGGCTACAAGCGCCAGCCGCACCGAACGCGATCGTTTGCTGAAGCACATGCGGGAAATCCTCTCGAATCGGACCTATGTCACAAATATTGTCGATGACCTCGTAGCCACCATCGGATAGTCATGACACGCATCGTTGGAATCGATCTCGGAACCACCAACTCACTGGTCGCCTATATGAAGGACGGCCTGCCTACGGTTATTCCGGGCCGGGGCGGACGAACCATGGTGCCGTCCGTCGTGGCGATGACCGACAACGGCTTGATCGTGGGCGATTCCGCCAAGGAGCACCTCACCCGCACTCCGGAACGAACCGTCTATTCCGTCAAACGTTTCATGGGCAAGGGACTGGCGGACGTGCAGGGCGAGTTGGCCTATTTCCCGTACGCCCTGACCGAACAAGGCGGCGTGATCCGGATCAAGCTCGGAGAGAAATCGTACTCACCGCCGCAGATTTCCGCGATGATCTTGAAAGAGCTGAAGCAGCGGGCCGAAGCGCATCTCGGAGAGAGCATTGGGAAAGCCGTCATTACGGTACCGGCTTACTTCAACGACAGCCAGCGGCAGGCGACGAAGGACGCCGGGATGATCGCCGGGCTTGAAGTAGTCCGGATCATCAACGAACCGACGGCCGCCTCGCTCGCGTACGGCCTTCAGGAGAAAACCCAGGGCACCATCGCTGTCTATGACCTTGGAGGCGGCACCTTCGACATCTCGATCCTGAAGCTCAAAAACGGCATTTTCGAAGTACTGGCCACCAACGGCGACACGCACTTGGGAGGGGACGACATCGACCGGCGCATTGCGGACCTCTTTTTGACAGAGATCCGACAGACGTCCGGCGTCGATCTGTCAGCGTATCCGGACCACATGCAGACCGTCCGCCTCGAAGCGGAAAGGGCGAAGATCCGGCTCTCCGATTCCTTGAAAACAGAAGTGGGCATCGACCTTCCTGAGGGGAAAGGCCGCTTTAGTCGGGAATTAACGCGGGATCAACTGGAATCGCTGACCGCAGACATCGTTGATCGGACCTTGGCACCCTGCCGACTGGCCCTGAAGGACGCAGGTCTTGGCCCGGAAGGAATCGACGAAGTGGTGCTCGTAGGCGGATCGACGCGCATGCCGCTGGTCCGCCAGCGGGTGGAGGCTCTGTTCGGGAAACAACCCCATTGTCATCTCAATCCGGACGAGGTGGTCGCGCTCGGCGCCGCCGTCCAGGCGGACATCCTCACCGGCGGCACGACCGACATGTTGTTGCTGGACGTCACGCCGCTTTCACTCGGTATCGAGACGATGGGCGGCGTCATGAGCAGTTTGATCAGGCGCAACACGACCATTCCGGCGAGCGCCAAGGAGATGTTCACGACCTACGTCGACGGTCAGACGGGGGTCGATATTCACATTCTCCAGGGTGAACGCGAGCTGGTGAAGGACAACCGCAGCCTCGCCCGGTTTAGGTTAAAGGTACCGCCGCTGCCGGCAGGAGTGCCCAGAATCGAAGTCACGTTCCTGATCGACGCGAACGGCATCCTCAACGTCAAGGCGAGCGACATGCGGACGGGCCAGAGCCAATCCATCGAGGTGAAACCGTCGTATGGCCTATCCGACAGTGAAGTCGAGCGCATGATCGAGGATTCATTCAAGTTCGCGCAGGAGGATGTGAGCGCCCGCAAGTTAATCGAAGCCCGTCTCGACGCCGGCGCCTTAATCGCGGCTACCGAAAAGTCGCTGGCCGAGGCCGGCACACTCGTCCCTGAACGGGACGCCGCCACCGTCCGGGAAGCCCTATCGTCGCTTCAATCCGCCAAGGATGGGAGCGACCCCAAGGCCATTCGGGCGCGCATGGCCGAGCTGGAGCAGGCCGCAAAACCGTTGTCCGTGGCCATGCTGGATGACTCCCTCAAACGAGGTCTTCAGGGCAAGAAAGTATCCGAGGTCACAAAGCCGTAAAGGGCGGGACTCAGGAGAGTTTCCATGGATCTGAAATGGAATAACGCCGAAGACATTGCCATCAGGCTG
>DATELB010000147.1:0-15103 GCA_035277085.1 Nitrospira sp. | reverse complement strand
TATTTTCATCCCTCCACAGTCATCTAGGGGACTCCCTAGTAGGCCGTCATTGGCCTCCAGCCTATGATCTCGCATCTATAGCCATGAATGCGATGACATTTTCATGTCAGGAGGGTGCCATGACCCGTCAATGCGCGTGGTGTGCGACATACCTGGACTTTGTCCAATCCGAAACATGCGTCACCCATGGTATCTGCGAGAGCTGCGTCGAGCGAATCCGCCGCGCGACACTCGAACAACTTGGCCCCCCTTCTGAGACTCTGTTGGCGGGCGACAAGGGACGACCTGACTTTGCCCCATCGTTGACCACCCGCTGAACCAGGAGCCGGACCCGTCACCGTCGTTCGCGCGTGAGCAGGTCTCGTTGAAACTGTTCCAACTGTTTAGTCAGTCGGTCGAGTTCGTTGCGCGTCTCTTCCAGCCGATGTTCCGCTGACAGTAGCTCCCGCTCTTCCAAATTCCCGAATTGCTCCTGCAGCCGGCGGCTTTCCACGACCAGCACATTCGTCAAATGACGGCTGAGTTCATGTTCAGCCAGCGGCGAAGCCTCGCGGCTTTTCAACGCCATTTCAGCCTTGAGCACCCGGACGGCGCGTCCCAAGTCCTGCGTACGTTCGAACAGCTCTTGTCTCAATTCATCCGTCAGGAGCGAGAGCCGGCGAGCCAATAGTCGGTAGGCCATGATCAAGCCGGCTAACGCCGAAAAAGTGACCGTGCCGAAAAGCCGGTTCGTGAAGGCGATCGAGGCAGGTACGACCGGGGGAGAGAGTCCATAACCGACGAACATCAGGACAATGCAGAGGGACGCGACGAGGAGAGGGGCGTAGAGCCACGACATCCAGTAGGTCAACCCAAGCGGAAGCACGTAAAGCAGCCAGGGTGTAAAGCCAAGACCCGTACGGACGTCGATGAGGAAAACAGCGCCGAGAAGAACCGCAATCGCGGCTGCAACACCCAGCTGAGAGGTCATTTACGACGACTCGAGGGAGATACAAGGCTTGAGCGCTTCTTGCAACAACGCTTGCCGTGTGATCGCGAGATTACAGGTCGGACAGGTCAGGAACCCGCCGTTAGGAACGAGCGCCGTATCCTTGCAGTGAGGGCAGGCCGGCGTTCCGAGCACGCACGATGGACGAGTACCGGTCGGCAATATAGCCATACGAGCCGCCTTTCAAATGAGATGAACTGCTGTGACGTCGCCGGAAGAAAGAAAACGATGCAGGATGAAAGAGGAATGAGAACGGGGAAAAAATTTCGGCTATTGTACAGATTTCGAAATTTTTGTAAAGGGCGGGATGAGGATGCCTTTGCGTTTCGCTCCTCGACCTCCCGCAGCGATCCGCGAACGTTTCGCCGGGTGGAAGAGGATGATGCGGGTCCTGTTCTCGATGATCGTTCGTCCTCGCACCCGCCCGGTGTAGGAACCCCGCTGCGGGCGAACGATTCATCGAGACCACCCGCTTAAGAGTGGAAGAAAGGGAGCGATTCAAGCTTTCCTTCCAGGCTGAACCCGGGTAAACGATTGCAAAGCAATCGGTGGGTTGGTGGGTGAAAACGACTGATCCTCGCCCCTCCGGTCATGATCGCGAAACGCAAAGGCATCCCTACTAAAGAAAAACAGACAAACCGCAAAAAGAATTCCTCATTTTTTAAGGCGAGGTTGCGGACTGGCGACCGTCGAAATGTAAAACTTGCGTAAAACCAAAAGAGCCCGCATCCCTTTCGGAAAGCGGGCTCCTCTTCTTGGATTTGGCAATGTTTCCATCGCCGTTTTCTAAGATGGTCTCAGCTTATCCGGGTCACATTGCGGAGGGGCCTGGGAAAATGACTAGAAACTCCTGTAAGCATCTACTAGTCCTGTCCTATCTCATAGACAACGGTCACGGTGGCCTCCACCTTGATCTCGCCTGAAAACACCGCTGCCTCCCCGCCTGCGCCCTCCATGGCGACCATTGAGCGGGCCATCCGTGGCACCGGCCGCACAACGCGGCTCTCCTCCGTCGCGCTTAGGAGGCGAACCAGCTTCACTTTCAAGGCGTCGCTCAAGGCGGCGGCTTTCTCGTGGGCCTTCGACGCCGCCTGCTTTAATGCCGTGATTTTTGCCTGTTGCTCATCTCGGAGCGCCCATTGCAGGCCATGAAACTGGTTTGCGCCTGCGGCCAGCGATTCCTCGATCACCGCCCCGACCTTTTCCAGATTTCGGACTTCTACCGTCATTGTATTGCCGACGACATAGCCGATGATCTCGGGAGGCCCCGGCGGTGCGTCGGAACGTTTCGGCGGTGGTTTGTACTGCGGTGAAACGGTAAAGGACGCCGTCTGGATTCTTTCGTTCTCGATCTGCAAGGCCTTCAAACGCTCCACGACCTTGCTCATTACCATGCGATTCTGGCGTTCGGCATCGCCCACCGTTCTTCCCGTGGTGTCCATGCCGAGCGTCACGAAGGCGGTATCGGGCGCTATCAAGATCTGGCCCTGTCCGATGACGGTCATCGCCGGTTTTGCCGGTGCCTCCTCGTGGGCCAACACCACCGCCGGGACCATGAGGAGGACGACGGCAAAGACGACCTTCAGCATAGGGGACCTCTCTTTCCCGGCGGCCATTGGCAACCGATCATCAACTCGGAACACAAAGATACACCTGCTGCGACTCAAGATGCTCTCATCCGTCTCCAACGCCGGCTGAGGATAACCATGACGCTTCCTGTGATGGCGCCGAAAAGCCAGGTCGCCAGCCGGACCGGAAACCAGAAAAATGCGACTGCGGCTTCGAGCGTTGGAAACCGGAGTGCGTCGAGCATATGCTGAACGCCGCCGCTTTGAAAGACCGGGTGGAGCCCCATGGCGACCAGTCCCGCAGCATACCCGGCAACGACGGAGTAGCCGGCAGTTGAGAGGAACCGAAGCGGTCGATTATGATGACGACTCGTCCACCACAACAGCAAGAGTGCCAGCGCCGCGAGAAAGACCGTGAGATACGGGAAAAAGTACGGGCCTCGGATCCAGAAGTGCATCCATCGGATCATGAACGTGGCCAAGGCGATGACGTAAGCCAATGCGAGACTCGCCACAACGAGCAGAATCCGCTTCCCCGGGCCAAGTCGAAAGCTGGAAGGCGCGGCACCGGGTGTGTGTGAGTCGTGGCTCATTCGAATCTACTCTAAAGACGCGTCGGGAGCGTTGCAATGTCGCCTGAGCCACAAGTCCTTGCGGCGGACGCGCGGAATACGGCGTCCCTCCATGGGAAACTCCTCGTCGCGGCGCTGTTCGTGATTGCTATCGGCGTGTTTTATTGTTTCGATGTCATGGCCTATCTGAGTCTCGACGTCCTCAAGGCCAACCGCGACAATCTGCTTGCCTTCACCGAGGACCACTATGGATCGGCAGTCCTGCTCTTCATCCTTCTCTACGTCGTGCAAACGGCATTCTCGCTGCCGGGAGCCACACTGATGACGCTCATGGGCGGTTTTCTGTTCGGAAGCCTGTGGGCGGCTCTCTATGTCAACATCGGCGCGACCGCCGGAGCGACGCTGGCCTTTCTTGCCGCGCGATATCTATTTCGCGATTGGGTGGAACAGCGCTTTGGACATCGGTTCGAGGCGTTTCAGGCCGGCTTTGCTCGGAACGCCTTCAACTATCTGCTCACGTTGCGCCTGATTCCGCTCTTTCCGTTTTTTCTGGTGAATCTGCTCTCGGGGTTGACCAGGATGAACGTCGGCACCTACGCAGCAGCCACGGCGCTCGGCATCATCCCTGGAAGCCTTGCCTACACGTTCGCCGGGCGTCAACTCGGAACGATCAATTCGCTGGCCGAACTGGCGTCCCCCCGGCTGCTGCTCGCGTTCACCGCACTTGGCCTGCTGTTCTTGTTGCCCGTGGTCTATCGACGGGTTGTCCGCCCCGACAAGTGAAAAACACACTGTCTCCCGCAGGAGAATGACCGCATGCGATGGGTAATAAAATTTCTCGTGAGCGTGATCGTATTGGCGGGGGCCGTCTACGTCTACTACACGGAAGTAAAACCCACCGTCATATTCGGATTGCGCTCGGATTATGCTCATGCGATCCCATACCAGAAAATTCCCGAGGGCCTCACGAGCCTGAAAGCCGAATCCTGCGGCACGTGTCATACCGAAATCTATAATGAATGGAAGACCAGCATCCATTCGTATGCATACACAGATCCGTTTTTCCATGCCTATTGGACAAAGGACAAACATAGCTGGGTGTGTCTCAACTGCCATGCGCCGCTGGAGAATCAACAACCGACCGTCGTCAAGGACGTCCCGCGCGCGCGCGTGGAGCGGGCCGTCCAGGTCACCAATCAACACTATGATGCCGATTACCAGCAGGAAGGCGTCACCTGCGCCGCCTGCCATGTCCGTGACGGCGTGATTCTGGGACCATTCGAGGATTCTGCCGCGCCGCACCCGACAAAGTTCGATCCCAACTTCCGCACGACGCAGATTTGTTATCGCTGCCACAGCGTCGTGGGCGGTCCCGCACAGTTTTACAACGGAGGACCGTGCGGCACCTACGCCGAATACGAGGGCGGCTACTACCTGAAGGAGCGGCAATTTATTTGTCAGAGTTGTCATATGCCGGAGATCGATCGGCCGGCGGCCGTCAATTCACCGATCCGCCGAGGCCGTCAGCATCTGTGGCGGGGAGGACACGACCCCGAAATGGTGAAAAGCGCCGTGGCCGTCAAGGTCACGGCCGATCCACCCCTTCCCAAGCCGGGCGATGACTTAAATCTGACACTGACGCTCATGAATTCCGGCGCCGGCCATAAACTACCGACGGGCGATCCTGATCGCCACTTTACGGTTGAATTCCTGGTCACGGACCAGGACAACAAGGTGCTCAAGGAACAGACCAACACGATGGGACGATGGATCATATGGCAGCCGGCCATCATCGAGTTGTACGACAATCGCCTGTTGCCGTTGGCCAGCCGTGATTACACCTTTTCGTACCGCGTGCCGAAAGAACTCGCAGGCGTGCACCTCAAAGTCCGGGTGCGATATCACATTCAGACAGAAGGGCAGCATCAGATGCTGATCAAGAAGTTCGGCCTCACAGCCGATGATGCCTACAACTTCCCCGTCTACGAGCGGACGGTGCCGTTGGCCGGCGACCTCGCCAAGCAATTCGCAGAGCCTGCTCCTCCCCAGCTCGCGTGCGCAGCGCCGCATGCGGGATAACCGCCGCCGGCCGGCGCCGCAACACCAGAGCCGCTCATGACGAGTTTAAGTCTTCGGGGTGCGGTGCTGCTGACTTTGCTCGCCCATCCCATCGTCGGCGCAGTGGCTGCCGAGCCGGCGGACCGCCCCAGGCCCTTGCGCGTGGTCACCTACAATCTCCTGCACGATGGCGCCGGCTCCGGATTTCTGGACGGGCGCACGCATCTCGAAGAACGGCTCGACATGGCAATCCGCGAATTGAAGGCGCTCGACCCGGACGTCGTCGCGTTGCAGGAGGCATCAGACAGCCGCAGGCACGGCAGCGTGCCCGAACGCCTGGCGAAAGCGTTGGGCTTCCATGTCGTCTTCGAAGCGGCCACCGAACATGTCTTCGGGCTCGCGCCGCTCGATTGGCTCCTTGTGACCGTGATGGGCTTCAGAGAGGGGTCGGCCATTCTCAGCCGCTTTCCGATCACCAGCTCAGGCGTCCATCGACTGCCCCGGTGCACCAAGTGGCTGGAACCGCGGATCCTGCTCGAGACGACCATCTCGACGATGTCGGGACCGCTCCGCGTCTATTCCACGCACACCGGCCGTGGTGACGAATGCCAACTGGAGCACGTCGGCGAGATCGTGCGCGACCGTCAGGGCGATGGTGTGTCGATGCTCATGGGCGACTTCAATACGCCCGAGACGTCGAACGTCCTCACCACGCTCCGAACCGGAGCCGGCTTCATCGACGCCTTCAGGACGGTGAACCCCGGCATCAATGGACCGACGGTGTGGCAAAGGATCGAGTCTTTGGAACCCACGGTGTCCAGGCGTGTGGACTTCATTTTGCTTTTGAACGGTCGAGCGTCGAAGGCCTCGGTTCGATCCAGCCGCGTGGTGTTTGATCAGCCAGGCCGCTTGCCCGACGGCACCGTGCTGTGGCCGTCCGATCATTACGGCGTCCTTGCCGACATCGATATCGCTTCAGAATCCCGCTGAGGATCCCAAGGACGTGGCCGGGGATGTCCTTGCCGAACATTGCCACAGTACAATGCCGTCATGGCGTTGTCTCCGCTGGTGCTCTTCGGCACTTCCACGTGGACCTACGAAGGCTGGAAAGGCGAGGTCTATAAGCAGCCGTACCCGAAGGGCCGTTTCAAACAGGACTGCCTTGCCGAATATGCTCGCTACGAGTACGAAGGCGAAGCCCTCTTTCGCACGGTCGGATTCGACTTCACGTTTTACGGTCCGCCCACTGCCACGCAGCTCGAGCGCTATGCGTCGATGCTGCCGAAGGGATTTGAAGCCTGCGCGAAGGTCTGGGAAGAAATCACGATACCGGAATTCCCGCCGGGTCTTCGCTATCGCAGCAAAGCAGGTCCCAATCCGCGCTTCTTGGATGCCGACCACTTCCTCTCACAGGTCATGCCGCCGTTTGCCGAGGCATTCGAGGCGCACACGGGACCCTTCATCTTCGAGTTCCAGCGGACGGGTCTCGACCCCGGCGTCTTTCTGCCGAAGCTCGATGCCTTCCTGCGGCGCCTGCCCAGCCGATTTAGATACGCCGTCGAGGTGAGAAATCCCGCCGTCATCGGCCCGGAGTACAGCCGCATCCTCGAAGCGCATGGCGTGAGTCATGTCTACAACCACCTCTACGGGATGCCGACGCTGGAACAGCAGCATGTGAAGCTCGAGCAGCGGTTTACGGCATCGTTCATCCTCTTGCGCCTCCTCACACCGCGCGACAAGAAATATCACGAGGCGGTGAAAGCCTATGAGCCGTACGACAAACTGGTCCGACCGCTTCCGGACATGCGCGAGGCGACAGTCGCTCTCGTGAAGCAAGCAGTCGGCGAGCATCGGCGCGCATACGTGCTCGTCAATAATCGCAGCGAGGGCCACGCGCCGGGCACGGTTAAGGCGCTCCACGGCATGTTAGTCCATGGCAACGCCGGATGACTGAAACACACGGGAATTGAGAGGAGTTAGAACGCGAAATACGGGCCGGTGATCCCAAGACTGCTGGACTGCCCTTCGATGCCGACAAACACGCTGCGGCCAAGAAAGAACGGCAGGCCCCAATCGAAGGTCGAAAACTCACCGCCGAGATTATTGAAGGCAGCGTTGCCCGTAGCGGCAAGACTCTGTGCATTGGCCACTTGAAACGGCACCGTGATGGCGTTGATGCCGGTGATGGTCGCGGAGAGATTGAGCGCGTTCGGCGGACAGTAGAAACTGTCCAGCGGAGCCGGGCAGGCCGGAATGCTCGCATCCGGGAAGAACAGGCCGTTCGACCCGGAATCGATGATGCTTTGCGCAAATGTTCGTCCTTTGTAGACGGTGGTGACAAATCCATTGCGGGCCGGCACGACGTTCGTGGGCGGCGTATTCGCGGCCGCCGAGTCAATGCCGAGGATCAGCGATCCTGTCACAGACGGAGCGCCGGAAGCCGGAACGTTGGGCAGGGAGATGACCACTCCGTTGTTGCCCGAGGGCAGCAGCCACACCGGATGTTGCACCTGATCGGCCAACGGGACGACCGTGCCCGCACAGGAGTTGGCGTCGCAGGAAAAATACAGTGTGTTATTGCTGTCGCCCGTGCCGGGTGCGCATGCCGGGCCACAATCCTGCCGAAACAGGCCGATGCCCAGAATCCCATTGAAGTTTGCATCATTGGGATTGGTGTCTACCGTATCGTTACAGGGATTTTTTGAAGCGGACTGACCGCCGAAGGTTGGGGCGATGACCTGTATCGGCACGCGAACGGCCGGCCCTCCGCCCAGCACCACGTCGGCCGTTTGCACCCCTCCCCAGATCGTACTGCCGTCGGCAAAGAAGGCGCATTCACCGACGGCACGCCCTTGCGCATCGACCGTTTGTGACAGCGGTGTCGACAGTACGGACCCGAAGACGCGGAGTCCGACGGAACCAATATCGACAAGAACATCCGACACGGTTTGACAATTGCCTGTCCCTGGCTGGCAGATCGTGACGGACGTGCACAGCTCATTGATGGTCACACAGGTGCTCCACGTCCCTATGGAGACAGGCACCGTGTTGGCGTTCGACGGAGGTCCGCTGTCGTCGCCGCCACCGCAGGCAGCAAGTAGGCACAGGACGGCAAGGGTGGGCGCAAGCCGTTTCATTGGAAGTCCTCAGGCTGCATCCCGGCTGGGATGTGCGTGGGCAGGTATGCACGTCCCCACAACGAACGCGAGTGGCCGACGCGTTCGACCACCAGCCGTTCGCTCTTCATCCGGAACGGCTGTCGGACACGCGGCGCACGTCCGCGAGCTGCGCTGACGCCTGAGCGGTAGTCATCGAAGTAGTCGCCCAGCAGCAGCCGGAGATCCGGCATACCCGTGCCTCTCCACACCACCGCAAAGACGATCCCGTCGGGCGATACATACTCTTTGATTTGCATTCCGCCAACGGTGAGGGTGTCGACTGAATACCCGATCGCGCTTCGGCTCTGCCGCTGGCCTTTCATCATGACCCGGTCATGTTCCACAGTCGCTGCCGGTTGGCCCAAGGCCGACCACGCCGGGGGAACCGCCGGCATCAGCAGCAACACACATGCGACAATCACAACAACGATGGACACAATGCCCGCCTTTCTGAATGAGTCTACCTAAGGCCGCGAGCGGAGAGAAGCCCTACGGTCGTAGGCCCCTGGTCTTTCTAGATTTAAACCCTAGTCGGGGTGAGAAAACGGACCCCTTGCACTCACGCAGTGTGCGGAACCACTGCAAGGGGAGCTGCGCGGGGTTACTAATACCGGGGAATGGTCAAGCCTGTTTCCATCGTGTGGCACCCGTCTTAGGGAAGGAGAGAACGGAGGCTGGGAAAAGATTTATTGATCGTGGCTTCGCTCGGACCGAAGAGCGACAGCGCAGGATAGTAGCGTTCACGCCATAATTTGGTGAGATACACCGGGACAAAGTAGAACACGAATCCGAACCCACAGAGGAGGAGGCCCGCAATCAGATCCGTGCCCATCAGTCGCTTTCCTGCAATCCCGCAACACACCCCTGCCGCGACGAGAATCTCTAACATCCAGATGAACTGCGACAGCGTGAGTTTCTTCGGCAGTCGGAGGGATGGCGAGAGATAGATGGCGTTGGGATCCTTCGGCAACACCGACAGCAGGCGATGCCCCATCCGGTGGATCATCCAACCCATCCCGAATCCGAGCACGCTATGAAGCACGATCATGATCAACGGATGGTTCACAACAATCGCCGCCGGGCCGATCATGAACAGCATCGGCGCTCCGTAGACGGTGCAAGCCATAATCGCTTCAAAGGTCAGCGAGCGAATGACGTCGCGGCACCCTTGAGTAAAGGCGTCGGTTCGTGGCATACCGTTGAATTCCATGCGGACTATCTCGCGCTTTCGTTTGGGAATAGCGGTGAGGTTTTGATCTGCAAACAGTTGGCGGTTGTAAGGCAAGCGAGATGGCAAGTCAAGCGGTTTAATGCGCGGGGCGCGTCCGTATGACGCGGCACGATGTCATGCGAACGGTGAGTGGTCGGGCATGAGGATGAATCCTTCGCCGGCCTCGCCCAAGGCGTTGAAGCTGCCTGCCAGGACATGCTGCGCGGCCACCGCACATAGTGCGGCATCGACCTGGTCGATGCAGGTCAACGATTCCGTCGCGATGCCGGCGTCCTCGAGCAGCCGCCGCCGATCCACCCGCTTGTGCTTCGCCAAAAGCCTCTTTCCGGCGAGCGCACAGGCGATGGCCTGAGGGAAGGTTTCAAAGCACAAGGGACCACCCGTTGAGCATCGTCCGTCGTAGAGGCGGTAATGGGAGAGAAGGCATGCATATAGCGCTGTCCCGTTCACCATCCAACGATAAAACGGATGCACCTCTCCAATAGCCCGGTTCGGTGTGGAAAAGACCGGCAGGCCGAGGCCGGCCAATTCCCGTTCACAAGGCCTTGCACGTCCGCTGAGGCGCCAGTGGCAAGGCGCGTCGATGCCGATGGCGGAGGCGCCTTGCGCCCGGCACCAGCCAGCGACATGCGCAGGACTGTCGGACGACAGCACGGCCGACACACCTCGATCGCGCAGCGCCACCGCATGGAAACCCTTTCTTGGACCGCCGACGTCGATGCCAACGCCGATGAGGCCGGGATCACCGTTCATGGCATCCGGCCGGGCGGAGAAAAGACTTCGTTCACATTGCTGAAACTTCCGCCGGGCGTCGGGCCGCCGCTGATCACATGAATGTGCCCGTCGACGACAGCCGATCCCAGCCCGTGACGGGCGGTGAGCATCGGCACCATCGTCTGCCAGGCGTCCCGCGAGGGATCATACGCCTCGTTTTCCGAAAACGTGCCATCGGCACCTTCTCCGCCAAAGACATACAGCCGGCCGCCGGCTTCAGCGGCCGTGATGCCGCTGCGGGCGGTGGGAAGATCGGCGGCCTTGCTCCACCGGTCTTTGTTCGGGTCATAGACCTCGGTGACCGCCAGATTTCGATGGTAATCACCTTTGAGCCGTCCGCCGACCGCATAGACCTTTCCGCCCGCCGCAGCCGCCGCCAAATGATCTCGAGGAGTGGGCAGCGGTGCGCGGGAACTCCAGGTGTTCTGGACCGGATCATACATTTCCACCGCCGCGCTGTTGGCTCGTCCCTCATACCCGCCGATCGCATAGAGCTTTCCTTCGTGGACGGCGACCGATAGCGCGCCGCGAGCCGTCGGCATGGGCGCGCGCTCGCTCCAGGCGTCGTTGGCGGGATCATACATGTACACGGTGGCAACCGGTCCCCACACGCTCAAGCCCGACTGTTTGTAGCCTCCGACGACGTAGAGACGTCCGCCCGCGACTCCGATGCCCACATGGTGAAGGCCGACCGGCATCGGAGTTCGCGCCATCCACTTGTCGGTCGCCGGATCGTATTCTTCCACCGCTGCGGTAATCGCAAAACTTAGCACGTTGCCAAGACTGGGCTCTTCGAAGCCGCCCACGACATAGATCTTGCCTCCGGCTGTCGCAGCAGCGACTTCCGTGCGTTTCATGGGTGCTGATGCCGCCGTCCGCCAAACACCGCGCTCCTGTACCGGCTGCGCTGCGAGCAGCGGCAGCATGCTCGCACACAGCCACGCGCAGAGCACGCTGCGCCGCACGACCAACCGCAGCGGTGGTCTCGCAACTGTCAATTTCGGGGTCAATGTCATATCTGAAATCTCACATCTCAGATTTGAGATCTGCAATCTCAGGTTCATCCGACTCCTCCCATAGCCAGGCTTCGAGCAACATGTAACTCACTCCCAGTACGACCGGGCCGACAAAAATGCCCACGAGACCGAACGACACGAGGCCGCCGATCACGCCGGCGACAACCAGCAGCAGCGGCAGCTGCGCACCCTTTTGGATCAAAATGGGACGGATGACATTATCAATGGTGCCGACGAAGATCGTCCAGACCAAAAGCGCGGTGGCCCACGCGCTGCTTCCCTGCCAGTACAACGAAGCCACGGCAATCAGCAGGACCGGCACGACGCCGACCTGGACCAGGCCGCAAAGAAACATCAATGCCGTCAGCAGGACGGCGAAGGGCACACCGGCCACCGCCAGACCGATGCCCCCGAGAAGCGATTGTCCGAGCGCCACAAGGACGATGCCAAGGGCAACGCCGCGAATCGCTTGTCCCGCAAGAGTGACGGCCCTCTCCCCTCGCGCTCCCGCGAGCCTCCGTCCAAATCGGGACAGATCCATCACAGCAATGTCTCCCTGCGCGAACAACACCGCCGCAACGATGACCGTGAGAAGGAATTGCCCCGTCATCGCGCCTAGACTTCCGAGCTGCGAAAGCAGCCAGCTGCCGGCGACTTTGGCGTAGGGCGCGGCATAACGAGCCAGTTCTTCGGGACCGGAGGAGGCGAATTCGCGCCAGAGAGACGCGGTCCTCGGACCGACGAAAGGAACGCTGTCCAGCCAGCTGGGGGGTTCCGGCAAACTCAGTGAGCCAAGGGATTGGGCCCAATCGACGATCTCATCGAGATGGGCGACGAGGGTACCGATCAGCAGCGAGAAGGGCACCACAAACACGAGCAGAAGCGCCAGCGTCATGGCGGTCACGGCCAGCCATCGCCGTCCCCACAGCCACCCTTGGACGTGGAGCATCAACGGCCAGGCCGAAACGACAATCATCGTCGCCCATAACAGCGACGGTAGGAAGGGCCGGAGAATCCAGAACGAGGCGGCGATGAGGCCGACCATGAACAGCACTGAAAGGCTGGACCTGGTCAGGTCCCGCTGTGGGGTCGACGCACGCATCGGCCGGCTCATCAGCTCAGGGCTCACAGATCAAGGTCCCGCGGCCGCAACTCCGAAATCGACCGGCCGTCGGAGTCGACGCGTCACACAACCCGCCGGCCGCTCATGCCTGTTGTCGCGCCGGAAACGCGCGATTCCCGCTGGCCCGCAATCTGTGCCCCGAGTTCATGCGACTTTGCCGATAGTCGCCTTGTCAGATTGCGGCCTCCGGCCGTGGAACATGAAGGTGACGCCGTCCGACTTGAGGTCCTGCAGATGGCCCGCCTCCGTGTCGAGGATGTGCAGTTGCTCTCGAAGCGCGACCAAGTCCAGATCGGAGAGCTGTTCGCCCTGAGTGCGGAGCTTGCGGTAGAGGTGCTTCCCATTGGAAACGAATTCTTTGACCAAGCGCTGAATATCCATAAAGCCTCCATCGCTGTTTGGCAGGTGACAGAACCCCAATCGGCCTGGGCTTACTATGTGCTGGTTTCGCCTGTGGACAGCCTAGGAAAAACCCTGGAAGAAGACGGGTGGTCTCGTGCGGACTCCCGTATCGCGTTGGGGAACTGAAAGATCGCGGGTCCTGTCGCCGGTCACCGCTCGTCCTCGCACCCCGCCCGGTGTGGGGACCCCGCTGTGGCGAGCAGTTGACCGGCGCCACCCGCAATAGGACTCCGCTACGGGCACCTGGTGACAAGCAAGTCCGGCACGAGAGCCATCCGCTTTCTTCCGAAACGAAGTCCGAAACAAAAATACAAGTAAGTTTTGGAGGACCATTTGACGCTTGTTGTTACCTAGCAGGGAAGGCGCTTACAATTCGGCCGACGACCGTCGCATTGCACGTCAACCGGGAGGGCGCTATGCAGACCTATGTCAGCCTCGTGAAGTTTACACAGCACGGCCTTCAAACGATGAAGGACAAAGGGATCGAGAGAGCCGAGATGGTGAAGCAGAACGCCAAATCCCTCGGCGGCAAACTGGTGCAGGCGTATTACTGCTTGGGCGAATACGACGTCGTCGCCGTCTGGGAATTCCCCGACAACAAAACTGCCATGAAAGCGGCCGTGCTGAACGCGTCATTGGGGCATATTCAGATCACCACCCTGCCCGCCGTGAACCGCGACGAATGGAAAGGATTGTTGCAGCAGTCGCTCGGCAAGAAAAAATAGCGAAAATCGCGGGTCCTGTCGTCGATCGCAACTCGTGCTCGCACCCCGCCCGGTGTGGGGACCCCGCTGCGCCCGAGCTGCGAACGACGCCACACGCAAAGTTTGCAAGATGGAACAAGGAGGAGACAGCCAAGCGATCTTGTGAGGAAGACGGAGACGAGGGGAAGACAATGCCGAGAGGACTCGCCGTAACTCGTGGCGTTTGGGGCGCAATTGCCGTTGTGCTCCCTCTACTCTGTCCTGGTCCACTAATGGCGCAGGGCGGGCATCAGCACGAGCCGCTGCCCAATGTCATGGAGTACCTCGATCGGCTCGACAGTCACGAGCGCGATCAGGATCAGAAACCGGCGCAGGTGATCGAGGCCTTGGCGCTCAAACCCGGTATGTACGTCGCCGACCTCGGGGCCGGCTCCGGGTATTTCACAAGGCGGTTCGTGGAGGCGGTCACAGACAAGGGCAAAGTGTACGTGATCGACATCGAACCCGAAGCCTTGAAATATGTCGAAGACAGTCTCGTTCACATGCACCGGTCGTTCGAGGCGGAGTTTATCCTCGCCAGGCCAGACAATCCGAAGATTCCGTTCGAGTCCGTCGATGTGGTGTTCGTCTGTAACACCTACCACCACCTCGAAAACCGCAGCGAGTATTTCCGCAACGTCAAATCGTCGCTCAAGCCGAACGGCCGCGTCGCCATCGTCGACTTTTACCACGACGACCGTTCAGGCGAGGTGGGGTTTCCTAAGCGCCATCTGATTCCCCGTGAGAAGGTTGAGGAAGAAATGAAAGCGGCCGGCTACCACTTGGCGAAAGAACACACGTTCCTGCCGAAGCAATACTTCCTCGAATTTGTCGCCGAATAATGCGGGATATGGGTGTCGTCGTTACTGCGCGGAGGGGGCGACTTTGCTGAGGATAGAGTGCACTTTGAGACTGCCCGATTTCCCGGGCGCCCAGTCGAAAAGCGCCTCGACGGTGACAATGTCACGATTCCTGAGCGCGTTCTTTGCGCCGGCGCAGCTCGCTCCGTGGACGGCGGTTATTGCTGCGGTCTCATCCTTCATCGTGAAATACTGAATGCATTTGTGCGCTCCGGTTCGTCGGAGCTTATGGTTAGCGACGATTCCCGTGACGCGCACGATCTGGGATTGATAGGACTCGGGCTTGGCGAGTAATGCACCGGGCCTGAGGACAGTTCCGGCCCACGAAGCTGTCGCAAGGCAGCCGATTCCTAACAGCGTCAGACAAGCCCATTTAAGACGCAACTTCATACATAAACTATAGCACCCCTTTACAATTTCGCTGGCCAGGGCTTCTTGGGAGGCCTTTTTTGTTGTTTCACCTTGCCGCGTCCTGTACCGTACGCCCGCTCATGGGCCAGTCGGCGTCTTGGCGCCGACGGGGTGGGCGGGTGAGATCCATCGGCCAGTCGGCGTCTTGGCGCCGACGGGGTGGGCGGGTGAGATCCATCGGCCAGTCGGCGTCTTGGCG
>DATELB010000146.1:0-15661 GCA_035277085.1 Nitrospira sp. | reverse complement strand
ACCCAGTCAATAATATCGAATGTCCAAAGAGCACTCCTCATGGGGTTTCTCCTTCGATGACATGCCTGAGAACAAGAGAATGACTGGGGAGGAGAAGGCCGGCCCGCCGTCATGAAAGAGGTTCGACCTAACAGTTCGCCGACCCTATACTAGAAGCTGCTTCTCCTGGATCAGGCGGAGGACGTAAACGCGTGATCGGGGTTTGCCTTACGATCCTTTGCAACCGTACAATCGCCCGCTCGTACCGCGAGGCGAGGAGGACCACCGATTTGCGGACAATACATCATTGCCTAGCTGGGTGACTCGGAGCCGGAGCACGGGACAGCAGTGGACAAAACGGATCTTAGTCGCGTTCTGAGCCTCATCATTACTGTGCTGACTGATCCGTATGACCAGTTCATTGATAGGCTCCACGTTGAAGGAAGAATCACGGACGAAGAAGTGCAACTACTTCATGCAGCACTAAGAGCGCAGATCCCCAAAGTCTCGGAATTAATAAAGGGGAATTCCAGCCCGCCGGCAGATCCCTGAGTTGCCTGTATCAGCGATCGCTCACGTTCCTTCCCTGCGCGGCGGACATGCGAGTAGAAGCCAGACTCATCAAGCGGCTGTGCAGGGCAGCTAGATCAACGATGAACTCAATGTTACTGCCGCCGAACAAATGCTCGATCATGCGTGCACCTTCGCCACCGACGGCAACCGGCCAGCGGGTCGCGAGCGCTTTCAATTCCTGAAAGAGGTGGCGGGCTGCTGCATCCGATTTGATTTCAGTCAGAGAGAGAAGGACCAGGTCCGGCTTTACTCGTTCGCAGAAGGCCTGCAAGTCTGGAATGGGAAGGTTCGGACCAAGATAATAGACGTGACAGCCGCGTGTGGCGGCAATATATGCCGCGGCTTGCGCGCCGATCTCATGGGACTCGCCTTCCGGACAAGCAATCAACACACGAGGACCAAATTCATTCGCCGGAAGCTGGTTCATGACAGAAAACAATTTTTGTTGGATCAGCTTAGTGACATAGTGTTCCACCGCAACATTCACTCGCCCCTCATGCCAGAGCTCTCCGACACGGCGCTGCAGCGGAAGCAGAATTCGTTGAACCGCTTCTTCAAACGGGATGACCGCGATCGCGCCATTGAGTTTCATTTCAAATCGAACTCGGTCGAGAGGATCCAAATGCGATACCAGTTCATCAATGAGGTTGTCGTGAGGCTTCAGCGCTT
Organism: Nitrospira sp.; assembly: GCA_035277085.1. Taxonomy (GTDB): domain Bacteria; phylum Nitrospirota; class Nitrospiria; order Nitrospirales; family Nitrospiraceae; genus Nitrospira_C. Next base: position 14,440 of record DATELB010000146.1, on the reverse strand, counting down.
CCGGTAATGAAGAGGAACTGACCCGCATCCTTTGCAGCAGCGATTCCCGCCCTTCAACCGCGAGGGCCCCGATCGTCTGGCCTCGTTCCAACTCCCCCTTGAGGAATCGAAGCAACGCCACATCATCATCTGAATATTCCCGATAGCGGTTGGCGCTCCTCCCCGGTTTAACGAGGCCAAACCGCCTCTCCCAGACCCGCACGACGTCCTTCGACAGGCCTGTCAGCTTCGCAACTCGATGAATTCTATGAGCATTCATACAATCAAACACATGTTATGAGCTTGTCTAATGTTTGTCAAATATTTTACGCTAAAACTATTGACACGCTGGACAATAATCCCTTATACATTTGACATACATTGGTCAAACATTGGACATCACCAGAGCGGAGGGAAGCATGGCAACAGCGGTGACAATGAAAACGAACAGACATGGCACGACCTGCGTCCGCTGCGGCGGACTCATGGTTGGCGAGTTCTGCATGGACCTAGCGAACGGCACGGGAGAGCTCGAGTTCCTCGCTTCGCGCTGTGTGCAATGCGGGGAGGTCGTTGATCCACTCATTCTGAAGCACCGGACGATCCAGCGGCCATCCACGTCCTCACTCACGAATCGGAAGGCAGAGCGCACAGCAACATGCGATCGGGTCACGACAAAGTTGTGATGTGTTCGAAAGCCAGGATGGTCCTGGCGTTCCCAACCAAGGAGGTTTCGTATGTGGAATCAAACCGTTCGTCGGGTCGGATTAACGATTGCCTTTGTGGCCGGCTTGGCGTCGATGGCAGCTGCAGAGCAGCCGACCAGCGACAAGGGCATGGTGGAGATCCCGAGGGGGGAGTTCACGATGGGAAGCAATGAGCATTCGGACGAGCCAAGGCACCAGGTTGTGCTCGACCGATATTTGATTGACAAGTATGAAGTCTCGAATGCCCGCTACAAAGAGTTCATGAGCGCGACCGGTCATCCGGCCCCTGCCTACTGGGACGATCCTCGACTCAGCAAGCCCAATCAGCCGGTCGTCGGCGTGAGTTGGACTGACGCCAACGCTTTTTGCACGTGGGAAGGCAAGCGCCTTCCGACCGAAGCGGAATGGGAACGCGCGGCCAAAGGTCCGAACGGTGACAACCATTATCCCTGGGGACACAAACTGGATCGAAAAAAAGCCAACTACGGACAGAATGTCGGACGCACGATGCCCGTAGACTCCTATGCGGAAGGCGTCAGCGGATTCGGCGTCTATAACATGGCGGGGAACGTCTTTGAATGGGTCGAAGACTGGTATGACCCTAAATACTACAAGGAGAGCATTGCGCTGAATCCCAAGGGCGCTGAGAAGGGCTACAACTTTGCCAATCAGGGCCCTGTCAAAGTGCTGCGGGGCGGGTCCTGGCTAGCACCGGAAACCTCCCTCCACACGAGCCACCGGTTCTGGAATCAGCCGGATAATAATTCATACGGGGTTGGGCTCGGCTTCCGCTGCGCAAAGTCCGCACCGACGATCTCAGACGAAGCGATGCAAGACGGACGCGATGCCTTCATTGCCGCCCTCGTTGCGATGGGTGCTGAAAAGCACGCCGATGCCATGGCGTCCATCGAGAAGGCGCTCGCCGGCGATCCGGGCAATCAGGAATACCTGGCGACGCGCGAGTTGATCAAGAAAACGATGAAGAAAAAAATACATTAAACACGTGTTCAGCGGCGATAAGGGAGGCGCGTCCATGAATCACGCCAGAAATCTGGCTTTGAAAATTTGCTTCACTGTGATGATAGCCACATATCCTGTCCTGGCCGGCCCGATTGATCCGGCCCGTCATGCACATCCGGAGCAGGCCAGGGCGGTGCACGAGGCAGAACACAATGTGGATGGCGCGTGGGAGGTGTATCACCGGGCAGCGCTAGGCGGAACGGTAGCCTCCCCTGCCATACAGGCCGACATCGAGCAACATCTGCACGAGGCGCGAACTCTCGTGACCCAGGCTCACGAAGCGGCCGAGCGCGGAGAAAAGCGCCAGGTCGATCGTGTCGTCGCCGCAATCAAAATCCACACGTCACAAGCGATCAAGGGGAGCAAGGAGCAGAAGAAATGACATCAGGTCTGAGGAGGAACATAACTCGTTGGAGAATCATTGCGGCGCTCGTCGTCACTGTCTGCACCGGTACGCCGTGGGCGGACGCTGGTCCGCCGGCGGCTTCCAAGGAGTTCGATCCGGTTCCTATGGTCGTGATTCCGGCCGGAGATTTCTTGATGGGAAGTGCCGAAGGGAAAGGTCGCCCGGATGAGTGGCCTCAACGCTCCGTGTATCTCGATGCCTTCGCGATTGATCAGGTGGAGGTGACCAATGAACGGTACATGGCCTTCGTTACGGCGACGGGGCACCGGAATCCGCCGAATCCCTACGGCACGGGCCAGTTGATGTCCAGCAAGGGAATCGAACAGTTACCGGTCGTTCAGACGACCTGGTACGACGCGAAGGCCTATTGTGGCTGGGTGAAGAAACGGCTGCCGACGGAGGCCGAATGGGAAAAGGCGGCAAGGGGTGAGGACGGCCGCAAGTTTCCTTGGGGCAATGAAGTTCCGACGCCGCGGCGAGCGAACTTTGACCGAGAGTGGGCCGATGAGAAGACCTTGTATCCGGTCGGCTCGTTCCCCGACGGAGACTCGCCCTATGGCGTACAGGATATGGCCGGGAATGCCCGCGAATGGGTCTCAGATTGGTACGACGCGGATTATTACAAGCATGCTCCCGACCGGAATCCGCAAGGTCCCGACAAAAAAGGAGTGGTGCGCTCGATTCGAGGAGGGTCCTGGCGCAGCCCGTTGGCCGATATTACAGCATCGGCACGTGGGCGCGGCGGGTTCGCGCTGCAGACACATGGCACCGGCTTTCGATGTGCTCGCAGTATTGACCGGAAATCAGAGGCGGAGGGCGGCGCCGCGACTCGACACGGCGTCTCCCGCTGAGGAAGACGAGCTTTTCCTCTGAGAGGAGGTCGTCGCCTCGGTGGCCGACAGCAGTGAATGGATCCATGGAGACAAATGGAAGACCAGACAAGAGACCGGTGCTTCCTGTTGACGACCACTGCGGGCGATGTCGGGGACTGATGGTTGTCGAGTATGACATGGATTGCAGGGCGATGCCGGTCAGATCGGCGTGACAGCGTTGCGTTGCACGGGATGCGGCGGAGTCGTCGATGCCGTTACTCTTCAAAACCGGGTGAGGCCGGCGCCGAACCTTCTGTACGGTACAAAACAGCGCAAGTACGCGCAGCGTGTCGACGAACATGACATCGGATAGTTTCATGGAACACCGGTCGTCGTGACGAACGACAAGAAACTGTCGAAGGAATCGGAGTGGTCGATGCGGCGGAAGTTAGGTCTGACCGTTCTCATCGCAGCCGTCTTGCTCGCCGCGAGCAATTACTCGCTTGGCGAAGCGAGCGATACACCGTGCAAGGTCATGGCGCCGATGCGACAGCTGGAGCTGTACTTGTCGGCCGGCGACTACCGGCGCGCGCTGGAACTCATCCAGCGGCAGATCGATGACGTCCCGTCGGCGGCAAGCTATCTGCATTTGACCTACGTCTATCAGGCCATCGACGCGTACCTGGAATACCTCTCGCGGGAAGAGCGATGGACTGCGGTCGAGGAACTCCATCTCAACCTTGCCTATCGCGCTACCGAAGATCTGGTCGATCCTCCCGGAGGGTTGGCCCGGATGGCGAAAGAAATGATTCAGACAAGCGTCCGCCAACAATCAGATGTCAGCGCGGCCATGGCAGCACGTGTGGACAAGGCGGAAGCAGACCGCCTATGGATCGAGCAGACGCAGTGGCGGAAAGCGAATCCGACGGGATGGTGGCGGGATATCCCCCCCTCATGGAAGCCGTAGGAACGGCCATGCACAGCAATCCAACCGGCGTCGACGTGAAACTTTTCGGCGGCCTGTTCATGATCGTTGGCACCATCGACCTGGTGATCATCGTCCTGTATCCCTCGTATGCGTTGAAACTCTTCGGCGCGGTGGTCATTGGTCCATTCTCCTTTTTGGTGAAGCTCCATTCACCGGCCCTCCATCTGCTGATCGGCTACGGATTCTTGTGGCTGCGTCCCTGGGCGTGGGGCCTCAGCGTGACCTATGCCGGATTCGGAATCGTCAGCGAAGCAATGAACCAGCTGGCCTTCGGCTTCCACCCGGTCCGTTCGGCATTCATAGCAACCACCGCATTGTTCATACTCTACCTGTATTGGCGCCGGCATCTCTTCACAGATCACCCGCCGATCACCACCAGCGGCGGATCGCTAACGGAAGGATCGCACTGATGCGCGGCATCGTTTGGTTTCGACGGGATCTGCGGCTGCACGACAATCCGGCTTTGGAGGCAGCGTGCAACGCCTGCAGCCACGTGATTCCGCTCTTCGTCTTCGACGAACCCCTATTGCGGTCACAGATCTTCGGATCGGCCTGCGTGAACTTCATGCTGGGCTGCCTGGAGGATTTGGCCGCGTCGTTGGCCGCTCGAGGTGTCTGCCTCCAATGGCGTCGGGGTGAGCCAGTCGAGGAAGTCGTGAATGCCGCCCGTGATTGGAAGGCGGAGATCGTGTATTGGAACCGAGATTATGAACCGGGGGCCATTCAGCGGGATCGCGCCGCCCAGCAACGATTGGCAGAGTTGGGCGTACGAGCGCAGACCTTTAAAGACCATGTCGTATTCGAGGCGGAGGACGTTCGCGGGGCCACCGGAGAACCGTTGCAACGCTACAGCGCCTATCGCGCGCGTTGGTGGTCTAAGTGGGGGGCGACCAAGCCGGCAGTCCTTCCGATTCCTGCCGGTTTGCATAGGGATAAGTCGGTATCGCTCTCCTCCCCTCGTTCGATTCCGACGGCCCGTGAGTTGGGGTATGAGCCGCTCGCGCCCTGGATAAAACCCGGCGAACAGAACGCTCGTAGGGCGCTGATCCGGTTTCTTGGCGAACCGATCCACCGCTACGCGGATGGCCGGAATCTTCCCGCTATCGAGGGAACTTCGAAACTGTCGCCTCATTTCCGTTTCGGAACGCTGTCGCCTCGTACTGCGATACATGCAGCGTTGGCGGCTCTGACGGCAGGCGGCCGGGTGTCTCGTGTTGATGTGCTCACCTGGATCGATGAAATCATTTGGCGCGAGTTCTTCCAACAAGTGCTGTCGGCGTTTCCACGCGTCGTCGACGGGCCGTTCCGGGCCGGCGCCGCCCCGCCGCGTGAACGGGGCCCGGAACGTGACCGGTTGTTTCAGGCCTGGTGCGATGGGAAGACCGGCTACCCGATCGTAGACGCCGGCATGCGCCAGCTCAATCGGACTGGCTGGATGCATAACAGGGTGCGTATGATTGTGGCGTCGTTTTTGATCAAGGATCTGCGGATCGACTGGCAGAGCGGGGAGCGGTATTTCATGCGTCATCTGCTCGATGCGGACACGGCCGCCAACAACGGAAACTGGCAATGGTGCGCATCGACAGGCACCGATGCGATGCGCGGGTACCGGATCTTCAATCCGGCGCTACAGAGCAAGAAGTTCGACCCTGACGGCTCTTATATCCGCCGGTATATCCCAGAACTCAACGCGGTGTCTCAGAAGTGGGTGCACGAGCCGCATCTCATGACGTTGGACGACCAGTCGCGAAACGGATGCCGCATTGGAGTGGATTATCCGGCGCCGATCGTCGATCATCGGCATGCTCGCGTGCAATACCTCCGTCTGTCCGAACGGCAGGGCACGCCATGACGACCGCCCTGCTTCGCCTCGGAATCAGCCGCTGTCTTTTGGGTGACGAGGTACGGTTCGATGGCGGCCACAAGCGCGACGCATTCCTGACAGGCATCTTCGGCCGTTATGTCGAGTGGGTCCCTGTGTGTCCGGAAGTCGAAGCCGGACTGGGGACACCTCGGGAGGCGATGCGGCTGGTCGGCGATCCGCAGCGCCCGCGGCTCATCGCGATCAAGAGCGAGAAGGATCATACGGAAGCGGTTGAGCGCATGACAGTCGACCGGCTGCGCTCACTGAAGGACCTTGAGCTTTCCGGATACGTCTTCAAGAAAGACTCGCCCAGCTGCGGCGTCGAACGCGTCAGGGTCTTCAACCGGCACGGGATGCCGAACCGCAAGGGCACCGGCCTCTTTGCGCGGGCCTTCATGGAGCAGTTTCCCATGGTGCCCGTCGAAGAGGAAGGTCGGCTGTGCGATCCCGTGCTCCGCGACAATTTCATTGAACGAGTCTTCTGCTATCACCGCTGGCAACAGCTCAAGCGACGTCGCGCCACGCGGAGTGACGTCGTCAAATTCCATACCATCCACAAATATCTCCTGCTCGCGCACAGTCGACAGCTGTATGAGCAACTCGGCCGGCTGGTCGCGCAGGCCGACCGCTATCAACCTAAAGACTTGGTCGAACGCTACGGGAGGCTCTTCATGGAAGCCTTAACCGTGACGGCGACGAGGCGAAAACACGTCAACGTGCTTCAACATCTGATCGGACATATGAAATGTCATGTGACGAAGTCTGAGCGGGCTGAAATCGACGGCCTTGTCGAGGATTACCGTCAAGGGCTCGTGCCTCTGGTCGTTCCGCTTACGCTCGTAAAACACTATGTCGTTCAATACGGACTCCTGTATCTCCGCGACCAGATCTATCTGAATCCGCATCCGAAAGAACTGAAGCTCCGTAATTACGTCTAACACAAAGCGTACGATGACAACGCCGAGGAAGAAAATGCCAAACGGCTGTCCAGGATCGTTGAGAGGTCGTTTAATGAGAGGTTCTCTTTATCTGCCTCCTAAGTGGGGGCTCACCACTACTCTTCTGGGGAAGGCGCGGGCATTATGCGCTGATAGGCTCATAACTATATGTCGAGAGGTGCGAATGAAGGCCGTACACAAGATGGGAGTGGTCAATGAACCGTCGTCTCGCGGATACAACCCTCGGCCAGCAAGAGAGACTTACGTTTTTAAAACAGTGGACACAGCGGCCAAGGCACTTGCCTGTGACTTATACGTACGCCGAGAACGGATGCATTCACCTCTTGGAAGGCGTGACGACAGATTTCTCCAAATCCGAATGTGGGATTCATGGCAGCATGGTGCCTCCTGTTGGAAGCCACACCGCCGTAACGCTGTCCCTCCGCGATCATAACCGCCCGCTTCTATTGGATGGCACAATCGCATGGACGGCAGGCGAATACTTCGGCGTCCACATCCCACAGCTGAGCGACAAAGATTATCAGCGGATCCGCCGGAGCCTGTGGGAGCTACAACATGCGCATGACTGTTGAGTGAACAACGGAATGAACGGGGATGGCATAAATAGGTAAATGGGCTGCTCATCGACCACAATCAGCATGATCGGCAGCGACTCACAAAATCGCCTGCCGCATTGGGTGCCGCAAACCACCGGCTCTGCAAAAGGTGAAGAACGAGGCCATCAATGACAAGCTGTCTTCCCATGATCAGGCCCGCGCGCGTCCGTCTCTATCTCCTGCTACTGCAGGGCATGTTCATCTTGCTCTATGGTTTTCATCTGGCCTCGCCCATTTCACGCGCCGAAGCCTTGCTCAGCGCAAGTCTCGCCACGATCACCCTCCTCATTTTGACCATCCCTCGTGTCCATGTTGAGGCTACATGGTTCATCGGCCTCGTAACACTCATTAACGCATCGCTTTTATTTCTCACCTTCGGAGCCACCACGGATCTGTGGGTGTTTGGGGCGGTGCTGCTGCTGCTGGCGATGGCCTCCTATGTCCCATCTATGTTGGATTTCAGCGCCTTGAGCGCCTTGCTTATCGGGGAATATGGACTCGTGCTCTATCGGACGACAGGGTTGGAGAACGATGCCATCTTCACGCTCCCCCTCTTATTGTCTGTCACGTTAGTATTTGTCAGCAAGATTACGACCGCCCAAGCGGAGATCCAACGCATCGTCAAGACGGATGAACACCCCCAGAATCGGATAGCGTGTGACGTGCTCACCGGCCTGCCGAACCGGGCGCAATTTCTTGAACGATTGGGACGGGTCATCCAATACGTGGACTATAACCCGGCGTTTCGGTTTGCCATCATGTTTGTGGATCTTGATGGCTTCAAGCCCATCAATGACCGACTCGGGCACAAGGCGGGTGATGCCGTGCTGCGTCACGTCGCACGCCTCTTTCAAAGCTGTATGCGACAAGGGGACGTCGTGGGGCGCTATGGAGGTGATGAATTTATCTTCCTCTTGAACCAAGTGAACAATCGGTGTGAGGTCACGGAGGTCGCAGAGCGGGTGCTGAGCAGACTTCACACGCCCATCGACGTCGGCGAGCGTGTGCGCGTTGGAGCGAGCATTGGGATTGCCTTCAATAGCAATATGCGTGAAACGGCTGAAGAGCTAATCCGGGATGCTGATCAGGCGATGTATCGCGCCAAGGCGCAAGGCAAGAACCGCTATGTCATCGGTGACCATAGGGTAGACGTCCCAACGCCTGAGCTTCTTGGCCGGTGGAAGCGCATGATGCAGCTCAAATGGTATTAATCGCTTCATGACTCACGAGTCTCAGCAAATCGGCACGTCCATCTTTCCAACTTCATCCGTTAAAAGTGGCGGCTCCGTTCAGTCCTCCTCAAGCAGGCAGTGTGTATCCGTCGAACCTTGTGGCCGATTGATGCACGCTCGCTGGATCGTCGGACGAAGATCATTGAGGCGGTCTTTTGACACCACTGCCACACCTCCGGCCTTCAAGAACACTTCTATTGTGTACATATCTTGAACCGCGCACAAGCCGATGATCGACGTCTCTCTTGGCGACTTTTTAATGACCGTCGTCGCCTGAATGCCATTCATCCTCGGCATATTGATATCCATGAGGATAATCTCAGGCTGACAGGATGCGGTTCGTATTATCGCCTCCTCGCCGTCTCTCGCCTCGCCGACTACCTGAATATTCCGTACGACGCCAAGAGAACGCGCAGAGCGTCGCGGATTTGATCGTGATCGTCAACCAACAAGACCCGACATGTGTGGCTACTCATAAGATCAAGACAGAAATAGCATGTCGAGAATGATCGCAAACAAGGGCCACATATGCTGCGACGATGAAACTACGCCTCAAGGTCAAAAGCTGAAACTTAGCCAAAAGGGGGACTTGTTCATGCGGGCTAGTAAATAGAAGCAACACTGCTCACGGGAACAGAAGTATAAATCGGAAGGGCTTGTCGCGAACCAACGAATCGTCGTGTAGAACCTAATGATGGGTAGCAGTAATCAACAGGCTCGAAACACACGCGTCCACGCGTCGGTGACGAGTAAGTGTTTAAGGATTTCTCTATGTCTAAGCCGTGCAAACTCTGAAAGGCCAACTCATTAGGTGACCTGAGTCTTCCGCTCAGACTTATTGCGCCACGACATTCGGGCTAGTGGCAAGAAGATTATACCCGTCATTGGCTAAGAATCGGAACTGATAGGTCCCGGGTGTTGAGGGCATAGCAAATGTGAGAGACCCACCGGTTTTTCCGGTTGAAGGGGCGCTCTGACTCCCGTTCAGATACTGCCACGAGATATACTCATAGTTCGAACCAGTTGAAGCATACACTCCAACCCAGTCGGTTGGGCTGCCGGGCCCATTAGACACCGTGACTGATATGAATGCTCCCGCTGGCACGCTCGCTGAGCTCGTCGAAATGGTAGGGCTGGCGTTGCTCGTGCTCCCACCGCCAGCCACAACATTCGGGCTGGTGGCTAGAAGATTATACCCGTTGTTAGCCAAGAACCGAAACTGATACGTACCAGGTGTTGAAGGCATCGTGAACGTGAGGGATGCCGACTTTTGTCCAGTTGAGGGCGGACTAGTTGTACCGTTGAGATATTTCCATGCGACATAGCCCGTATTGGGAGCAGTTGAAGGATAGACTCCGACCCAGTCTGTTGCATTGCCGGGACCATTAGACACCGTGACTGAGATCGAGGCTCCTGCCGGGACGCTCGCCGAGCTCGTCGAAATTGTAGGCTGGCCAGCCTGCTGCTGAGCTGGCACTGTGACGTCCTGGAGATCAACAATGAACGTATCGATGCGCGTTGAAAAGCCAAAATCGCCCGCCGCTGCGCCCAACTTGCCGTCCCAGTAGCTGGAAAACAGCACCCAGCGACCGTCATTTGAAATCTGCGCAAACGACTGACCGGCGAACCCGACAAGGCCGCCGTTGTGATTGTGCGCGAAGCGCCAGACCGTATTGGACCCATCCGTCGCCGCTGCAATGATCTCTCCGTACCAGGTGAGTGGGCCCGGGGGCGCCGCGCAGTTATATCGCGAAAACAACACGGGCGCCTGTGGATTCGTTGAGGCGTTGAACCACGAACTGTGTTCTGCATCATACCATCCGACGGTCGATGGAGGTTGCATGATAGAGGTATACTGTGTGGTGTCCATGAGGTGGTCCGGGTCTCGAAGTAGTGCCCCGCGCGAGTCCACCCCATTGATCGATCCTGCACCATTGACAAATTTGCTATTGCCCATAGAAGCGTGTCCAGACCACCGAGTGTCGGCACTCGTCACAAGGGACCAGGTATTCCTCGCGAGATTGAACACCGAATCACCATTGGCTCCCCAACTCTGTTGATGGAAGACGACGTCAAGCCATCCGCCAACCGCGCTGCCATACATTGAATGAATCCCGATCGTTTGGCCGGCCGCCGAGGTCGGCCAGTTCAAATCGCTTTGCTTAATGCCGTTGATAGTTTTATTGACGACATCGATAAATTTGCTCTGGGATGGGTTATTGGGATCTAGACAATAAATCTTTGTATACGTATTCTGACTCCCCGCTCCCGCCGTTGCACATACCCAACTATCCTGCCCGACGACGGTCACGTGCATAGTGACTGAATCTCCGTTGGGCGGCCCTCCGAGGTTCGTCACCAGCGTCGTGACCTTGTTGTATTTCGCCAACTGGTTTCCGTTCAGAAAGTAGATGACGTCAGGATCTACGGCGGACCATTCCCATGACCAGGGGAAGCTCAAGGGATGCACTTGTGGACGGGCCGATCCATCGCCGACCTTGAACGTTGAGGGGTTGAATTCTAGCCAATAAGAAGAACCTTGGCCATTCATGAGCTTTAACGCCGTTGAATTGGCATTCCACGTCCGATAATAGCCAGCATATTCAGGAATCAAGGAATTGCCGCTGAAAGTATTCGCATCGGTCACGCGCAGGATTCGCGAACCAAAGGTGGGATCATTAATGATCGAGTTGGCTGCTCCCAGGGCCGGAGCCGATGGGATCGCTTTGGCATCTGTTCCCGTGTAGGCGGAATACGTCGAGGGAGCGGTGGCTGCAAGACCTGATTGGTTGGAAGTTAGGAGCGCAACAATTAGGAACGCACTCATGCCGCGTACTGATATTTGGGTGTACGTTTTTATCGACACGATACCTCCTCACAAAGCGCCGTCTAGCTGGTGGGCGCCGCGAAAATAGCACCAACGGCGTTGAGGATCGTGCAGGGATGGTAAAGCCTATGTAAATTTATCTGGAAATAGAATTAGTTACGAATATCTAAGAGCGGGTACTAGTGGCAGGACCTTCAGCTCCGGATCACCCATGCCTATCTCTCGGGAGAGGCACAACCGTGTCCTCTTTTCGAGAACGAATTGCAGGCGAAGCTGCTTGCTTCACGTATACTGACTGATACAAACCTACACCCCATCGTACGGTTAGTGATTCGATTTGCCGTACGAAATTGATGCTTTACTCTCGGCATGAAGGTTGCTTCGATTCTTAATCGGCTATAGGAACCTCGGGACGATCTTATGAATTGTAGTTTATTGATTGCGGCTCGTTACTCTATTCCTCTGGTCCTTACCATCATGTGTCTCATCACTACCGCATGCGCGGGCAGTGAGCCTGTCGCGGATGCGGCTAAAAGTGAAGGTGCTGCCTACGAAGCAACGATGGAAAAGGTGCGCAAGTCAGCGGAGGGAGGAGACGCCTCCGCCCAAAACACCCTCGGCCTCCTGTACTACGAAGGCAAGGGCGTTCCTCAGGATTACCGAAAAGCGAAGCACTGGTTTGATAAAGCTGTAGAGCAGGAGCATATCGGAGCTCAAGTCAACCTTGGCACATTATATCTTCGAGGAGAGGGTGCTCCCGAAAGCAGTCAGATGGCCTTATATTGGTTTAGTCGCGCGGCAGGACAAAAAGATGCTCTCGCTTTTGCCAAGCTTGGGCTAATGTACGCACAGGGGCGAGGGGTGCTCCAAAACTTTACCGAGGCTCACAAGTGGTACAACCTCTCGGCAGCACATGGAGAATTGAGATCGGTTGAAGCCCGTGATGCTCTTGCCAAACAGATGACGCCAGCGCAGATTGCTGAAGCCCAGCGCCTCGCTCGTGAATGGACGCCTAATGCAGACAAATCACGGAAGACTTTTTATTAACGATTGTCGACCTCTCATCGTTACCCGTTTTCCTTTAGAGCGAGTACTCTCCGAACAAATACCCTGCTTCCTCAGCAACCAATCTCCGATCAAGTCTGCACAATAGATCGGCGTCGGTATAGCGACGGGCTAACTTCTAGGCGGTAGTTTGAATTGTGCTGGCTTCTTTCGCAGCCGGTATTGTGTCTGCCGCGGACGCTGGTGGAAGGAAATGTCGGGAAACTTCGCTCATATAAAATTCAAGGAGACGGCGCTCGTTGTCAGTCAATGTTAACTCTGTCGAAAGTAAAATCTCGCACGCGCGGACGCAGGCGAAGACTTCTTCTCGTATGTGATATTCCCAGTTCACTACCCTTTCCAAACCAGATTGTGAAGTTGTAAAAGATGGCGAGCAAAAGATTTATGCAAAGCTATGCCTCAATGGTTGAGCCATTTAACCCAGCAACTCCGTATCGAAGCGGTGATGGTTTGAGTGGCGCTCGATTCAGAGGTCTCATACTCAATACGCCCACAATGAATACATCGATAAACGGATACGGTTTTCTCCTCTAATGGCTCCCTAGCCATTCTCGCCTGCTCTTCATGCATGAAATGGTGACAGCGATCACATGGTTTCATGGGCATTTGACTCTCTTGCAAATGCGCCGAGTACATACTTTTTCTGATCTCGCGTAAAGCCCGCAAACGGGTTAAGTTCGATTACGTATTCGGCCGGCGTCGCCTTTCTCCTTCACTTCTCATCGCAGGCAGGAATAGCTGTGTCCGCCAGGCCCAACTCGGTCTGTTCCTTCTCCATGACTCCTTGAAGCCGCTCTGCGAGTCAAATTCCCAATGAGCTCGGCTTCGTCGCTGCTGGTGACAAAGATGAAGACTCCACCGTTTACCGTCGATAAGACCCCATTACCAAAGTGTCATTTACGTGATTACCTTTCGGGACGTATGCTAGGTAGCACCGACCTATGAAACCACCTACCGGTTTGTGCGCTGAAATCATCAGGTAAGAGCCGCGCGTGTCCACTGCTCAACAAACCGTCCTCATCAGTGGACATATCATCGACTCCCTGATCCTGTCGAAGGTATTGGATACGATTATCATGATGGGAGGGACGTTGGATCTTCACGAAGTCTCAATTGGAAAAACACGTCACGAACCTTCACGTGCACGAATTTTGGTACAAGCGTCTTCGCAGAACCTCCTTACCGACATCCTCAGAGCTATCGAACCTCACGGCGCCTCGGTTGAGCGTCAGCTAGACTGCCAATGGAATGAAGCGCCGGCACCCGCTGGCCTCTTCCCCCGATGATTGTAGGCCACGCAGGAATCCGGCTTGCGTCAGCGTTACAACCATCCGCGGTGCTGGCGCTGATTACCTGGCTCGTTGGCATCGCCCACTGGCGTAGTCTAAACATTCGGCTGGCAAGCGCATCCCACGAGGCGAGCATTCACTATGACCTTATATCTTAGAGAGCTTTTCTTTAAGAACGCGTATGGAGCGGCCTATTTGTACGTGGAATCATCCAGTCCTAAAGCGGAATAGCCAGCCTGTTCAGACAAGATTACCCTTTTCCCTATGGCTGTATTATCGCCGTCAGGAAGGAGAACTGCAGGCTCACGGCACATGCGTACACCGTCTGCCGGGGAAGAATATTGCACGCCTGCATCAGACCACAGACAAGCCATTCGAGCGCCGCACATCAAGAGAACATGGCAGCTCGAGAAACTATATGTTCGGCCTGTGACAAATTGGGAGGCGAAATGATCTGCTCACGGTGCGGAGAGCTCTTACTGGAAGACCGATTTATGAATTGGGCGGCTCGATGGCGTTGTATGAAATGCGGCCAAGTTCATGACTCGAAGAACGTCCAGAGTCATATGGTGAACGAACACAATCGCCTCTTGGGAAGAAGTTCTGAGCCTAATTACTCTGACGAAGAAGTTCATCTCGGTTCAGAATCGTTCATCGGACACCTGACTAAGCTCAAAGATCCGAAGTACGTCCAGG
>DATELB010000145.1:0-14044 GCA_035277085.1 Nitrospira sp. | reverse complement strand
CGTCCTGCAATCTCGACGACGCGCGCGTCCGCCAGCTTCGATTCGAGTTCGGCGATGCGTGCCTCGATGAAGCCCTGCCGCTCTTTCGCCGCGTCATATTCCGCGTTTTCGCTCAGATCCCCGTGGGCGCGGGCTTCGGCGATGGCTTCAATCACTTGAGGGCGCTCCACTTTTCGGAGACGATCGAGTTCCGCCTTGAGGGCATCGTATCCCTTCTTGGTAATCGGTGTCGGCATAAGACAGTTATTCCTCTCGAACAACGTTGAACAACACCCCCCGGGGAGCAGGCCGCGCTATCGCCCGCCGTGGTATTCCTGCAATGAGCGGATGGTCAGTTCATTTTTGAGGATTGCTTCGATGCCCATGGCAGCGGCCCGCGCGCCCCGCATGGTGGTGTAATAGGCCAGTCCTTTGTGGAGCGCCTCCCGGCGGATCGAGAGCGAGTCCGCATGCGAGGCGGCCGTACCCACGGTATTGACGACCAGCGCCACGTCGCCGTTCTTGATGTGGTCGACGATATGGGGGCGGCCTTCATTCACTTTCAGCACCGTTTTCGCATCCACTCCATGCTCGCGGAGATACACGGCAGTGCCATCAGTCGCTTCGATCCTGAACCCGAGCCGCGACAGATGTCTCGCCACGTCAAGAGCTGCAAGTCTATCGCTCTCTTTCACACTGATGAACGCAGTGCCGGTTCGCGGAAGCGTCGCCCCGGCGCCCGCCTGGGATTTGGCGAACGCCCATCCAAAATCCGCATCGATGCCCATCACTTCGCCGGTGGACTTCATTTCCGGGCCGAGCAGGACGTCGACGCCGGGAAACTTGTTGAACGGAAATACCGCTTCCTTGACGGAAAGATGGGCCGGCTGGGGGGCATGCAGGAATCCAAGGTCGTCCAGCGTCCGTCCGACCATCGCCTTCATGGCCAGCTTCGCGAGCGGCACTCCTATCGCTTTGCTGACAAACGGCACCGTGCGGGAACCACGTGGATTCACTTCCAGCACATAGACGGTCCCCTCCTTGACGGCAAATTGCGCATTCATGAGACCCACGACCCCAAGCTCTAAGGCAAGGGCGGTCATCTGGCGACGGATCTCATCGACGACGGGCTGATCAAGCGAATACGGCGGCAGCGAGCAGGCCGAATCGCCCGAGTGTACGCCGGCCTCCTCGATATGTTCCATGATTCCGGCCACGACCACGCGGCGGCCGTCGCAAATCGCATCCGCATCCACTTCGATGGCGTCGGAGAGATACCTGTCGATCAGCACGGGATGTTTATCCGAGGCTTGGACCGCGGATCCCATATAGCTGAGCAATCCGGCCTCGTCATACACGATCTGCATGGCGCGTCCGCCCAGCACATACGACGGCCGTACCATAACGGGATAACTGATCCTCGCGGCGATGGCCACGGCTTCATTCCGCGATCGTGCTATGCCGCTCTCCGCTTGTTTCAGTCCCAGCGCACTGAGGAGCTCCCGGAAACGCTCCCGGTCTTCCGCCCGATCGATGGCATCGGGACTGGTGCCGAGAATAGGTACGCCGGCCTTCGAAAGCGGGATGGCCAATTTGAGCGGGGTTTGTCCACCGAACTGCAGAACGACGCCAAGCGGCTGTTCCCGCTGGATGATGTTCAGCACGTCTTCTTCGGTCAACGGTTCGAAGTAGAGCCGGTCGGACGTATCGTAGTCGGTGCTGACCGTTTCGGGATTGCAATTGACCATGATGGTCTCAATGCCTTCCTCGCGAAGGGCCATGGCGGCATGCACGCAGCAGTAATCGAACTCGATTCCCTGGCCGATCCGATTCGGGCCGCCGCCGAGGATGATCACTTTTTTCCGGCCGGTCGGCCGGGCTTCGCATTCGCGGCCGTACGTGGAATACAGATAAGGTGTGTGCGCTTCGAACTCCGCCGCGCACGTATCCACCCGTTTGTAGGTGACGGCCCGCGTGGAAGACGACATGCGTTGCCCGCGAATCGCCGCGACCGGCCAACCGGTCAACTGGGCGATCCGGTCATCGGAGAATCCAAGTTCCTTGGCCTCCCACAGCAGCGATTCGTCGAGCGACGGCAGACGCTTGGCCACCTGCCCGACCAGCCGCTGTTCGAACATTACGAGGTCTCGCAACTGCTCCAGGAACCACTCGTCGATCTTCGTGAGCGCGAAGAGCTCCTCATTGGCCATCCCGAGACGCATGCCGTCCGCCAAATACCACATGCGTTCCGCCACCGGACTCCGTAACTGCTGGCGAATCCGCTCCAAGGCCGCTTGCCGATCGAACGCCTCGGGGACGCCGCGGTCGATACCAAGCCGCGACACGAGTCCGTTCAAATCCAGTTCAAGGGAACGGATCGCCTTCTGCAACGACTCCTTAAACGTCCGTCCGATCGCCATCACTTCGCCGACCGATTTCATTTGCGTCGTCAGCGTTGGATCGGCGCCTTTGAACTTTTGGAACGCAAAGCGCGGAATCTTCACGACGACGTAATCGATCGTCGGCTCGAACGAGGCTTTCGTCACCCCGGTGATGTCATTGGTGATTTCGTCCAGTGTGTAGCCCACGGCGAGTTTCGCGGCAATCTTTGCGATGGGGAATCCGGTCGCTTTCGAGGCGAGCGCAGAGCTGCGGGACACGCGAGGGTTCATTTCGATGACGACCATCTCGCCGTTGTCGGGATTGATGCCGAACTGAATGTTCGATCCTCCGGTCTCGACTCCAATTTCGCGGATGATGCGCAGCGCGGCATCGCGCATGCGTTGATACTCCTTATCGGTGAGCGTCATGGCAGGCGCGACGGTAATGCTATCCCCGGTGTGCACACCCATCGGGTCAAAATTCTCTATCGGACAAATAATGACGACGTTGTCCTTGAGGTCCCGCATGACCTCGAGTTCGTATTCTTTCCACCCGATCAGCGACTGTTCGATGAGCACCTGCCCGACGGGGCTCATCGTGAGAGCCCATTCGATCAGCTTTTCGAACTCCTCGCGGTTGTACGCAATATTGCCGCCGGTGCCCCCCATGGTAAACGACGGCCTGATGATGGCTGGAAATCCGACGCGGTCCAGGACACGAATGGCCTCATCTCGGGTGCGGGCGGTTCCGCTGTCCGGCACCCGCAGGCCAACCCGCTGCATGGCCTGCTTGAACGCGTCGCGGTCCTCGGCCTTGTGGATGGCATCGGCTGAGGCGCCGATCAATGTGACGCCGAACTTCTCCAGGGTTCCGCGCTTGACGAGGCCCATCGTCGCGTTCAGCGCCGTCTGCCCTCCCATGGTCGGGAGCAAGGCATCGGGGCGCTCTCGTTCGATGACCTTTTCCACTACATCCACGGTAATCGGTTCGACATACGTTCGGTCCGCCACCTCAGGGTCCGTCATGATGGTGGCGGGGTTGCTGTTGATGAGCACGACCCGATAGCCCTCTTCCTTGAGCGCCTTGCACGCCTGAGTGCCGGAATAATCGAATTCACACGCCTGTCCGATTACAATGGGGCCGGAACCGATGAGCAAGATGTTTTGAATGTCCGTACGTTTAGGCATGAACGGCTAACCGGTCTGAGGCAACGGCCCAATGGCCGGTCTATAGGGCGCAGGAGCGGGCGCCGGTGCGCCCCCCGCGGCCTGGTAGTAACGCATCGCCTCGGGCATCCAGGCCTCGAGTTGGTTGATGCGGGTCACGTCGGAGGGGTGCGTCGAAAGAAATTCGGGAATCGCATGCTGCGATCGGAAGCACAGCTTGTCGATCATCTGACGCGGACAACCGCTCATGCGCTCCCAGAACGGGACCGACTCGCGCGGGTCGTACCCGGCTTGCGACATCAAGCGCAAGCCGATGTAGTCGGCTTCCGACTCTTGTTTGCGATTGAAAGGCAGCGACACGTTGACTCCATACGCGCCGAGGAGGCCCTGTATGGCGCCTCCGCTGGACGACCCTGCCGCCGCCGCGCCGATCGCGCCAAGCTGGGCGATCTGGTCGATAATGCTCCGGCTCATGCGTTCCACGCCGTGACGCTGCAAGGCATGCGCAATTTCGTGCCCCATCACGGTCGCAAGTCCCGCATCAGTCTTCGTATGCTTGAGAATGCCCGTGAAGACGGCCACTTTGCCTCCCGGCAAACAAAAGGCGTTAACCATCCTCTCGTCTTCAATGACGGCGAACTCCCACTGGTATTCCGGCTTATTGGCGACGGTCGCAATTTTTCGGCCTACCCGCTGGATTTGCTCATTGATCTCGGGGTTCTCGCTGAGCCTGGCCTCACGAAGCACTTCGCGATAGGCGCTGAGGCCGAATTGCAATTCCTTTTCTTCCGAAAAAAAGATCAACTGATCACGGGCGGTGCCGGGAGCGCGGTAGCATCCCGAAAGGGTGCTGAGCAGTCCGGCGACGCCGGTTGTGCCGAGCACGGCATAGAGCCCCACCGCGGCGCGAGCGCCCCAGGCCAGCACCGCACGGCGGCCGACGGGGCCCTCCAGATCGTGCGAGCCGCTCGCCGAATGGCGCGGCTCGTCATGTCGTGATCGTCCCATGGTCAGGGCCTACGGCATCCACAGATACATGAATTGGGGGCTTCCACCGCGGACGATGGTCAACAAATCCATGTGCGCGAGACTGTTCAGTCCTGAGCCACCGCCCACGACGCGCGAATAGATATTGTTCTGATATTCCCCGCTCCGGCGATACGTGACGACCCGGGCTTCAGTCAGGCCGGCATTTTTTTTGGCCCGATCGATCGCCTCTTCGAGGTACCCGATATCGTCGACCAGACCGGCCGCCTTTGCCTGCTCGCCGGAATAGATACGTCCGTCGGCGAGCTTTTTGATTTGCTCGCCCGAAAGCTGAGGCCGTCCCTCTTGGACGACCGTCAAAAACCGCTGGTAGAAGGAATCAATCACACTTTGGAAAATTGCCTTCTCCTCGGGCGTCATCGTTCGGAAAGGAGAGCCCATATCTTTGCGGGGACCGGAGGTAATGGCATTGGCTTCCACACCGACCTTTTCCAACAGTCCCCTCGCGTTGACCGTCAGCATGATCACGCCGATGCTCCCCGTCACGGTCGACGGATGGACCAGAATGGCGTCGGTTGCCATCGCCAGGTAATAACCGCCGGAGGCGGCGACATCCATCATCGAGGCAATGACCGGAATTTTTTTGTTGGCTTTGAAGGTCTTGAGCTCGTGGTAGAGAATATCCGACGCGTTGACGGTGCCGCCCGGGCTGTTGATCCGAAGGACCAGGGCTTTAACCTTGTCGTCTTTCGACGCCTTGGTCAATTCCTCCTTAAAGGAGGCCAGCAGATTCGGCTGCGGCAGAAAGCCTTCCTTCTCTGAAGAGCTGATCACCCCGGAAAGGTCCATCAAGAGGATTTTGCCGTCGCCGGACCCCGACAACTGGACCTCCTGCACGGGGCCTGGCGGCTCGAGCAGGTTGACCGTGATGCAGCCCGGTTGAATCAGCGCAAACGTCAGCCCTGCAAGCACGAGCATGTCCCGCATCTTAACCATTCGCTTTCTCCATGAGCTGCACAAATTCAGTGAAGAGATAGGCCGAATCGTGAGGCCCCGGCGACGCTTCCGGATGATATTGTACCGAAAACACCGCGTGATCCAAACAGGCCAATCCTTCGATCGACCGGTCATTCAGGCTCATATGCGTCACGACGGCCTTGCCGAAGTCAGTCTCGATGACCGGCGGACGCTCGGGAACTGCGTTGCCCATCCCGGGAATCTGAACGGCAAAATTATGATTCTGGGAGGTGATTTCGACTTTCCTCGTTCGAAGATTCATCACGGGATGATTCGCGCCGTGGTGACCGAACTTCAATTTGTACGTCTTGAGCCCAAGCGCCAAGCCAAGAATCTGATGGCCCAGGCAGATGCCGAAGATCGGCCGACGTCCAATCAACCGACGCATCGTGTCGACCGCATACGACACGGCTTCGGGATCGCCCGGCCCGTTGGACAGGAAGATCCCGTCGGGGTTGAGCGCATCCACCTGCGACGCCGTCGTCGAGGCAGGCACGACATGCACGTCGCACCCGACGTCGATCAATCGCCGCAGGATGTTCTGCTTCACCCCAAAATCGAAGGCCACGACCTTCCACCGGCGCGTGGCGTGTGTGACGCCGGCATCGGGCGCCCAGCCACCGGAGCCGTCGGTCCAATCGTAATCTGTCCGGCAGGTCACCTGCGACGCTAGATCCCTGCCGATCATTCCCGGCGCCTCACGCGCCTTTTCAACCGCGCGGTCCGCGCTCCTCTCGACATGCGAAATCAGGCCTTGCTGGGAGCCATGTTCACGGAGGTGACGGGTCAGCGCCCTCGTATCCAGCCCTTCGATGCCGACGATCTTCGCCGCCTTGAGATATTCGTGCAAGCCCTGCTGGCTGCGCCAGTTGCTATGTCGCCGGCTCGCTTCCTTGACGACAAAGCCCTCCGCCCAGATGCGGGCCGACTCGACGTCCTCCGGTGTGACCCCATAGTTGCCGATCTGCGGACAGGTCATCGTGATGATCTGTCCTTTATAAGAAGGATCGGTCAGGACCTCTTGATATCCCGTCATGGCCGTGTTGAACACCACTTCTCCGACCGCCTCCCCTTCGAATCCAAGGGCGCGGCCTTCGAAGACGGTGCCATCCGCCAACGCCAGAAGCGCCTTCGTCATGCCGGAATTCCTTCATCCTGCCATGATCGTTTCGCCTTGAGCACGAGCAGCCACGTCCCTAGGATCACGTTGACGACGTACAGTGAGCGGATGGGCTTATGAAGCCGGAAAAACGCTTCGAACGCCGCCTTCTTGGCCTGTTCGTCCCTGAGGCCGAAGGCTTCGGCCTGCAGCGCCGCGGCCTGCGGATGCAGCACCAGAATAATAACGCCGGCGATGCCGCCCATGGCGCTCAATAACAACCACTCAGTGCGACTGACTCGGGCCACGGGTTCGGCGACCCACTGTCGATAGGCCATCGCCGAGATCAGAATGATGAGCGCAACGACGACGAGCCGGTTATACCCTTCGAACGCCTTTGTCAGGAACAATCCCCCGGACTCTTGGCCCCCGAACGTATTGAACACAGCCGGGATCACCGCCCCGACCAGCACGATCAATCCTCCGACCCAGACGCCCAGCGCCAGATATTCCAGACTCACACAGCAGACGGTCCGCCATCCGACACGCGTCACGCCGTCACCGGAGCCTCGAAGACGTGGCGGCCGCCGACGAACGTGGCCAACACCAAACCCTTCACTTTCCAACCGGCAAACGGAGTGTTGCGGCTCTTGGAGCGGAATTTGCCCGGATCCACCTCCCATTGAGCCTGAGGATCGATGATCACGACGTCCGCATCGGCCCCCACGGCCAATGTGCCCTTGCCCAGGCTGAATACCCTGGCCGGGGCAGTGCTCAATTTTTCGATCGCCGATTCCAACGAGATGATCCCTTCCTCGACGAGCGCCAACGTGAGCGACAATGCCGTTTCCAAGCCGACGATCCCGAACGGCGCCTCCGTAAATCCCTGTTGTTTTTCTTGCGCTGCATGGGGAGCGTGATCCGTCGCAATGACATCGATCGTGCCGTCACGCAGACCGTCCTTAATGGCCTGCACATCCTGCCAGGTTCGAAGGGGCGGATTCATTTTTGCCAGCGTGTTGAACCCGCGAACGACCTCCTCGGTCAGCGTAAAGTGGTGGGGACAGGCTTCGGCCGTGACCTTGATGCCGCGCGACTTCGCGTCGCGCACCATGCGCACCGATCCCGCCGTGCTGATATGGGCGAGATGGAGCCGGGCGCCTGTCAATTCGGCCAAGGACACGTTGCGCGCTACCATCACATCCTCCGCCGCGGCCGGAATGCCTGGGAGGCCAAGTTCCGTCGAAATCAGGCCTTCATTCATGCAGCCGCCTTCGGCTAAATGCAGATCCTCGCAGTGATCGACGACCGGGATGTCGAAGGCCAGGGCGTATTCCATCGCGCGCCGCATGACGAGACTGTTCATGACCGGCTTGCCGTCGTCCGAAATGGCGACGCAGCCTGCGCGGCGCAGATCGCCGATCTCCGCCAGTTCCTTGCCTTCCGATCCTTTCGTGATGGCGCCGATGGGCAACACGTTCGCCAGACCCGCCACGCGCGCCCGCTCGATCATAAACTCGGTAATCGCTTGATTGTCGTTCACCGGATGCGTGTTAGGCATGCAGCAGACCGTGGTGAATCCTCCCGCCACGGCCGACGCGGCGCCGCTTTGGATGGTCTCCTTGTACTCGAACCCCGGCTCGCGAAAATGCACGTGCAAGTCGACAAACCCCGGGACGACGAGCCGGCCTTTGGCCGAAAATTTCGTGGCGCCCGGCGGGACGCGGACCTCGGGGCCGATGGCGGCGATTTTGCCGTTATCGAGCACGAGGTCTCCGATCCCGTTGAACCGGCCGGGGTCGAGAATGTGCCCGCCTTGAATCACGATTGCCATGCGCTGTGTCCCCCGAACAAACCTTCGCTAATTTGCGCCGGACATGAGATAGAGAATGCCCATCCGGACAGCGACTCCGTTGGCCACCTGATCTAGAATGACCGACGACAGGCTGTCTGCCACCTCAGGGGCGATTTCGACTCCACGGTTGATGGGGCCCGGATGCATCACGATCGCGCCCGTGTCCGCGAGCTTTACGCGCTCGGCCGTGAGACCGTAGACGCGCGCATACTCCCGGATCGTGGGGAAGAGCGCGCGGCCCTGCCGTTCCAGCTGCAGGCGTAGCATCATGATCACTTGTACCCCGGTCAAAGCCTTATCGAGGTCGTAGAAGACGCGCGCTCCGAGTTTGTCGATGCCCTTCGGGATCATCGTGGGCGGCCCCACTACGCGGACATCGGCGCCGAGTTTCGAAAGTGCATGAATATTCGAGCGGGCGACCCGGCTATGGGCGACGTCACCCACGATGGCAACGCGGAGGCCTTGGAACGACAGACCCCGTTCGCGAATCGTATAAAGATCCAGCAGGGCCTGAGTCGGATGCTCATGCCAGCCGTCTCCCGCGTTGATCACCGAACTCTTCACGCCCCTGGCCAACGTCTCGGCCGCACCGGCGGACGGGTGCCGGAGCACAATGATATCCGCCTGCATGGCTTCGATATTGCGCGCCGTATCGAGCAGCGTCTCCCCTTTCACGACGCTGCTCGATGAAGGAGAAAAATTAATCACGTCCGCGCTTAAGCGCTTTGCGGCAAGCTCGAACGACGTTCTGGTTCTCGTGCTGGGTTCGAAGAACAAATTGACGACGGTGCGGCCGCGGAGCGCGGGCACCTTTTTAATCTCGCGGCCCGTCACTTCCTTGAAAGAATCGGCGGTCTGGAGAATCAGCGTGATCTCCTCCGCCGACAACGGAGCCAGACTGAGAAGATCCTTTCGTTTCAGACTCATCGCACGATCTCCTTCACGCTTTGAGAATGACGACCCGATCGTCCTCTCCAGCCTCCTCGAGCAGCACCTGGATGTTTTCTTCGCGTGAGGTCGGAATGTTCTTTCCGATGTAGGTAGCCTTGATCGGCAGTTGCCGGTGTCCACGATCGACGAGGACCGCGAGCTGGATTTCCGCCGGGCGTCCGAGATCGATCAGGCCGTCCATCGCCGCACGGATCGTCCGGCCCGTAAAGAGCACGTCGTCGACAAGCACGATAATTTTTCCGGAGATATCGAACGGCACGGACGTCTTGCGCAGAATCGGCTGTTCTTTCCTGAGCGCCAAATCGTCGCGATACAACGTGATGTCCAATTCCCCGATCGGGACGCCGACGCCCTCAATATCTTGAAGCCGGCGGGCCAACCGGTGAGCAAGATGCACGCCCCCCGTGCGAATGCCGACCAAGCCAAGATCCTTCACGCCTTTGTTGCGTTCAAGGATTTCGTGCGCGATTCTCGTCACGGCCCTCGCCATGTCGCCCGCCTCCATGACGAGCCGTTCCTGTTGGCGGCCATGTTGGGTGGACAGGCTCATCCGTGATCCGGACATAAAAAAACCTCCTCACCGCGTTCGATGAGAAGGTCGTGAATTGTCGCCAGGCGACGGGCCACTGTCATGCTCCTTGCTCACCTCTCAGGATGAGCGTTAAAGGTTGGGCTATCTTACTGGCGGGTGCTCGAAAGTGTCAAGCGATCCGCCGTCACTGACCTCCTCAGCCAGCTTGGACGAAATGGACGGTGAGATCACCTGCGAGGCGCGCCTTCGGCAAAATCGTCCGATGCATGCGGAAGGTCGGCAGTTGATCGACAGCCTCCTGCCACAGCAACACAAAACCCGAGGCCTTCCACGAACCGCGGAGAGCCCCCGGTCCGGTGACGAACGCGCATCCGCCCGGCTTCAGCGCCCGGCGCAACTCTGCCAAGGCCGGCAGCAGCTGAGCGTCCGGCGCGGCCGGCATCCACTGGTACGCCAGATCAAAGGCCTGCGGCGAGATGCGATCGCCACTGGTCTCCATGAGGACGAATCGAATCCGCTTCAGCCATTCCCACCTCCGTAATTGCGCACAGGTCGTCCAGAGCTGCTGCGCCTGCTTTTGCGCGAACGCCGGTTCTCGAACGAGCACCGTGTAATCACGGGGACGGTCGAACGCGACGCAGCTTGCGATGACGGCGTCCCCGTTCCGGATCAACACATGGTTCGCCTGCGCCAGTAGCCGGCCGATCTGGCGATCCCCCTCGGCGAGATCCTCGAGATAGTCGGCCACGAACGGTTGAGCGGCCAGGTCGCCGATCGGCGTCTCATCCTCCGGGTAAAGCAGGACCGCCCCATAGGCCTCTTCCGGGGCGATCCTCGGCATGCCATCCACAAACACCGAACGCCAGTCGATGGCAGATATCGATGGTGCTGCACCACCAGAAGCATCACGGTGGACGTTCGGCGGCAAGGCAGTCTGGACTACGGTCTCGACACCACGGTCTCTCAGAACAATCCCGTCTTCAATCGCGGCTGCAGCGCGATCCCAGGGAACAAAGGCACGCCCCTTGGGATTCACATAAGGTAGCCCCGCCCGGTCTTCGGTGAGGGTCACCTTTTGCAAGTCGGAACCCTGAATCGTCACGCACGCCCCGCGACCCAGGTCGAAGTAACGCAAGGGCGGCGTGGGTGATGGAAACCATTCCACCTGGTGAGCCCTGGCGGGATCCATGAACAGCGCATTCACGTCCTTGCCGGGCGGCGCCTGGGGCGTGAAGAACGCTTTGAAGAGGCGAAAGGCGGCTTCCGACGGATACGCCGGGATTCCTCGATACCGGAGCGCGGGCGGAGGTCGCCGGCCTTCATTCTGATCGTCGTACAGGCCCCGGATCAATTCGAAGGCCGCGGAGCCGGTGCCGGGCAGCAATGATTTGAACAGTTCGACGACCGGGAGAAAATCGATCGAAGCCCAGTGCATGGCGCCCATGCAGGACATGAAACGGGCTTGGTGAAAATTCCCCTCGTCGAGGACATACCAGGCATCTTTGCGATGCCGGATGCTGGCGATCCCTTGTTGACTGATCGACAGATCCTCGTCCCGATAGAACCAGCGCACCTCTTCGAGCGGAACGCGCAGAGCTTGCGCGGCCATTGCGCGGAGGTCGTCTGCGGTCAGCCGTTGCCACCCCGGTTTCGTTGCAAGATTCAGGGTCGTTTCGTTCACGAGGCCGGCGGGCTTGAGGCCGACCCAAGCGCCCCACTCCAACCTGATCCTGGCGCGGACAAGGGCGACTGCTCCCTTGGCGTCCGTGCCCCACTCGCACTCATGCAGGACATTGCCTGCGGGATCGGTTGCGAGAATCCGTCGCCCATCGGAGCGGTAGAAGACCAGATGGCCGGTGGGTTGCCGCACCATTCGTCCATCGCCGGCCTCCAGCCGCGTTTTGAACCGCACATTGTCCGGAAACGTCAAATGCCCGGGTGTGGTGAGAGCCGTGATGACGGGATCGCCTGAGATTACGGACATGATGGAAGCTGAGCAAAGAAGTCAGGCGGCGCTGAAAAACGCGAGGCGGACGTGCGATCAGCCATCGCTACTCGCGGAGTTGACCGCTGCCTAACACGACGAACTTAGAGCAGGTTAGTTCTTCCAATCCCATTGGTCCCCTGGCATGAATGCGTGATGTACTGATGCCGATCTCGGCACCGAGGCCGAACTGGTAGCCGTCGTTCAGTCTGGTCGAGGCATTGACGAGGACGGCGCTTGCGTCCACCTCTCTCAGGAACCGCATCGCTTTCTTGTAATCGCCAGTGACGATGGCTTCCGTATGCCGTGAACCGTACCGCGCGATGTGCTCCATCGCTTCGTCGATATGCTTCACGACCTTGACCGCGAGCACGAGATCCAGAAATTCCTTGCCGTAATCCGACTCGCTGACAGGCTTCGCGGCGGACGAGAGGGCACAGGTTTTCTGGCATCCGCGCACCTCGACCTTGGCCGCGACCAGCTTGTCGATGACACCGGCGAGCCAGGTCCTGGCGATGCTTTGATGCACCAGCAGCGTCTCCATGGCGTTGCAGGTGGACGGCCGTTGCACCTTCGCATTCAGAGAGATGCGCTCGGCCATCGCAGGATCCGCGTCGTCGTCGATATACACATGGCAGACGCCAGCATCGTGCTTGATGACGGGAATCGTTGAATGTTCCGCCACCAATCGCATGAGAGATTCGCCGCCACGGGGAATGATGAGATCGATGGATCGGTCTTGCTTGAGCAGTACTGGCACCAGTTCACGGTCCGCCCTCGCGACAAACGTGATTGCGCCGGCCGGGATCCCGGCTTTTTCCGCCGCTTCAGAGAGCACGCGGGCAATGGCCCGGTTTGAATGAAGCGCCTCGCTGCCGCCTCTTAACACGCACGCGTTCCCGGATTTCAAGCAGAGGGCTGCCGAATCGGCTGTCACGTTCGGCCGCGATTCATAGATGATACCGATGACGCCGATGGGCACGCGGACGCGACCGACTTGCATTCCGTTCGGACGGGTCCACATTTTCGGCATCTCGCCCAGGGGATCGGCCAGCTTGGCCACTTCTCGGATTCCAGCAGCCATCTCGCGGATGCGCGCTTCGGTGAGCCGCAACCGGTCGGCCATCGCCTTTTTCTCTGGAGCGGCGCCGAATCTCTCAAGGTCCTCGTTGTTGGCGGCAACGAGGGTCTCTTCTTGCGCTTCCAGCGCGTCAGCCATGGCAAGCAGTGCTTGGTTTTTGACCGTCGTCGACAGTGTCGCCAAGCGGTTCGCCGCCTGGCGGGCGCCTGTTACCAGCGTTTCGACATATTCCGGGATCGGCTGCATGGGCGCTTCGGCCGGCGCCTCAGAGGAAATCGCTTCGGGAGAAAGCTCGGCCGGGCTGCTCTTGTCTGACATCAAAGTTGCTCCTCTGCGGTCGGATTGGGTGGTACAGGATACAGTGGTAATTTCGGGGGGGTCAAGGCGTGAAGCCGCCTGTGTTAGGAAGGCTCGGTGGGCGGCGGCGCAATTGGAGCAGCAGGTGGAGCAGCAGGAGTAGCAGAAGGAGCAGGAACAGCAGGATTGACCGGCGGAGTCGCCCCAGGCACCGCAACCGCGTTTGGAGCAGCTGAACCCGGAACCGGCATCGCAGGAAGCACGCCTGACGTCGACGGATTCGGATGCTGAAAGATCCATTTGTTATAGGAGTCGCGGCCATCGAAATGTTGAACGGCTTGGGGAAACTCATGCTGTTTGAAAGGCGTCCCACGGCTCTTGCTTCGAACTCCCATGATGCCGCCGGTCGGACTACGCAGATAGTCCCAATCACCGTGGGACATCGGATCCATATAAACCTTCCGCAAAAACGGCTTCGGGAGCCGAGTCAACTCCGCCAGGGATTGAGGATAAATCTCAAATGTTGTCACACGGCCCGCTTTCATCGTGGTGGAATAGAACGCCAATGCATTCTGGATCTCGATGCCTTTCGACAAGAGGTCAGCCTCGAGTTCCCGTTGAACCATCACTTTCCACTGTTTGGCTGCCATCGTCGTCGACAAGCCGATGACGACAATGACAAACATCAGAAAGAGATAGGTCACACCTCGCTCA
>DATELB010000144.1:0-21938 GCA_035277085.1 Nitrospira sp. | reverse complement strand
TCCGGCTTCGTCTGACGCGAGAAACAGCACCATATTTGCGACCTCCTCCGGCGTGCCCGGCCGTCGCATGGCATAGTGACTGAGGATAGGTGCAAGCATATCGGGATTCGACATGAGAGGAGCCGCCATCGGGGTATCGATCAGCCCGGGGTTGACCACGTTGCACCGAATGCCGTCCCTGGCATAGTCGATCGCCAGGGCACGAGTGAACGCATCGACTCCGCCTTTCGATGCCGCATACGCCGGCGCACCTGGGATGCCAACCAGGCTGGCGACCGATGAAATGTTCACGATCGTTCCCTTGCCTTGTTTGAGCATCTGCGAGACAACGGCCCGCGTCATGCGGAAAACGCCGGTCAAGTTTACGTCAAGCATCGTCTGCCAACTGGCGTCGTCGGTCTCGTGGATGCGCTTGCCGAAGTCCCCGACTCCCGCGTTGTTGACGAGGATATCGATGCGCCCCAAGCTGTCGAGCGCCCGCTGAGTCACCTCTTGTACGTGCCGCTCATCGCTCACAGAACCTGCGACGGCCAGGCCCTTTCCCTTGTTATGCCTGATCCCGCTTATGACGCGATCAAGTTCCGATTGCCTCCGCCCGGTAATCACCACGGCAGCACCTTCCTCTGCGAAGCGCTTAGCTACGGCCTCGCCGATGCCTGCACTTCCGCCCGTGACAATGGCTACCTTACCCTCTAAACGATTCATCAGGGAACGTCCTTTCCGTGTTCTTCTTCTTGGCTGTCGACTTCAGGTTGCGGCGCCGTGCTCCGACCATGCGACCAGAAACCGGGCTCGACTTTTCTGGCTATGGTGATGAATCCGGAATGCGCGACCATGCGGTGGTCCGGCCGAACGCTGCGACCTTGAATGGACCAGGTGCGAAGCAGCGTTTCAAATGTTTCAATCATGGCGAATACGGCGGCACCCTGCAAGGTTGCCACCGTCTGTTGGACTTGCGGAACGGTCGGAACGAAACTCAGATAGATTCCGCCCGACCTCAATACGCGCGCGGCATGCGGTATAACCTGCCACGGTTCCGGAAGATCGAGCACGACGCGATCAAACGGCACTTCGTCGTCAAGGAGTTGGATGCCTTCATAGGCGTTGTTGCGGAAGGCGAGAAGGTTGGGAACGGCGCCCATGTAGCGCTCGATATTCAGCCGCGCCGTCCTCGAGAAGTCTTCCCGCGCTTCGTAGGTCACCACCAGTCCACGCGGTCCGACGGCCCGAAGCAGGGCCATGGTCAGCGCACCGGAACCGGTACCTGCTTCGAACACCCGTGCGCCCGGATAGACGTCCGCCCACATCGGAATGAGCGCGAGGTCCTTGGGATACAGCACTTGGGCGCCTCGCGGCATTTTAAGCACGTAGTCCCCGAACGTCGGACGCATGGCCAGCATCGACTTGCCGCCCGAGAGCGTCACGATGGAACCGTCCGCCTTTCCAATCAGCTCGTCGTGCGCGATTTTGTGCCCGCTCAGTTGATAGGCGTCGCCGGCTTTCAGCGTCAGCGCATATTGACGGCCCTTGGCATCCACGAGATGGATGCGGTCCCCGTTTTCTAGTGTGGCGCGAAACATGACGCGCCATTCTAGAAGCGGACTCAGGGCTTTTCAACAACGGCCCGGACGCAGCCGCCGTCCCCGCGCCTGCATCGCGCGCAGTGAAGGCTGCTCGACAAGTTATCCCGAATGTGACAAATCGGTCCGGCACTATCTCAAAGCCTACACATCCGCAGCAGGATTGCCTCAGATGGCGGCCGTTCATCCTCATTAAGGTATTCTAATACTTCCGTTTTTTCAGGACGATGGCGCGACGGTGTTCTCATCATCAATCCAGCATAGGAATTGCTGCGTAGTTACCAGGAGCAGGGCGAGAGCTGAATCTTTTTCCGGCGGCATTGCCTCTCAGCAAATGAGCCTTATGGAAAGTAGAAGCCGCCGTGGAACCCGCGCAGGTGGCCGCTGAGAGAGAGTTGGAGGAGGACATATGAAAAACGACTTGTTCACTGATGATGGTCCAGGGCTGAAGTCCCCGGGGGTGAAAGACACCGATGCCGATCATTCCGAGGACAGCGATTTGCTGGACATGATCGGACGAGATTCCGTTGATCAGGAATTATCCAAAGAAGCCCCGAAATCGCCCAAGCGTCAGATCGAATCCAGCAGCCCCTTCTTGCTGGAGTCACTCTATTTTCAATCGTTCGGGGAACGCCCGCTGTTAACGCGAGAGGAAGAAACCGCTCTGGCTAAACGGATCGATGAAGGTTCGACCGCCATCCGCGCCGCCTTGCGACACGCGCATCGCCTCCTCTCACGCGTCAAGCGGTCCGATGCCGTTCTTGAGACGCAGCAGACGCTTCAGACTGTTCGTCGGCTGAGCGGACTCTCCGCCACCGCCCTCGACAAGGTCGAGCAAAGTCTGTCGGCGCTGATGAAGGGGGATGCCGGACCGAAATTGCCGGTAACCGTGGTGAAGACGCTCAAAAGCCATTTGGCCACCGTTCGGCAGGCTCGCGTGATGCTCGAAAAGGCCAAGGATGAGTTGGTCCGCTGCAACCTTCGCCTGGTCGTGGACGTCGCCAAGCATTACACGCGGCGCGGCCTCACGTTGTTGGACCTCGTACAGGAAGGCAATATTGGCCTCATGAAGGCGGCTGAACGCTACCAATATCGGAAAGGGTTCAAGTTCAGCACCTACGCGACCTGGTGGATACGTCAGGGGATTACGCGAGCGTTGGCCGACCAGTCACGTACCATTCGCATCCCTGTACATCAGACGGAAGCGTCTCACCGGATTCTGCGGGTCACAAGACGGCTGGGACAGCAGCTTGGTCGACCGGCGAAATTGGAGGAGATCGCCAGCGTCCTGCGGATGCGGCCAGAGCGATTGCACGAGACGGTGCAGGCGTTCCAGGAACCGGTCGCATTGGAGCATCCGGTCGGGGACGGAGGAACCGAGTTTGGGGAACTATTGCCCGATCTACAGGCGGTACCTCCTGATGCCCATGTGCACCGCACCGAGATGACCCACCAGCTGGACCGCATTCTCGAGAATCTCACGCCTCGAGAACAGACTGTGATTCGACTCCGGTTCGGCATCGGCTACGATCAGCCCAGTACGCTCGAGCAGGTCGGCCAAAATTTGTCGGTCACCCGCGAGCGAATCCGACAAATCGAAGCGAAGGCGCTTAAGAAACTGAAGACGCCTGCCATCAAAGAAATGTTCGCCGCCATTCAATAAACGACCGGGGGCGACGGATCCATGACGGGATGAGGAGCAGCCTCCTCATCCCGTTTTTTTGTGCGGCTTTTCCTGGGAAGGGAGTTGTGCGAGAATGGGTGCGGAGTCTATGCGACCGCCGAGAACTACCTTCCTTATCCTCGTTCTGGAAATGCTGATCACGTCTGTTGCCCAAAGCCCTGCCTGGGCTGCTTCAAATGCTTCTCCCGGCTCCTCGGATAAAAACCTTTCCGTTCCCGCCGTCGTCGCCAAGGTTCGCTCGTCCGTGGTGACGATTCTGACCCGGGGAGTGCCGGCCAGTCCTTCGCAGACGCAATCAGGGTCGGGCTCCGGAGTCATCATCGACGATGGCGGATACATATTGACCAACAACCATCTCGTGACCGGCGTCAAGAGCATGGTGGTCGGACTGTCCACCGGCCGTCTGACGCCAGGACGTGTCGTGGCGAGAGATTTCCTCCTGGACCTCGCGCTCGTAAAGATCAATGCGCAGGATCTCGTCGCGGCCACGCTTCATCCAAAGCCGGACCTTGAAATCGGCGAGTCCGTCGTCGCGATCGGGAACCCGTTGGCCTTAAAGGGCGGCTCGACGGTCACCGTCGGCGTGGTCAGCGCGTTGGACCGTTCGGTGCTGACTCCCGACGGCGAAACGCTCTACGACTTGATTCAAACCGATGCAGCGATCAATCCGGGCAACAGCGGTGGGCCGCTGGTCGATCTGGCCGGGCGAGTCATCGGCATCAATGTGATCATCGCCCCTTCGGCACAGGCAATCAGCTATGCCCTCTCTATGGAAGCAATCTATCCTCATATCCAGTCGATGATGGTGCGCGGATCGATCTACCGCCCGGATTTGGGATTTACGCCGGTGACCATCACGCCAAGCATCATGGCAAGCTTTGGTCTGGAAGGTGATCGCGGCGTACTCGCGCTGAACGTGGATTCCGCGAAGCCGGCTGGTGTCGGCGGACTGCAAAACGGCGACATCATCACCGCGGTCGATCAACACCAAGTGTTCAACACAGGTGACTTCTGGCATGCACTGCTTCGCTCAGGAGAGCAGCCCACCGTCCAATTGACCTTGCACGGGAAAAGCGGTCAGGCGACCCTTCAACTGCCGAAGCCGGCTGCGCTCAAGGCGGCACAATGACCGGAGTCGAAGCGGCAGAAGCGCCAATCACATCTCCTTCACCGCATGTTTCCAGCTCGTTCAGACGGTCAGGGGTCCTGGTCACCTTTCCAGATCCTCTGCCCTATTCGGTGGCGTGGGCGCTTCAACAGCAATGCCACGCGGAGCGTCTGTCCGGAAGGCGGGCGGACACGCTGCTGCTGCTTGAACACCTGCCGGTGTATACCGCCGGCCGTGCGACGAGGCCCTCACACCTGAGGCCGGAAATGGCGTCAGTCGACGATCCGCCCGTACCGATTGAAGCCGTCAACCGCGGAGGATCTGTCACCTATCACGGCCCCGGGCAACTGGTCGCCTACCCGATTGTCATGTTGTCGCAATATGCGCCGGGCGCGAAAGCGTACGTGCATATGCTCGAGGAGGTGGTGATCCGCACGTTGGTTCGGTTTGGATTACACGGCCACCGGGTGGCCAAGACGCCAGGCATATGGCTTAGCGATCGGACAGGCGAGGCCAAAATAGCCTCAATCGGGGCAAGGATTGATCGTGGAATCACCTTGCACGGTTTGGCGCTCAATGTTTCGAACGATCTGCGTCCGTTCTCTCACATTGTGCCTTGCGGGCTTGACGGATGCCGCATGACATCGCTTGAAGTACGTTTGGGAACGCCGGTCTCGATGCCG
Organism: Nitrospira sp.; assembly: GCA_035277085.1. GTDB lineage: Bacteria > Nitrospirota > Nitrospiria > Nitrospirales > Nitrospiraceae > Nitrospira_C. The sequence goes on along the minus strand of DATELB010000144.1, from coordinate 16,883 downwards.
GAGGTGCTCGAGCACATGGTCAACGAGTTTTCGGCCGTCTTCCGGCTCGAGTGGACCGTCCGCATTTCCGACGGCTTGAGAATGACGGCGCCGGTTGCTGCGAGCGAGTACAGGTGACGACGATGTCCTCTCTCCATGAACTGGATACGCCTACCTTCCGGCTCGCCGTCGCACAGTTCGACCAGGCAGCCGAAATGATGGGCCTCGATACGAATCTGCGCGAACGGTTGAAGTATCCGCAACGGTCCCTCGTCGTCAGTATTCCCATCCGAATGGACAACAACCGTGTCGAGGTGTTTACCGGTTACCGGGTCCAGCATGATTCCTCCCGCGGACCATCGAAGGGCGGCATCCGCTATCATCCCGACGTCAACCTCGGCGAGGTCGCCGCGCTCGCCATGTGGATGACGTGGAAGTGTGCGCTCGCCGATTTGCCGTATGGCGGAGCCAAAGGAGGGGTAGCCGTAACCCCCAAAGCCCTCTCCCGCTCCGAGCTTCAGCGGCTGACACGTCGGTATGCCGCCGAAATCTTCCCATTGATCGGCCCGGACAAGGATGTGCCCGCACCCGATGTCGGAACCGACGCGCAGGTCATGGCCTGGATCATGGACACGTACAGTCAACAGGTGGGCTACGCGGTTCCCGGCGTCGTCACCGGAAAACCGCTTTCCATCGGAGGAAGCCTCGGCAGGGAAGAGGCAACCGGTCGCGGCGTCGTGTATGTGACGCTCGAGGCCTTGCGTCATCTCCGGATCGACATCGAACAGGCGACGGTCGCGATTCAAGGATTTGGAAACGTCGGATCACATACCGCGAGGATCATGCATGACTCCGGAATGAAGGTGATCGCCGTCAGCGATGTGAGCGGCGGCATCTACAATCCCCGCGGTCTCGATATTCCAAAACTGCTCTCGACTTACAAATCGGCCGGCCACACCCTCGCCGATACCAAGCTGGGAGACGCGCTGACGAACGCAGAACTGCTGCAGCTCAAGTGTACCGCGTTGGTGCCGGCGGCGTTGTCGGAACAGATTACAGATCACAACGCCGCCGCGCTGAATTGCCGTGTGCTGGCGGAGGGTGCCAACGGCCCGACGACGTTGGAGGCGGACCGGATCATAGAGGACAAGGGAATTTTCATGATACCTGACATTCTCGCGAATTCCGGAGGCGTCATCGTGTCGTACTTTGAATGGGTGCAGGACGCTCAGCGATTTTTCTGGAAGGCCACCGACATCCAGGACCGTTTGTGTGATCTCATGACGTCGGCCTTCCAACGAACCTTGCATTTCGCTAGGGCGAAGCGAACCTCCATGCGCATGGCTGCGCTGATGACGGGTATCGACAAGGTTGCGCAAGCCCATCTGAACCGCGGCCTGTATCCGTAGACACCGTAGGGCGAGAATAAGGAGTCGGCTCGATGGATCGGGAAACCGTCGGCAGACTATGGGAAGCGCACAAGCAGGAGCAGTGGCCGCGGCTGGCATCGCAGCTCGAAGGCCCCCTAATGACCCTCGATACGGTGATCAGCGGCTGCGTGGTGTATTTCCTGGACAGCGACGAAGGGCTGGACGAGCAACGGCGGGCGATCGTGGGTGACTGCCTCGCCGACCTTGAGACGCTCAAGGAAGAACTCGAGGACGATTGCCTGCCCTACTTTCGACGGCTGCATGAGCTCGGTGCCTTGCTGCTTGTCCTGCCTCCGAAATGTTAAAGCGGGCAGGTATTCGCCGGTTCACTGCGGGTGAACCGTTCCTTGCAACTTGGTTGGCCCTCCGATAAAATAACTCCACATTTACCGCCATTTATTCACATCAGTGGCATTCCGATCACGAGCTTTAGGTAAGGAGGGGTTGATGAAGGCGACGATCCGACCGTACGTTCAGGCATGCCTGGTGCTTGCCATGATCGGTCTCATCGCAGCATCCGCCTACGCCGAACCGTATGAGTTGAGCAAGAACGACGTCATGGATCCAAAGGCCATCAAGAGCCCTGACATTTCGCTCTTCGGCGTCAAGATCGGGGACAGCGAAGCGAAGGCGATGGATGTCCTCGTCAACGAGAAAATCCCCGGCATCAAGGTCGAACAAGAGGCTTTGTTCATTTTTCTGGTCGATCAGCGCAAACCCACCGGTCCCATGGCGGGTGTCCGCGTCCAGGACGGGAAGGTCGACATGATCTTCATCAACAACCGCTTTGCCTACAAGACGCGAGGACTCTTCCGGAACGTCCTGAATAGTGAAAGCCCGGAGGATATCCGCAAGCTTTTGGGTCATGAAGACTATGGTGACGAAAACGTGATGGGGGCGGTATTGGCTTACGACAAGCAGGGTTTCGTCATCAACTATCTTGGCAAAGACGTCAACATCGAGTTCTCACCCGTCCACTGACCGCGCTCCCTCTTCCCTCCGAATCGGCAATCCTACCGACGAGAACTCTGTTTCGGATCGAGCGCTGCAGGCGAGCCCTATAAGGAAGTTCCGGACGCCCGCAGACCGTAGGTGATCAAACTCGTAGCGGTATTCCATCGTCGGCTGGAATTGAGGATGACGAGGAGGAGATCGCTGCCGTTCTGAGACACTTTGGCGATGAGGCACCGGCCGGCCTTCGAGGTAAATCCGGTCTTGATGCCTTCAACGCCGGGAATTCTGCCGAGCAGGCGATTGGTCGTGTGCAGGATGTACGCGCGGGTGCCATTGACCGGCATGATCATGGCCCGTTCTTCTTTCACCAGGTTACGAAAAATCGGCTGCTGAAGCGCAATAACGCTCAAGACAGCCAGATCCTCGGCCGTCGAATAGTGATCAGGGCCGTCGAATCCGCAGCCGTTGGTAAAGTGCGTATTCTGCAGGCCCAGCGCCGCCGCCTTGTCATTCATCAAGCCGACAAACTGGCTCTCGTCTCCCCCGACATGTTCTATCGCCGCCAGGCAGGCGTCGTTGGCGGAGACAATGAGCATGGCCTTGAGCAAGTCGTCAAGCCGGAAGACCTGGCCGGCTTTAAGACGAAGGTGGGTTTTATGCGCACGGGCCGCCGCAGGACTGACGGTCACCAAGTCGTCGAGTCTGCCGTGCTCGAGTATCACGAGGGCGGACATGATTTTCGTGAGACTGGCAGGTGACAACCGTTTGCCCGGTTCGTGCTCGTACAGCACACGGCCCGTGTTCAGTTCCTTCAGTAAAATGCTGTGTGCCGGCACGCGGCGCCAACGCAGCGACTGGCTTTCGTCGCTGACCGTGTGCAATGACGGCCTCGCTTTTCCGCTCGTCCGTTTGGCGTGGACCGTCGCCGGGACGAGCAGCAAGAGGCACGCCGCCGCCAGAAGAGAAGTGCGCAATCGACGGGCGTGAACAGACAACATGGCGTGCGCCTTCTCCCTCAGAGAGTAAAGGATTCCCGGACCTTGGTTCCCCGGAATCCGCTGTCGATGACTTTGTGAAAAAATCGAAGAAGGTCGGCAAGATCGATCCAAAACCCACAGTTCAAACAGCGCGCATACAGCCGCCGGTTCATGAGCGTGTAGTGCCGCTCAACCATCATGAACCCTTTGCACTTGAGACAATCCATCGCAAATTCCAGAGCGGACTTACCGGATGCGCTTCACCACCAATGCCAGGCATGCCGCCAGAAGCCCTCCGCCGAAAATCGTCGTGCTGAACGACACGTACGGACTGGCTCCCGCAGTTGGATGCGCTCCGTCAAACAAGTCGCGAACCCCTCCCTGAACCATCAACACCGACAGGGTGAGGAGCGCCCCCATACCGAACCACCATGAAAAGGATCTCACCGCTGTCCTCACAGGGGCAGCCAATGACCTAAAAGCCGCGCCTGCCGGCCACTCTAGCCGAGGGGTCCCATGCTGTCAAGCTGACTGCAAGGATTTGACGCGCTATCGATCGCCTTTCGGGGAAGAGGCGGCGGTGGCCGAATGCTGTGAGCCTTTGAGCCCGCGGTGGAGAAAGATCGAGACCGATCCATCTCCGTTATCGGCAGTGACAAGTCCCGGCTCTTCAAGTCCATTGCTGGTGACACGATAGAGCGCCAGTGCGAACGGCCCGGCCTTCGTCCGGTAGTTTCTCGGCGGATATTCGAATGTGCCGTCGCCGCGGCCAAAGAGAATCGAAAGGTCGCTGGATTGGAGATTCACGATGGCGACGTCCACGCGATGGTCTCCGTTGAAGTCCCTGGCCAACCCGTAGTTCGGGCCGGCATTCGCGCCGGAGTCGCGCCCCGCCTGAAAGGTCGCATTGCCATTCCCCAAAAACGTCGAAAAGCTGTCACGCTCTCCGTTGATGACCAGCAGATCCCCGATCCGGTCATTGTTGAAATCCGCAAAACTGACTCCGAGCGGGCGTCTGCCTGAGCGATAATCAGTCGGCGATTGAAAGGTTCCGTCTCCATTGCCGATCCAGATCGAAACGGCATTGGACATGGGGCCTCCATTGGTCACGACCAGGTCCGTTTTGCCGTCGCCGTTCAGGTCAGACAAGGCGACCGACGTCGGAGTATCGCCGTACTCGTACTGCGGCCCGTGACGGAATTCGCCGCTCCCCTGACCAAGAAAAACCTTGATCTTGTCGTTGCGCAAGGCCACCACAAGGTCCGCCATCCCATCGCCGTTCAGATCGTCGCTCGCGATGGACACCGGAGTCCGATGCACCGGGTACTGTGGTCCTTCCGTGAACTTGCCGTCGGCCCGGCCGAACAAGACGGCGATTTGGTCTCCGCCTGCGCACGCCAAGACAATGTCGGGATACGGATCGGCATTGAAAGCCCCGGTCGCCAGCGACCGTGGTTCCTGACAAACATGGAGCTGCATTTGCTCATGAAACGTACCGTCGCCGTTTCCAATCAAGATCGACAGCGTGTTGCTGCTCACGTTGGTCGTGAGGAGATCCGTGACGCCGTCTTGATCGATGTCGAGAGGCGTGATCGTGGTGGGATTCTTTCCGACTTTATAGCTTGCGAAGTAATAGAACAGATCGGGCGGCACGTACGGATCTTGCTTCGAACATGCGGCGGCCAAGGCCATGATGACGATGCCCGAAACGAGAAGCCTCGCGGCATATGCCCCGGTCATCGCCTGCCGCACCCACACGATCCGTCCTCCGGTCGCGCCCGCCTCGTTGTCGCCGGCCACCGCATTGAAAGGGGTGTTAGTATACCGGCGGCGGCTTTCTCATGGCAACGAATCGGGGTACGGCCTGGCCACGCGCCCGCGTTGGGCACACAAGGAACAGAGCCTTTGAAAGTCGGCTCCGGTCTGGGGTAGACTACCATTCCTTTTCGCAAGGAGGAGTCCATGGGCAAGACGATGAAGGTCGACATTACGATGTATGGGATCGCCGAAGTACTGCATTGGTGCCACGATCGCAACAAGGGCCGCATCCCCGGTGTTGATACTGCAGGATTCGAAAAGATGAAGGCCTTGCTGGCGGAGAAGCCGCAGTCAGGCGATTACTTTACACTCGATCAGTTTTGGAAAAAGAGGGTCGCGCTGGAACTGACGGAAGACGAAGTGGCCTTGATCGACCGCTGCCTGTACGACATTCCCAACCTTGACAACGAACCCCTGCCGCAAATCCGGCATAAGTTCTGGCCCCAGCAGGCCGCTGCACATTAGACAGCCCTGAGGCCCCGGTCCGGGATTCGCCAACGGTGCGGCAGAGCTGCGGCCGGCGATCTACAGGGTTCCTTCGCCCTTGAGATATCTGCGGAAACGGTCCATCAGCTCGGCTCCCAAGGTCCCGCCCTCCGGTTTCTTCGTGTCGGGATCGGCGAAGTGGCTTCGAATTTCCTGAAGGCGCTTTTCCGCCTGCTCGTTGCCTTGTAGCCGCTTGGTCTTTTCAAGCGCCGTGTCGAAGGCGTCGAAGGTCAATTCGTTGAATCCGAACGAGCGAATCCGCTTCACGGCCTTCATCATGGCCTGATTTCGAAAGCCGGTGAGATGCTCCGAGTCGATTTCCTTCAAGCCCAGCTTGCGGGCGCGCCGTTCGGCGGCCTTCCGAATCCCGCTTCTCACGAAATCCGGCGAGGTCTGTAGGCGTTTCCAGGCCTCGTCGGTCCACGCAATGTGCTCCTGGGGCGCGTCCCAGAGCCGTACCAGCGTCTGCTCATCGATCAGGATCAGGCCCTGTTCTCGGGCCAAGTCCTCGGTGTCGCGCTTCAGCATGTCCGTGACAAATTCGACGGCGATCGGCGGAGAATTCTTGAGTTTGTCGCGGAGACGCTCGAGCGCGCCTTCCGTCCAAGGCAGCGGCGCGACCGCGGGCTCGCGGACGTCTCCAAGGGCTTCCACCCGCTCAAACAGGTCGACGTTCACCTCCATATGCCCGCCCTCTTTCGCCGCTTCTTCAGCAATCTGCTTGATCATGCCGCGCATAAATTCAGGCACCGTATTCAAGCGCTCCTTGGCGGCAGCGGTCCAGGGAAGCCGTCCTTGAGCCATCGCTTCCGCCGCCTCGGTCATCCCGGCGGCGCCGCCCATCCCGCCCATCATCTGGCTTTTGAACTGCTCGAGGATGGCCTCATTGATTTCCCCATAGCCGAGCTCCCGCGCTTTCTTTTCAGCAAGCCGCCTGACCATACCGCGCAGAAACATCGGGGCGCGCTCCATGCGCTTGAGGGCGCCTTCAGTCCACCGGATTTCGGCGGCGGCCGTATCGTCAGTATTTTGGCTCATAAATGGTTCCTACCTATGGTCGAGAGAACACTGCAAATTGGTCAAAAAAAGCTGGCGGGCTTTTCGTCACCTTGTTTGTTACTGGTTGAGTAATTCCTTGAGCTCCTTGCCGGCCTTGAAGAAGGGCACTTTCTTGGCGGGCACGGCGACCGTAGCGCCGGTCTTTGGATTGCGTCCTTCCTTCATCCGCCTTGACCTGAGCCGGAAGCTCCCGAATCCCCGGATCTCCGTCTTGTCACCGTTCTTCAAGGAGTCACGGACACAATCGAAAATCGTATTCACGACGATTTCCGCCTGCCGCTTGGTCAGGGTCGTGACCTGCTCAGAGACCCGCTCGATAATCTGCGCCTTCGTCATGTCCGACTCCCCTTTCGCTGTGACGAGCGACGGCCCGCCGTACCAAGAGTTAAAACGCCATCAAATATTTGAGGCTGATTCCTGAGTAAAAATCGAGCTTCGGCACAAGCACGGATAAGCGGGATTCCAAAAACTCCCTGAACGAGAAACGCCGCCGCGGCTCGACGACCTTCGGTTCGCCTTCGATTCCCGCAAGGTCCGCCGCGAGTTGTATGGCATCATCCAAATTCCCCAGTTCGTCGACCAGCTTGGCGTCTTTGGCCTGCCGACCCGTGAAGATCCGGCCGTCGGCCAATGCCTGGACCGTCGCCGGCTCCAGCGCCCGCCCCTCGGCGACCGCCTCGATGAATTGCTGATGCACATCATCCATGACGGCCTGCAGCAGCGCCTGTTCTTCCTGAGTCATCTTCCTCAGCGGTGAGCCGACATCCTTGAACTTCCCGCTTTTAACCACGATGCCTTCGACACCGATTTTTTTCAGCAGCCCCTCGACGTTCGCCGTTTCCATGATGACGCCGATGCTCCCCGTGAGCGTGCCGGGGTTGGCGATAATCCGGTCCGTTGCCGCGGCAATGTAGTAGCCGCCGGACGCCGCGACGGTCCCCATTGAGGCTATTACCGCCTTGTTTTGTTTGTTCCGCACGCGCTGCACGGCATCGTAAATCTCTTGAGACGGCACCACCCCGCCGCCCGGGCTGTCGATGCGCAAGACGATGGCTTTGACGGAGGGGTTTTCGCCGAACCGTTTTAACTCGTTCACCGTCGATTGCGAATCCAAGATGACGCCTTCGACCCGGATGAGCGCGACCCGGTCTTCGGTCGACAGATCCAGGTCCGGAAACAGTAGATTCACGAGCAGGAGCAGGGCGATCGCGATGCCCGCCAATAGAAAGATCTTTCGGGCTAGCGATCGCTTCGGCGGCCCGGCTGAGGCTTCTTCAGTCATGGAGGTTCTTCCAAGACCGCGGCGCGGGACCTCGACGGTCCCGGCCGGCGGTCACCATGTCTACTTGTCGTCCTCAGCCGCACCGCGCTTGCGGTTCTGCTTGGCCGCGCGTCCAAGGCTTTGATCAGGGGCGCCCTGCGCGGCGTGGTACTCGTCGACGTGCCGCCGTTCGGAATCCAGCTGGTGGTCCCGCAGGCTTAATGCGATCTTCCGCTCCTCCCGGTCCACCTTGATGATCTTGGCGGCGACTTCATCCTGCAATTTGAATTTCTCTTCGAGCTTGGCACTTTGATCCAGCCCCGCCTCGCTGATGTGGATCAATCCTTCGACGCCGCCGTCCAACTCGACGAAGATGCCGAAATCCGCCACCTTGCTGACTTTTCCGCTGGCCGAATCTCCGACGCGGTAGCGGGCGGGAATCTCGTCATCCCATGGGTCACGGGTCAGCTGCTTGTAGCCCAAGGACAGCCGCTCTTTTTCCTTGTCAATCCTGAGAACCACCGCCTCCACTTTCTGGCCTTTCTTGAACAATTCGGACGGATGCTTGATGTGCTTCGTCCACGACATGTCGGAAATATGGATGAGCCCGTCGATGCCCTCATCCAGGCCGATGAAGGCGCCGAAATCGGTGAGGCTCTTCACTTTCCCTTCGATCCGGGTGCCGATGGGATACTTGCTTTCCACCATGTCCCACGGATTGGGCGCGGTTTGCTTCATGCCGAGTGAAATCTTCCGGCTCGCAGGATCCACATTGAGCACGGCCGCTTCGACTTGATCGCCGATCGCCACCACGCGGGATGGATGCCGGACTTCGTGCGTCCAGGACATCTCCGACACATGGACCAAGCCTTCGACGCCGGGCTCCAGCTCCACGAAGGCGCCGTAATCGGTCAAGCTCACGACCCGGCCCTTGACGCGCGTCCCGATCGGATACTTACCAGCCACGTTCGTCCATGGATCGGCCGACTTTTGCTTGAGGCCCAGTGAAATGCGGCCCGTTTCACGATCGTACTTGAGCACGCTGACTTCGACGCGGTCGCCCACATTGAACATCTCCGACGGGTGTCCCACGCGGCCCCATGACATATCCGTAATGTGGAGCAGACCGTCGATGCCGCCCAAGTCGATGAAGGCCCCGTAATCGGTGATATTCTTCACCATTCCCTGAATGAGCTGCCCTTCTTTCAGCGTCGCCAACGTGGTCTGACGCTTCTTGTCCCTGGTCTCTTCGAGCAGAACCCGCCGGGAGACGACGACGTTGCCGCGGCGATGATTGATCTTGATGATCTTCATCGGAAAGGTGCGGCCGACCAAACCGTCGAGATCGCGCACCGGATGAAGATCGATCTGCGACCCCGGCAAGAACGCCTTCACGCCGATGTCCACCATCATGCCGCCCTTGATCCGTGAGACGACCTTCCCGTCGATACTTTTTTCTTCCTTGTACAGCTTTTCCAATTCCTCCCAAATCTTCATCTTGTCGGCTTTTTCTTTGGAGAGAATCAGATTGCCGTCGGCATCCTCGCATTCCTCAATGTAGACTTGGATGCGATCGCCGATCTTCAGATTTTGGAGATCGTCATGGGAGAATTGATCGCTCGGGATCATCCCTTCCGATTTGTAGCCGATGTCGACGACGACCTTGTCTTTGGTCAATGCGACGACGCGGCCCTCCGTGATGGTGCCCTCTTCGAGGTTTTTGAAGGTTTCCTCGTACAGGGCGGCCAACGCCTCCCGGTCTAACTGCGGTTCATTCGATTTCGACACCGTGCTCATGGGAACTGTCCTACTCTTCCGACGACCGTCGGGTGCTGATGATCAATGACACCGGCGCTCACTCAGCGTTGCGGGCACCGGCGCTTGCATGATGGTGCTGAGGCGGGGCGACCCCGCCCAGTGCGGCAATCCGCTCCATCACGACTCGACTCACGTCCTGATAAAACTGCTTCGTCTCAGTATTCCCTTGCAAAGGAAAGGACAAGGGCGCACCGAAAGACACCAACACCGGATGAAACCGCGGCCGCTTCGCGCCCGCGGGCAACACGTCGAACGTGCCTTTCAAATAGGCAGGTACGACCGGACAACCAGTCTGCGCCACAATTAGCCCGAGTCCTGCCTTTGGATACCGCAACCGCCCGTCGAGGGTTCGGCCTCCTTCCGGAAAAATCACGACCACCTTTCCGGCCTTGATCAAGGCAATCGCTCTATCGAAGGCCTTTCGGTCCAACCGTCCGAGCTTGAGCGGGATCCATCCAAGCCATTCCAGTATCCCTTTCAAGCCTGGGATGAACAAGTCACTGCGGCCGAGGTACCAGGCCCGCCTGAACATCCCGCATCCCAGAAGCGGAATGTCGAAGTAGCTGGCATGGTTGGCCGCTACGAGCAACCCGCCCTGCCTGGGCACCGCACCCTCTACCCGAAACCTGAAACACAGCCAGGCGACCGAGCGGGCAAGTACCCATAAAATACCGTAGACGACCGAACTCACAACTTTGACGTCACAACAGCCAACATCCGGTTGACGACGTCTTCCGCCGACAAACGTGAGGTATCGATATGATGCGCATCCTCCGCGGGCACCAAGGGGGCCGCCGTACGCGAACGGTCTCGGTTATCCCGCCCGGCGAGTTCAGCACTCGTTTCCTCGATGCCGCTGCCATGACCGGCAGCCACCAACTCGAGATGCCTCCGTTGGGCGCGGACCGTCGGATCCGCCTCCAGAAAAAACTTGACCGGTGCCGACGGAAACACCTTGGTGCCGATGTCGCGGCCTTCCGCCACAATCGAGCCCTTCTGACCGATTCGGCGCTGCACCGGCAAGAGCCAGGTTCTCACGGCAGGGACGGCGGAAACCACAGAGGCCGCTGCCGACACGGCCGGCGTGCGAAGCTCTTTCGTCACGTCATTCCCATTCACGACGACCGTCACCTCATCGTTGGTGACCTGCATATGTAGAGTCAGCTTCGGCAACAGTGCCGCGACTGCGTCGGCATCCGCCGGCTCTATTCTGTTGTCCAGGACCGCCCAGGCCACCGCCCGGTACAATGCGCCGGTGTCGAGATAGAGAAAGCCCAGCCGGGAGGCCAACAGCTTCGCCACAGTGCTCTTCCCCACACCCGCTGGCCCGTCGATTGCCACGATCGTATTCACAATCCCTGTGTTATTCCTCTCTCATGGGCGGCCCGTCAGCCGGGACAGGGAACCGCCAAAATCCGGAAACGACGTCTCAATGCAGTCGCTGTCGTGCACGATGGAGGCACTAGGAGCGGTCAAGGCGGCGATGGCCAGGGACATGGCCACCCGATGGTCTCCATGACTCCCGCCCGCGGTTGGCTGAAGGCGGCCGTTCTCACCCGTATGTCCCACCCCGTCTATATGCATTCCATCCGGTCGCTCGCTCACCCTGGCTCCCATTGCACGCAGCTCCGCCGCCATCGTCGCAATGCGATCGCTCTCCTTCACGCGCAATTCCTCGGCTCCGGTCACGATGGTAGACCCTTCGGCGACCGCTGCCGCGACGCAGAGAATAGGAAATTCGTCGATAGTGCGAGGAATCAGCTCCGGTCCGATCGTCACCCCGTGAAGCGCAGCCGACTTCACGCGTATATCGGCCACCGGCTCACCGGCTTCGTCCCGGCGGTTGAGCAACTGGATGTCGGCGCCCATGCGCTCGAGCACGTCAAGCAGGCCTGTCCTCGTCGGATTCACTCCGACGCCCATAATCGTGATATCCGAACCGGGGACGATGGTTGCACCCACGATAAAAAAAGCGGCCGCCGACAGATCGCCCGGCACCGTGAGTTCCGGCGCAGCGGCCCAGCCGACGGACGGCCTGCCCTCCATCGCCAGCCCAAGGCCGTGGCGACTCAACGGCAAACCGAAAAACTCGAACAGCCGCTCAGTATGATCGCGCGACAGCCGCGGCTCTGTGAGACGGGTGGTCCCCTTCGCAAACAAGGCTGCGAGCAAGAGAGAGGATTTGACCTGGGCGCTGGCGACCGGAGAGGCATACTCGATGGCGTGCAGCGTGGTCCCGCTGACGGCCAACGGTGCCAGCTCCCCGCCCTTCCTTCCCGCAATCATTGCACCCATCTCACGCAGCGGCTTCACGATGCGTCCCATCGGACGGCGCCGTATGGACGCATCCCCGGTGAGCACGCTGTAAAAATCCTGTCCCGCCAAGAGACCGGTCAGCAGACGGATTCCGGTCCCTGAGTTGCCGCAATCAATCACACCGCCGGGCTCCGTCAGTCCCCATAAGCCTTTCCCGTGGACCTCCAGCGCCTCCTGCGTTTCGTCGATTCGCACTCCGAGCGACTGCAGTGCGCGCATGGTATTGAGGCAATCTTCTCCGCGGCAATACCCCTTCAGCCGGCCGGCGCCTTCGGCCAGCGCCGTCAGAATCAGCGCGCGATGGGTGATCGATTTGTCGCCGGGAACCATGATGGTTCCACGGAGGCATCCGCCCGGGTTGATGGTCAAATTCGTCACGTGTGCCTGTTCCTTACCGCCTCATTGCCCTCATGTACGGATAGGAAATCTATCGCGCTCTTCCTTGACCCGTTCGAGCATCTTTTCAATGCCTGCGGCATCTCCGGCCTCGATCAACTCTCTCAGTTGGCACAGCGATCGTTCATAGGCCCCGATCCAGGCGACGACGTTCTCCCGGTTCCACAAAAAGATGTCGCGCCACATCTCAGGCGAGCTTGCCGCGATCCGCGTCGTATCCCGCAATCCCCCTCCCGAGTGTCCGGCCAAATCCAATCCTGGCACCTCGGACCGGATTTCAATCAGCGCATTCATCAGGGCGAAGGCAGCCGCATGGGGCAGGTGACTGACCGCCCCCAGGATCTTGTCGTGCAGGTGGGGATCCATCGTGAGCACCACGGCTCCCGCCTCCTGCCACAGGAACTGCATCCGTTCGAGCGCCTCTGAGTTGGTCCTCGACGTGGGCGTCAGAATGCAGCGTCTTCCCGAGAAAAGATCTTCCGATCCCGCAGCGGCACCCGTTTTTTCTTTCCCGGCGATCGGATGGGCACCGACGAAATGCACGCCGGCCGGCATGTATGTCTCCGACCGCTCGACCAGCCCGCCCTTCACGCTTCCGACGTCGGTCACGATCGCGCCGGGACTCAGGCAAGACGCCCATTCCTTCAAGTGGCGCTCATAGGTATCGACCGGCGTCGCCAGCACGACAAGGTCGGCGTCTTTCACCGCCTCCTTGGGATCGACGACGTACCGGTCAATCGCCCCGACGGCGACGGCCGTCTTGAGGTTTTCAACCCGCCGCCCGACACCGACCACGCTTTCCGCCAAGGCTTTACGGCGCAGGATCATGCCAAGCGAACCACCGATGAGGCCGACTCCGACAATGACCGCCCGGCTGAAATGCAGAGGCATTACACTTCTCTTCCGACCGCTTGAGCGATCTTGCGCATGTCGTGCATCAATTCCTTGAACTTGGTCGGCTTGATCGACTCCTCACCGTCGCACAGCGCGCATTCGGGGTTTGAATGGACTTCGATGAGAATTCCGTCGGCGCCGGCCGCGACCGCAGCCTTCGACATGGGCGCGACAAGATTCCATTTTCCCGTGGCGTGGCTGGGATCGACGATGACGGGTAAATGCGACAATTCTTTCAATGTGGGGATCGCAGCAAGATCGAGCGTGTTGCGGTACTGCGTTTCGAACGTCCGGATGCCGCGCTCGCACAGCATCACGTTCCGGTTGCCGCGGGACATGATGTATTCGGCCGACAGGAGGAACTCCTTGATGGTCGCGGAGAGCCCCCGCTTCAGCAGCACGGGCTTGTCGTAGGCGCCGACCTCCTTCAACAACTCGAAATTCTGCATGTTGCGCGCACCGATCTGGATGATGTCGGCCTTCTCGAGAAACAACTCGATATCACGCGTGTCCAGAATCTCGCTCACGACCGGCAACCCAGTCTGTTTTCTGGCCTCTGCGAGATAATCGAGTCCTTCGCGGCCCAATCCCTGGAACGAATAGGGGGACGTGCGCGGCTTATAGGCGCCGCCGCGCAGAATGCTGGCACCGGCGGCCTTCACCTCATGCGCGATGCCCACGGTCAGTTCCAGCCGCTCCACGGCGCAAGGCCCGGCCATGATCGCGAGCCGGTTGGCGCCAATCTTCACGCCTCCGACATCGATGATCGTGCCCTCTTTTTTGAATTCCCGGCTGACCAGCTTCCAGGGAGCCAAAATGGGCAGTACGCTTTCCACTCCCGGCAAGGCCGTGAGGGGCTGGTTTTGCAGAATGCGGTCATCCCCAATGACGCCGATGATCGTCCGTTCCTGTCCGGTGGAGAGCTGCGATTTCAATCCTAGTTCCCGGAGCCGATCGACGATGTGATCGACTTCCCGCTCGGATGCATCCGGCCTCAACACGATGATCATGGTGTCCTCGCCTCAGTTCCGCCCGCCTGTAAGACCTGCCCGAGTGCTGCCAGAAACGCCGCATTCTCTTCCGCCTGCCCGATCGTGACGCGGATCATGCGTCCTTCGATATGACGGACGATGACTCCCAGCCGCAGGAGCGCATCGAACACGGGCCGGCCGTCACGGCCGACGTCAAAGTACAGAAAATTCGTTTCGCTCGCGACCGGCGCAAAACCAAGAGCACGCAAGCCCATAACGACCTGATCCATCCCCGCCTGATTGACGGCCCGGCTTTTGGCCACATGCTCATCGTCACCCAATGCTGCGAGCGCCGCCAGCTGCGCAAGGCTATTGGCATTGAAGGGCGGCCTGACGCGATTGAGAAAGTTCGCGATTTCCGGAGTCGTGACTCCATAGCCGATGCGCAAGCCGGCCAAGCCGTAGATTTTTGAAAACGTTCGCAACACAATGGCATTTCGGCCCTGCTTGACGTACGCCATGGCATCCGGAAATTCCGGGCTTCGGACGTATTCGAAATACGCTTCATCGAACACGACCACGGCATGCTCCGGCACCCGCGCGAGCAGCCGTTCCACTTCGTCCGCGGTCACCATGGTGCCTGTCGGGTTGTTGGGATTGCACAGGAACAACAGGCGCGTTCGTTTCGTCACGGCCTCAGCCATGGCCGTGAGATCATGACGCCACTGTACCAATGGCACGATCACGGCCTTCCCGTGGGCGGCCATCACCTCCATCTTGTAGATGACGAAGGTCTGGTCGGCCATGACCGCCTCGTCGCCGGGCGATAAAAACGTGCGGGCCAAGAGCCCCAGAATCTCGTCGGACCCGTTGCCGAGAATGATCTGGTCCGTCGTCACCTTCCACCTGTCCGCGAGAGCCTGGCGCAAACGGAACGCGCCCCCATCCGGATACCTGTGAAGGGTCGCCACACCCTCGTTGATGACAGCCATGGCTTTGGGCGATGGTCCAAGCGGATTTTCATTCGAGGCCAATTTGATCACGCGCGCGAGGCCCAGCTCACGCTGGAGTTCCTCGATCGGTTTCCCCGGTACATAGGGGCTCAAGGCAGCAATATCGGGATGTACGTGAAGTGTCATGGAGTTACGTATGGGCCGGGTAGGAACCAAGCACCTTCATGAAGAGACAGCGCCCGGTGATTTCTTCCACGGCCTTTTTGACCCGTTCTTCTTCGATATGGCCCTCAACATCCACGAAAAAAATGTACTCCCACGCTTTGCGTCTCGACGGACGTGACTCGATTTTGGTCATGCTCAATCCATGGGACGCAAAAGGACGCAGCAGGTCGTATAACGCGCCGACCTTGTCCTTGATGGAGAGCATAAGGGAGGTCTTATCCTTGCCCGTTCGTTGGGGCGGCTTCTGCGATAACACGAGAAACCGCGTAAAGTTGTTCAGGTTGTCTTCAATACGCGACTTGATGACTTTCAAGCCGTACAGCTGCGCGGCCAGCTCCGAAGCGATCGCCGCGATCGATGGATCGTCGAGGCACATTTCCGCTGCTCGAGCTGTGCTCGCGACTTCGGACACGGGCAGGTGGGGCATGTTGGTTTCCAGCCAGTTGCGGCATTGGGCGATCGCATGCGGATGAGAGCAGATTTTCTTCACCTCGTCAGCGGTTCCCGATTTGGACATCAAGTGGTGTGAAACTTCCTGGAGCACCTCTCCATAGATCAAGAGGTTAGAGTCGATGAACATGTCGAGGGTATGGTTGACGACGCCTTCCGTTGTGTTCTCGATCGGAACCACGCCGAAATTCGCCCTGCCCCGTTCGACCTCACTGAACACGTCCTTAATACTATTGACGGGGACATACTGGGCGGATGCGCCGAATTTCTGGGTGCAGGCCATATGCGTGAACGTTGCCCGCGGGCCGAGGTAAGCCACCTTTTGCGGCCCCTCGAGCGAGAGGGACGCCGACATAATCTCGCGATAGACCGGACGAATCGCGTCGGACGGGAACGGACCCGTGTTCTGGGCGATTAGTCGCTCGATAATGGCGGCTTCCCGGGCCGGGGTGTGCAGGTTCGCACCGGCATCGTGCTGCTTCTTGAGTCTGCCGATCTCGACGACGCTTTTCGAGCGCTCGTTAAGGAGACGCAAAATCTCGTCATCGATCCGATCGATCTCTTTCCGGTATCCGGAAAGGTCACCGGGCATGAATGGAACCCCCTCCACCTGTGCCCCATGAGTTGGACGAGCGTCCAGAGGCAAGGACAGGTGTGAGCAAGCAAGGAATGATACAGGAAGGGATTTACGGAATGCAAGGAGAGTCCAAGACTTTCAGGAACTTGCGCATGTCTGGCAATGGGGGTGAGTGCTAGCGCAACAAGCGCTCGTACTTCAATACAGGAGGGTCGACGGCCGCTTGAAATGGTCAAGCGCGGCCTTGGTCACCTGTCGCCCGCGACCGGTGCGGTCCAGAAAGCCGGCCTGGATCAGGTAGGGCTCATACACGTCTTCA
>DATELB010000143.1:0-5795 GCA_035277085.1 Nitrospira sp. | reverse complement strand
GGGATGGCCAAGCAGGTAGGATTTGTGGCCGGCGGGACGGGCATTACGCCGATGATCTCCATTATCCGCTGGATCCTCTCGAAGGGCCTCGACGCGGAGCTGTTCCTTCTCTTTGCCAACAAAACGGAGGGCGACATCATTTTCCGCGACGAATGGGAAGCGAATGCGCGCGAGCATGCCAACTTCCACGTCCACCATGTGTTGGAACATCCGCCGACAGGCTGGACGCAAGGGACGGGACGCATTACCGAGGGGATCCTCCGCCGCCACCTGCCGCCGCCGGGATCCGATACGGCGATCTTTCTCTGCGGTCCGCCGATGATGTCGGATGCCCTCGAACACACATTGAAAGAGATCGGATACGCGGAACCATCCATCATCCTGCCGTAGCGGCGGACTCTCTCAGATCCCAGATTTCAAATCTCAAATCGGTGGCGGCAGTCAGTCGATGGTGAAGTGCATCACCATACCTTTGGCGGCATGGGATTCTTTGGCGTGACGACCGGAGAAAAGACACATGATGGCATAGCGTCCGGGCGTAAGGTCCGCGACGAACATCCCGTCGCGTCCGGGCTCGAGCCCGCTCATCCCGCCGATAAGCGCGCCGGGCAAACGGGTCGAATTGCCTTGGTCGAGCGCCGCCAGCACATCGTCGGCCGAGGCGCCGGGGTTCAAGCGTACGAGACTCGCTTGATGAGAGAGACTGCCTCGATTGATGACATAGAAGGTATGGCGGCCCTTGCGCAGCGGTTGAACGACGACGAACTCATACTCGAACATCGCCATGTGAAAATTGCCTTCAAACTCGGCAGGCGCGGGGTCGGTGTCCATGACGCGAAGGGCTTTTTGCATGCCGAGCTCCGCATGGCTTTGATGTCGTTTTCCCGGGATGCCGCAGATGATGACATAGGAGCCGGGTTCGAGATACAGCGTGGCCTCCGAGGCATGGCCCGGCTGCACTCCGTTTGGCCCTCCCATCTGCTTCGCCCACGAAGGGACACTGCCATTGCCCGTTGCGAGGGCATTGGAGAAATCCGCCGGAGACTTCCCGTCGTCGAGCTTAAGCAATTGAAGTTGATGCGGCTCCTTGCCGCGATTACGGAGACGAACGGTCGTTTGACCGGCAGGGATCCTATCGGGGCCTTCGAAACGATAGTCCGAGGCGGAGAATGTGGCCTGCTGGGCCTGGTGGGATTGAACGGCGGCGGCTGGTTGGGACACGAGGACGGCGGCGGCCATCAGTGCGAAGACACAACACTGACCGAACCGAGAAGCATTCCGCATGGTTTCCTCCTGAGAACCCCATTGTTCCCGCGACCTCCACGATGGCGTCCACCAACGGACCGGCCGCAATAGTCATAACTTTACCTACAAAACTTTGCAATAGAGCCATTTGGATTGGTGCAGCCCCCTAGGTTATTTCTCACGGCCGTGGGGCGCGGCGAGGTCTTGCAGAGGGCCCAGGGGCACGATGCGCGTCGGATTGATGTCCGTATGAGTAATGTAATAGTGCCGTTTGATGTGGTCGAAATGCACCGTTCCGGCCACGCCGTCGACTTGGTACAGATCCTTGAGATAGCCGAATAGGTTCCGGTAGTCGACGATGCGCCGAAGATTGCACTTGAAATGCCCGTGATAGACGGCATCGAACCGCACGAGCGTGACGAATAGCCGCCAGTCCGTCTCGGTGGGCTGGCCACCGAAAAGATACCGGCGGTCGGCGAGGCGCTCTTCAACCCGGTCCAGCACGTCGAACAGCCGGTGCACGGCCCTCTCATAGGCGTTCTGAGACGTGGCGAAGCCCGCGCGATAGACGCCGTTGTTCACCTGCTCATAAAGCAAGCGGTTCCAGTCGTCGATCTCAGGACGCAGAGGCTCGGGGTAGAGATCCAGACGGCTCTTCGTGAATCCGTCGAACTCACGATTGAACATCCGCATCAGGTCGTCGTCGGAGTTCGAGACGATACGCTTCGTGACGGTATCCCAGAGCACCGGCACAGTGACACGCCCGCGATAGGCGGGATCGGTAGCCTCGTAAGCCTCGCTCAGAAAATGAAATCCGTTGATGGGATCGCGGGAATGCCCCGGACCGTCGCGAAACGCCCACCCGCGCTCATCTCGAATCGGATCGACGACGGTCATGCCGATGACGGGTTCCAGGTGTTTCAACTGTCGGACGATGATCGTCCGGTGCGCCCAAGGACAGGCCCAGGAGACATAGAGATGATAGCGGCCGGCCGCCGCCGGATAGCCTGAACGGCCGTCGGCCGTCACCCAGCCGCGAAACGCATCATCCTGCCGTGTAAACTCGCCGCCGGCTGATTGTTCCAGCGGAAATTGCGCCTTACCGGCCATTCAATGCTCCTGCATGCGCGTCCAACCGTTGCGCCCGCTTTCAGTATGGCACAGCGCCTGCGATCAGATACAGCTGACCTGATCTGGCACTGGCTTGTCATCAGATGTCGCACAACCACGGCCTTGCTAGAGGTCTGCCGAGTAGCGCCATCATCCAATTCCCTTCTGTATAGAAGACAGGCGCTACACGAGACTCCAATGGCACCCAGCAAACGGCGTAAGACCTCTCGTCCACCTCCCTCCAGCACGCATGGAAGCGGACTCGTTCCGCTATCATGCCCCGATTGTTTCGGTGTCTTGAGTTATGAACGTGAAGGCAAGCACGGTCATCTCCTCTATCGTTGCCAGGTCGATCACCGGTACACGATCGGCAGTCTCCTCCAAGCCAAAGAAGGCCACTTAGAAGGCATCTTGTGGTCCGCCGCGCTGTCGCTGAAACAACTGTCTTATGCTTACGAAGACCTCATCAGCGAATTAAAGAAGATCAAGGGCACAGATCGGAAGCGCGTGGAGCGGCGCATGAAGGAAGTGGGACAACAGTGCCTCGCGATCCGCGCGATGATCGAGAGCACGCATGCCGTGGAATAACAATGGAATCCCCCGGCCATCCTCTCCGCGCTTGGCGCGGCGCAACGAAATTAATACCGAGGGCGTCAAGCGGGACGTGATCGTGATCGGCGCTTCCGCCGGCGGCGTGATGGCGCTGGAAGAGTTATTTAGGTCGCTGCCTGCGCGGTTGCCGGCCGCCATCGGCGTGGTGCTGCATCGCGGTACGTCTCCGGGCGAGCTCGTCACCGTGCTCGCACGCCGGTCGCCCTTGCCGGTGATCGAACCGAAAGACTCGGTTCCGCTCAAACCGGGTCTTATTTATCTGGCTCCAGCCGACCATCATCTGTTGTTCGAGCATGGCGGTATCACCGCCTACCGGGGGCCTAAAGAACACAGCGCAAGGCCGGCGATCGACCCATTGTTCCGTTCCGCGGCCACCTCCTACGGCGAACGCGTCGTCGGCATGCTCCTGACAGGGGCAGGCGACGACGGCGTCAGCGGTCTGATCGCGATTTCCCAGGCGTCCGGTCTCACGTTGGCACAGGATCCGGACGACGCCTACATGCCATACATGCCGATCAACGCGATGCGGTTCGACGATGTGGCGGCCGTGTATCCACTCCGCGACATGGCGGCTGTCGTCACCGCGTTGGTCAGGGGACAGTCCATGGCACCGGGACCAAAGCACCGGGTGAAATAGCTCAGATCGCCTCCCTATATGGCTTCCTTGGCGCTTGCGTGATTGCCTGGGGGGAGCCTAGAATGACACCCCTTCCGTAATATTACGAGGCCGCATCCACCGAGGAGTGCCCCGCGGTGCGACGGAACGCAGGATCCAAGAAGAAAAAGTCGTCAACGACCCCGGCAAAGCTGGGGGAAAAACCGCGCTCCGGCAGCGCTCCCTCACGGTCAAAACGGCCTGTCTACATCGTCGGTATGGGAGGTTCAGCTGGCGCGCTTGAAGCGTTCGAGCAGTTCTTCAGCCACATGCCGGCCGACAGCGGATTGGCGTTCGTCCTCGTCACCCACATGGATCCGGCGCACAAGGGCATGATGCCGGAGCTGCTCGGGCGCTGTACGCCTATGCCCGTCGTGCAGGTCGAGGAGAGCATGCCCGTGCAGCCGAACCACGTCTACATCATTCCGCCGAACAAGGACATGGCCATCCTCAACGGGACGTTGCATTTGATGGATCTTTCCGCGCCCCGCGGAGTCAGGGCGCCTATTGATTTGTTTTTGCGTCATCTTGCCGAGGACCAGGAAGATCGAGCCGTCGCGATCATCATGAGCGGGATGGGTACGGACGGAACCCTGGGCGTCAAAGCCATCAAGGAGCACCTCGGCCTGGCGCTGGCACAGGACGCGCGTTCGGCCAAGTACGACAGCATGCCCAAGAGCGCCATCGGCACCGGGCTGATGGATTACGTCGCTCCGGCGCAGGAGTTGCCGGAAAAATTGCTCGGATACATCCGCCACATCGCAAAAGTGCCGCGCGACGTGGGCCAGGAGCGGACGGCGTCCAATAGGCTCAATCGGGTGTTCGCGCTGCTGCGCGCCCATACCGGCCACGACTTTTCGTTCTACAAGCGCAATACGATACTCCGGCGCATCGAGCGCCGCATGAATATCCATCAGATCAGCCACATCGGCCGATACGTCCGGTTCCTGCAAGAGAATCCCAATGAGCTGGATCTTCTGTTCAGGGAGCTGTTGATCGGCGTCACGAACTTCTTCCGTGATCCTGAAGCCTTCAAGAAACTTCAAGAGGCGCTGCCGGCGGTCTTAAAGGGGAAGGGCAAGAACAGCAGCATTCGCGCCTGGCTGCCCGGTTGTTCCACCGGTGAAGAAGCGTACTCGGTGGCAATCGTGATCGCCGAATGCATCGATCAAATGAAGCTGACGGGCTTGCTCAGGACGCAGATCTTTGCAACCGACATCGACAAAGACGCTGTGGACCGCGCCCGGCAGGGCCTGTATTTACCGACGATTGCCACCGACGTGTCTCCGGAACGCCTGCAGCGGTATTTCGTGAAGGACGATTATGGATACCGCGTCTCGAAGCACATCCGGGAGATGATCGTCTTTGCTCCCCAGAACCTGATCATGGATCCGCCGTTCACGAAACTGGACTTCCTCTGCTGCCGCAATCTCCTGATTTATTTCACGACGGAACTTCAAAAGAAGCTGCTGCCGCTTTTCCATTACACCCTCAATCCGGGCGGGATTCTCTTTCTGGGCTCTTCAGAAACCGTCGGCGGATTCCAGGACCTGTTCAACACCATCGATAACAAATGGAAGATCTTTCAGCGGCGCGAGTCGCCGGCGGCCATGGCCGGCCTGGTGGACATGCCGAGCGCATTGCTGCCTCAGGAGCCGGCCAAGCAGAAGGCCACTCCCAAGCAGCAGTTGGAGCTCGGCGCCTCGATGGCCGACTTGTCGCGGCACATGCTCCTGGAACGATTCGTTCCGCCCTCCGTCCTGGTGAACGAGACGGGAGACATCCTCTACATTCAGGGCCGAACGGGCCGCTACCTTGAGCCCGCTTCGGGCGAAGCGACGATGAACGTGTTTACAATGGCCAAGGAAGGGTTGCGGCTGGAACTCGGCAGTTTGATCCGGAAGGCGCTGCTGCAGCGGCGGGAGATCATACGCGATGGGATACGGGTACAAGTCAACGGCGGCTATCAGCCGGTGCGGATCGTCGTGCGGCCCATCAGCGGTCGGTCGTACATGCGCGGCATGGTGCTGGTGTCTTTTGAGGAAGCCTCGCATTCGAAGGCCGTTGCCGAAAAGGTGAAGGAGACAGGCAAGCACAGCAGGGCTCTCTCGGAAGTGAGCCGGGAATTGAAGTACACCAAAGAGCAGCTGCAAACCACCGTCGAAGAAATGGA
>DATELB010000142.1:0-9407 GCA_035277085.1 Nitrospira sp. | reverse complement strand
GAAGGCCTTCATGGCGGACACAGGGCTCGTGTTCACGATGTCTTCGTCCACGAGGCCCCCTTTCTGAGCCACATTCACGGCCAGCCGGACGTTGTCTAATTCATCCACTGCGTGAGCATCGGGATTGAGACTGAACTTCAGACCTAGCGCTTTGCCCATTCGAATATCACGCCAGTCGAGATCCAGGCGGTGACGACTGCCGTTGATTTCAATGACCTTGCCATGTGTCCTCGCCGTTTCCAGGACGTGGGCCATGTTCAGACGATATCCCGGCCGGGAAAGAAGGAGACGGCCGGTGGGATGTCCCAGCATGGTCACATAGGGATTCGTCAAGGCGCGGCAGACGCGTCGAGTCTGATCTTCCTCCGACAGATTGAAGCGGCTATGGACCGACGCAATCACGAAATCGAATTGGCTCAGCAACTCATCCGGATAGTCCATGGTCCCGTCGGGCAGGATATCGGCCTCGATGCCCTTGAAGATGTGAATTTCCGGATATTGCTTCTGGACGGCCTCGATTTCCGCCCATTGCTGACGGATCCGTGGCTCTTTGAGTCCGTTGGCGTAAAAGGCCGACTGGCTATGATCGGAGATGCCCAGATAGCGATAGCCTCGGTCCCGCGCGGCTGCCACCATCTCCTCAATCGTTCCCGATCCGTCCGAGTACTCGGTATGGACATGAAAAAATCCGCGGACGCGTTCAGATTCGATCAATCCTCGCAGATTGCCGTCGTCGAACTCGAACTCGCCTCGGCCCTCCCGAAGCGCCGGAGGCACGAAAGAAAGTCCCGCTGCCTGATAGATGGCCTCCTCACTGAATCCTCGTACGTGGCGGTGGATTTCCTGCCACGAATGCACACCTCGTGTCGCGAATCGGGTGAGCAATTCAGCCAGATGCTCCTCCGATCCTGTTGCGAGCAGGAGGTGGAAGTCATGATCGTCCGGCGGGCTCAGGGTAATCCTGACCGGCAATCCTGTCGGCGATATCGCGGTGACATGCCGTGCATCCGGCTGTGCCGCTCCCGTGATGTTGGGAATCGCACTCAGTGGGGCGAGGAACCCGGATGCCCGTTGCGCCCCAGACCACGCGACGACGAAATCAAAGGCATTGATCACTTCGAGTGTCCGCCGTAACATGCCTGCTGCGGTGACGTTCGTCACACCCGGGATGAGGGCCAGGCTTCTCTCGAGCATTGAGGCTTCGCCCACTGCGCTCGCGTACAACCGGTAGCCTTGCCCGCGACGAAATTCGCCGAGTGCCCGCTCAATCTTTGCTTGGAGCTTGGGTCCGATTCCTTTGAGCGACACGAGTCGATTCGTGCGGCAGGCCGCTTGGAGATCGGCAACCGATCGGATGCCTGCTTCTTCCCAGAGCCGACGAATTTGTTTCGGCCGCAATCCGGGCACACGGCCCAATTCCACCAGCGAGGGTGGGTACGGCCCCTTTACCCGCTGGTAGAGACTGGACCCCCCGGTCAAAACCAATTCGCGGATTACAGCGGCGGTACTTGGTCCGATGCCCGGGATGCTGGTGAGAGTGTCGCCCTGCATGAACTGGTGGGGCGTATAAGGTGAAAGCAGGAGGGCGCGCGCCGCGCGTTCGTATGCGGCGGCTTTATAGGGGTTGCCTTCCTTGAGGCGGAGATAAAACGCGATGTCGGAGAGGACGCGCGCGATCTCACGTGTTTCGAGCATGAGATCACTGTACCGCTTCGTGGCGGCGCTTCAAACAAGGAGATTCCAGGGTTGACCCCAGTAAGCACGGTGTCACGTCCGTCTTAGCATCTGTTTCAGAAAGGGTGTGCCATGCAGCGAATGACGTTCCTCCTGGATGTCGACAACACACTGTTGGACAACGACCGGATTACGGGCGATTTACGACAGCATCTCGAGCGCCAACTGGGCCGTAGCCAC
Source organism: Nitrospira sp. (assembly GCA_035277085.1). GTDB lineage: Bacteria > Nitrospirota > Nitrospiria > Nitrospirales > Nitrospiraceae > Nitrospira_C. The sequence goes on along the minus strand of DATELB010000142.1, from coordinate 7,493 downwards.
GCCGAATCCTATTGGAAGTGCTTCGAGAAGATCCGCGACGAGATGGGCTATGCCGATTATTTGGGAGCGTTGCAACGCTACCGCGAGGCCTATCCGCATGACTCTCACGTCTTGGAAGTGTCCCAGTTTTTAGTCGACTATCCGTTTGCCGACCGACTCTATCCTGGGGCATTGGACGTCATTCGGATGCTGAAGCAGAAGGGGCAGGTCGTGATTGTGTCCGATGGCGACGTCGTGTTTCAGCCGATCAAGATCCACCGCTCCGGAATTTTTGAAGCCGTTGAAGGCCATGTGTTGATTTACATTCACAAGGAACGCGAAACGGACGATGTGCAGCAACGCTATCCCTCTGAACACTACGTCATGGTCGACGACAAACTCCATGTCCTCGGCGCGATGAAAAAATGTTGTCCCCTCGTCACCACGGTCTTTGTCAGGCAGGGCCACTACGCGCACGATAGGCAGATCATCGAGAGCTCGCCCAAACCCGACCTGGCTTTCGACCACATTGCAGATCTCCTCCATGCGAATCTCGACAGTTTAGACTTGCCTGATCAATCCACACGGTAAGGAGGGCCTCACAGACCCTCCAGTATTTCGCTGTGGCGAGAGGTTTGCCGCGCCGCGGCAAACTAGCGTTCATCCCAGTGGGAGCACAATCGCCTTCTTATATAGTAGTCAGAATTTGTGCTCCGGGAGGGACCGTGTCCGGCGACCATGCACAGCGCGAGAGTGCCGATCGACTGAATGCGCCATTGCTGGTCATCGTCATATCCGCGACCGGCTTCGGAATATGCTCAGCGCTATTACTGTCATACTTCAGTCCCACGCCGGTTTCGTATCTGGTGACGCAACACGTGCCTGGAAACGTCGTGGTCCTGTTCCTTGCGGCCGCAGCCGCCGCAGTGGTCCTTGCACGGGGCATCAGGAGCGTATCGGCGGTTCATGGTGAGGCGCTCCGAGACAAAGAGCACAGCGAGGAGCAACGTAGGCTCTTGTCGGCGAGGCTCGAGAAGCGAGAGATCGGCATGGCTGCCCGCCGATCGGTTGCAGGTCAACAAGGCGAAAAGCGGGCGAGCATCCCGGTATTACTGGTGGATGATCATGCCATGGTCCGTCAAGGGCTCCGCTCAGTCATGGAAGGTTTCCCGAATATCGATATCATCGGAGAAGCCAGCAACGGCGACGAGGCATTGAAGTTGGTCGAGAAGAGGCGGCCGGCCGTGGTGCTGATGGATATCAACATGCCGAAACTCAACGGCATCGAAGCGACGGCGAAAATCAAAAGCGAGCATCCCGAGGTCGCCGTGATCGGCCTCTCCGTGAATGCAGAATCCATCAATCAGGAGGCCATGAAGAAGGCAGGCGCGAGCATGTTGCTCGCCAAGGAGGCCGTCATCACGGAGCTCTATAACGCCATCTTGACCGTCACGAACGAATCGCTCGGTACACGTACGATGCCCTGCGTCCAGCACTGATCCTTGCCCGGCCAGGGACTTCCTCCCTCGAATGATCCCCGCACCGCCTAATGATCACTGTACATGATTGTACGGTGTTGTACGTATACGTAATGTCCACAGGCGTCTGCTCTGCGTAACCCTTTGTAATTGCGAGATGTCCGTAAAGGACCGGAAATTGCTCAACGGCAGTCCCAGCAATTCACCGGACCATTGGAGGAAAGATGGACTGTCCAAAATGCAAGGGTTTGATGATGCTGGAGCGGTTCTCGGACTTTTTCTTAATTTTTTACGCCTGGAAATGTATCAATTGCGGCGCGATCGTCGACAAGACCATCGCGAACAATCGCCGGAAAAGCCTGGACGCTGCACGTCTTGAGCCTCAGAAGACCGAGACGGCTATCGCATAGTCTTCGTGACGTCGCATTGCGGGCCGGAAACCCATCGCGCATGTAGGCGTCAAACTACGTGGCAGCCCGCAATTCCTTAGAAGGATAGCAACCTGCGACGGACGAGGGTACGCTCCAAGAATGGCGTGAGTTGAGCCATCAGAAAGGGGGCGTACCATGAGAGTCTTGTTTGTTCTCGTGCTGCTGTCCACCGCCAGCTGTACCGCACATCCCTACACCGTCTGCCGTGGCGACGAGTATTGCACGCCGGCACTGAGCCACGAAGAAGCCATACGCGCCTCTGAGATCAAAAAAACGTGGGGTGACGACAAGCTGTATGTGCGGCCGGTCGGAAACCGACCGCAGTGACCGCACGGTCCGGGTTGGTCGAACGGGCATCGCGGCGTAATCGAGCCGCAAGTGTCCAGCGCCATTTCGGAGTCTGACGCTCCGGACTGCGTATTCCGCGTCCCGGCGGACCGCTCTTTCTTTGCAGGCCGCTGTGGTCACCGCCAATCGGCTGGTTTGACAAGGGTTTGTGAGCAGATTGGCCCCCCTAGAGATACCCCTAGTTCTCCTCCAGAATCCTTCGTGCGCACCTAACAAGGAATCACCGTCCCGGCAGCGTGAGACGGCCGGCCGACTATGGACGCGAAGGGTAGCCGATGGAAACCACGCAGGGGCTGTTTCGCTTCACCGGGTGCAGCGAACTCCACGAGATTTTAGGTAAAACCGCTGAGGACGAACGGCGCCTGGTGGAGCTGATCGAGGAAGTTCCTCTCGACTCGATTTATTTTCATACGCACAGCTATTTCCTTAGGCACAGTTATGTGGAGCGCGTCTATCCCAACGATTTTGCCCAATGGGTGGCGATGGAGGTGCGGGACATTGTGCTCGGAGAACAGTTGGCCGTGGTCGACCCCTTCGCATTTGCCAACCTGGAAACGCTTCGTGACGAGCTGCTCTCCATCATCGACGATCATCTGTCCCGAATGCCGCTCGTGCCTCGAGTGATGTACGGGTCGCCGTTTCATTTCAATCAGTCGAGGATTTTGAAGGTGCCGACCGGCTTGGAGGTCTCGAGCCTCAGAGCCTTTCGCCAGGCCCTCGCGGAAGTCGAAGTGAGCGCCATCTATTACCATGTGTTTGAAGCACGCCATCGGCTCGGCAGCTCCGAAAACGACTTTTCGGCCTGGGCCCTTCACACGTTGGGTATGCCGGACTTGGCCGACAGGCTCCGTTCGATTAATCCCTACTTGGGGAGTCTCGAGCGCTTGCGTTCCGCTCTCATCGGCGTATGTGACGAGTTTATCGCGAAACAATCTGGTTCGGGCCCGAATAGGAGCCTCGGCTGATGATGGACCCGCTCTGGTACAAGGACGCCGTGTTCTACGAGCTCCATGTAAAGGCTTTTTTTGACGGCAACGACGACGGCGTCGGAGATTTCCCCGGCCTGACGCAAAAACTGGACTATCTGCAATGGCTGGGCGTCGATTGCATCTGGCTCCTTCCGTTCTTTCCCTCCCCGCTGCGAGACGACGGCTACGACGTGGCGGAGTATAGGGGCGTGTTCCGGGATTACGGGACGCTGGCCGACGTGCGCCGCTTCTTGGACGAAGCCCATCGCCGCGGCATGCGAGTGATCGCCGATCTGGTGCTCAACCATACGTCCGACCAGCACCCCTGGTTTTTGGAATCGCGCAGCTCTCCGACCTCGGCCAAGCGCGGCTATTACGTATGGAGCGACACGGACAAGAAGTACGAAAAGGCCCGCATCATCTTTATCGATACGGAGAAATCCAATTGGACATGGGATCCCGTCGCGCAGGCCTATTACTGGCACCGGTTCTTCAGCCATCAGCCAGATTTGAACTATGACAACCCTGAGCTGCGCGGCGCCATGCTCGATATCCTCGCGTTCTGGCTCGATCAAGGCCTCGACGGATTCCGCTGCGATGCCGTCCCGTACTTGTTCGAACGGGAGGGGACGATCTGCGAGAATCTTCCGGAGACCCATGCGTATCTGAGGGACGTGCGAAGGCGCATCGACGAGAGCTACCAAGGTCGGATCATCTTGGCGGAGGCGAATCAGTGGCCTGCCGATGTACGGCCGTACTTCGGAGACGGCGACGAATGTCACATGGCCTTTCACTTTCCATTGATGCCGCGCCTGTTCATGGCGCTTCGCAGCGAGGATTGGCGCCCCATTCTCGACATGTTCACTCACACGCCTTCGATTCCCGAGAATTGCCAATGGTGCCTGTTTTTGCGCAACCACGATGAACTCACGCTCGAAATGTGCTCGGGGGAAGAGCGCGACTACATGTATTACGCCTACGGGCGCGACCCTCTCATGCGGCGCAATATCGGCATCGCCCGCCGCCTTGCGCCGCTGCTGGATAACGACCGCCGCAAAATCGAGCTGCTCAACAGCCTGGTGTTCACGCTGCCTGGCAGTCCCATCGTCTATTACGGAGACGAGATCGGCATGGGCGACAACATTCATTTGGGAGACCGCAACGGCGTGCGCACACCGATGCAGTGGACCGCGGACCGCAACGGCGGATTTTCCAAAGCCGACGGCGCTTCGCTCTACCTCCCTGTCATCGGGGATTCGGTCTTTGGATATCAGGCGGTCTCCGTCGAAGCGCAGCAGCAGACCCCGCATTCCCTGCTTCACTGGATGCGCCGGTTGATTGCCGTCCGCAAGCGGTACCAGGCGTTCGGCCGCGGGACGATCCAATTCCTCCGTCCGCGCAACGAGAAGGTGCTGGCCTATCTCCGCAGGTACGGCGAGACGACCGTGTTGCTGGTGCACAATCTCGCGGGATCGGCCGAGGCAGTGGAGTTGGATCTCGCGCCGTACAGCGGGGCGATCCCGATCGAATTGTTCGGCGACTCGCGATTCCCTCAAGTGGGTCCCCAACCGTACATGCTGAGCCTCGCGCCCTACGGCTACTATTGGTTCCTGCTGGACCGACGGACCGCGGGAGAGGGCACGTACGGCATCGAAGAGACGCTGATTTAACGCGCTGCCGGGAATGAAGCGCTTCGGCGCTTCGGGGTGGGCGGGTGGAGACGGAGCACGGATGGCACAGGGCATCGACGAATATCGCGACGTCGCACCGAAAGGAACGGTGGATTTTCTCTACCGCCTGAGCGAGTCGGTCCGAGGACGGCAGTTCGTGCACGTCAGCGCCGTACGGTATGGGGCGGGGGCGGCGGAATTGCTGCGCCGGTTGATCCCGATCCTCAACGGTCTCGGGCTGGTGGCGCGGTGGGAGGTCCTCGCGGCGGACCAGGAATTCCTCGGCGTCACTCGACGCCTCGCCGGCGCCTTGCAAGGAGACGAGCAGGAGCTTTCCGAGTCCATGCAGCATGCCTATCTCGAGACGAACCGCCGCAACGCCGAAAGCCTGAGTCTCGAGGGCGACGTCGTGATGGTTCACGATCCGCAGCCGGCCGCTCTCGTCGAACAGCGCAAAGAGGGAAAGTGGATCTGGCGCTGTCATCTCGATCTGTCCGAGCCGCAGCGGCGGGCCTGGAGCTTCATCCGCCGGTTCGTCGTCCGTTATGACGCGGCCATCTTTTCGCTCAACGGATTTTCACAGCGACTGCCGCTGCCGAAATTTCTCATCTATCCCTCGATCGATCCGTTGAGTGTGAAGAACCGCGAGATGCCCCGGTCGGAGGTCAGCCAGGTCATGGAGCGCCTGGAGATCCCCCGCGACAAGCCTATCTTATTGCAGATCGCCCCCTTTGAGCGGATGAAGGATCAACTCGGCACGCTCAGGGCCTATCGTCTCGTCAAGGACCACCACGACTGCCGGCTGGTGCTGGCCGGGGGAGGAGTCGCCCACAACCCGGAGGGCGAGTCGATGTTTGCGGCCATCAAAGATGCGTGTGCTAAGGACCCGGACGTGCACGTACTGCAGCTGCCTCCCGAAGCCGATCTTGAAATCAATGCGCTTCAGCGCGCGGCTACGGTCTTCGTCCATAAGCCGCTCAAAGAGGGGTTCGGCATCACGGTCTCCGAGGCCATGTGGAAAGGCAAGGCCGTGGTTGCCAGTGAAGCTGGAGGAATCTGCGCACAGATCATCGACGGCGTCACGGGGTTTCTCGTCCGTTCCGAAGAAGGCATGGCCTTCCGCGTGCGCCATCTCTTGAACAACCCCGCATTGATCCAGCGGATGGGCGGAGCCGGCCGCGAGCATGTCCGGAGAAATTTCATGATCACTCGGCACCTGATTGATTACTTAACCCTCTTGAATCTGTACACGGGACATCTTGGATGAAGGCGCAGGACCGCGTGGACCCTTCCTGGGCGCAGATACAGGCCCAGCTGCCGCAGGTCGGGCGGGCCGATATTCTCGTGGGCCTGCCGAGCTACAATAATGCGGAAACGGTAAAGCCCGTCATCCAGGCGGTCACAGCAGGCCTGCGCCAGGCATTTCCCGCCGCGAGTGTCCTGCTCGTGAACCAGGATGCCGGATCGCAAGACGGGACACCGGAGCTGATGAAAGTCGCCGTGGAGGAGCGTTTCCCCATCGCGCTTTTGAGCCGGACGCCACCGGGCGCCAGTGGCATGGAGTCGTTGCCCCGCCTTTCGGCCGGTTGGTCCAGCGGGCGGGAGGAGGCGTTTCATTCCTTTCTCTCGGCGACGAAGGAGGCGCAGGCAGCCGCCTGTGCGGTGATCGACCCGGGCGTGCGGTCGGTGACGCCCGACTGGATCCCGTGGCTGCTGGATCCCATTATGCAATCGCGGGCCGATTACGTGGCGCCGCTCTTTCTGCGGCCGCGCTATGAGGGAAGTCTGACGAACATGCTCGTGTATCCTCTGAACCGCGCGCTGTACGGCACGGCGATGCGCTATCACGTCGGCGGGGGATGCGGCATCTCCGGCGCGCTTGCCGGCCTCTTTTTGGAGCAGCCGTTCTGGGACGAACGTTCGCTGCGTTCCACACTGGACGCCTGTCTGACGACGGTGGCCATTGCCGAAGGCCGTCGTCTTTGCCAGGCCGGCCTCGGAGAGAAGGTCGTGCAGCATGCGGCCGCAGCGGAAGATGTTTCCACGGTCGTCGCGCAGACGGTCGGCACGGTATTCTCGTTCATGGAACGCTACCAGGACGCGTGGGAACGTCCTGCCCGCGTTCAGCCCGTCTTACAGACAGGTATTCCTTACCGCCCGCAGCCAGATCGCGGCCCCATCAACATCGACCGGATGATGCGTGGGTTTCGGCAGGGGCTGCGGGACCTCTTGCCGATCTGGGAAATCATTCTTTCGCCCGAGACGCTGTCGGGGATCCTGCCCTTGGGCCTCGTCGAAACAGACGATTTTCGTTTTCCGCCGCAGTTGTGGGCGCAGACCGTCTATGACTTTGCCTTGGCCTACCACGAAAAGGTGCTGCATCGGGAACACCTGCTCAAATCGCTGACGCCGCTGTATCTGGGGCAGATGGCGTCGCTGGTGCTGCGAACGCAGCAGCAGAAACCCGAGGACGTCGAAGACTGCATCGAAGAACTGTGCGACACATTCGCTCGAATGAAGCCCTACCTGGTCGAGCGGTGGAGGTTCTCATGAAAGAAATGTGGCAGGACGCGATGCTGGAAGCGTTTTTCGAAACGAGCCGTCGGCTGGGACTGTTCT
>DATELB010000141.1:0-15381 GCA_035277085.1 Nitrospira sp. | reverse complement strand
CCAATTGGGCGCCCGCGTGATTGTCATCGAATCCCAAGCGCTTGGCGGCGTCTGCCTGAACTGGGGCTGCATTCCCAGTAAGGCGCTTCTAGGGGTCGTCGAACTGGGTGATAAGGTCAAGAAGTCGGGCGCAATGGGTTTATGTGTCAGCGGGCCGGTCACGTACGATCTTGCGCAGATGGTCGCGCGAAAGAACCAAGTCGTCACCGGTCTCGTCAAAGGCATTGGAACCCTTTTCAAGGCATGGAACATCGACTACGTGGAGGGACGCGGAGTCTTGCGGGACCGGCAACACCTCCACGTCGCCCTGACCGCCGGCGGTGAGCGCTCAGTTACCGCTGATTCGATCATCATCGCCACCGGATCGTCCTGGCCCAATCTTCCTCAGTTTCCCATCGATGGACGGCAGATCCTGACAAGCCAACAATTGTTGGATCTGACGGTCATTCCAAGGCGGCTTTTGATCATCGGCGGAGGCGTGGAAGGGTGTGAATTCGCCGCCTTGTTCAGCGGTCTCGGCACGGACGTCACGATCGTGGAACTCATGGAGCGGATTCTCCCGATGGAAGACGAAGAGGTGTCGTCCACAATGACGCGTGAGCTGAAAAAGCGGAGTGTCACCGTCATCACCGGGACGACCGTGGATCGGCTCGTGCGCGAGACAGCCACGGTCGCGGCGCAGCTGAAAGATGGTCAGACCATTGAGACGGATGTGGTGTTGGTCTCCGTGGGCCGCGGGTTGAACAGCGGTGGAATCGGCCTGGAGGAAGTGGGCATCCGGACGGGACGGCGGGGGGAAATCCTCGTCAATGAGCAGATGGAAACGTCAGTGCCCGGCGTCTATGCGATTGGGGACGTCACAGGCAAGGCGATGTTAGCACACGTCGCCTCGACGCAAGGCAAGGTTGCCGTGGAACATATTCTCGGCCACCAGACTTCCATGAAATACGACGTGGTGCCTGCGGGCATTTTTACCTTGCCAGAGATCGGCCGGGTCGGACTTACCGAGGCTCAAGCCCGGGAGCAACACGAGTCGAAAGGGGATGCGCCGAGCGGGCTGAAAATCGGCCGGTTTCGGTACACCGCCTTGGGAAAGGCGCAGGCCACCGGCGAGACCACCGGTTTTTGCAAGGTGATTGCGGACGCCGCAAGCGGTAAGATTCTCGGCGTCCACATTATCGGCGCTCATGCCGCGGATCTCATTCATGAAGCGGCTCTCGCGATGCAACTTGGCGCCACGGTCTCGCAAGTAGCCGACATGATTCATGCCCATCCGACTCTCGCGGAAGCGATGATGGAGGCGGCCGAAGATGCAGAAGACAAGGCCATTCATCAATTGAAGAAGAAGATCTGATCATGCTTTCAAACGTCTTCTTCAAACTGACTATGGTTGGTGTGGCCCTGGCTGTGGTGTGCTGGATCGGGTGGTCCGTTCCGGCGCCGAACAGTCCCGACCCGCTGGAACCTGCCGAACATCAGGAGCACGGCCGGTACACTCTTGAGCCCACGGCGCCGCCGTCAATGAAATCGACACCGAGCGCACCGCACGAACGGCCGCGAGATCACGACGTTTTGCGGCGCGCTGCAGGCATCGCACTCGACCTGAATCGTGCATCGGCGCAAGATTTCGAACGGCTGCCCGGCATCGGTCCTGTGCTGGCCGGTCGCATTATCCAGTACCGGGCATCTCAAGGGATGTTTCACGACATCGAGCAACTTCGCGAGGTCAAAGGCATCGGACCGAAGAAATTCGAACAAATTCGGGCGCACGTGGCCGTCGCACCGGCCGCGATTCCGAAGGCCGCAAGGAAGACGGCATGAGCGAACTCTCGCAGCAGTTGGATCTCATCCTTCGAGGTGCGGTCGAAGTGATTCAACAGGCCGAGCTCGAATCGAAGCTCGCCCGTTCGCTCAAGGACCATAGACCGTTGCGCGTCAAAGCCGGCTTTGATCCAACGGCGCCGGATCTCCATCTCGGCCATACCGTCCTGATCCATAAGCTCAAGCATTTTCAGGACCTTGGCCATCAAGTCATTTTCCTAATCGGAGATTTTACAGGTTTGATCGGCGATCCCACCGGAGTCTCTGAAACGAGGAAGGTGCTCACGAAGGCACAGGTCGAGGACAATGCCAGGACCTATCAGCGGCAGATCTTTAAAATCCTGGATCCGGAGAAGACGCTCATCGAGTTCAACAGCCGGTGGATGGGACCGATGACGGCGGGCGATCTCATCGCATTAGCCTCCCATTACCGGGTCGCGCGCATGATGGAGCGAGATGATTTTCACAAGCGCTTCCAGGAACAGAAACCGATCAGCATCCATGAGTTTTTGTATCCGCTCGTGCAAGGGTACGATTCGGTGGCCTTGAAGGCCGACGTCGAGCTCGGTGGGACTGATCAAAAATTTAATTTGTTGGTGGGCCGCGAGCTGCAGAGAGATTACGGACAGGAACCACAGGTCGTCGTGACGATGCCGTTGCTGGAAGGCACGGACGGCGTCAGGAAAATGAGTAAAAGCGTCGGCAACTATGTGGCGCTCGAAGATGTGCCGGGAGACATGTTCGGCAAAATCATGTCGGTCAGCGATGACCTGATGGTCAGATACTACGAACTACTGACGACGGAGGATTTGGCCCAGGTGAAGGCCTCACATCCCATGGAGGCCAAGCAGCGACTGGCCAGCCTGCTGGTCGAGCGATACCACGGGAAGGACGCGGCACGGACTGCTCTCGCAGCCTTTCAGCAAAAATTTCAAGACAGAAACTTCCCGAACGAACCGGATGTGCGGCTCACATTGGGAAAGGCCGATCTGAAAGAGGATGGGACGATCACGGTTACCGATCTGGTCGCAAAAACCGGGCTTGTACCCAGCAAAAGTGAGGCGCGAAGACTGGTGATTCAAGGTGGACTGGAAGTGGACGGCACGAAGCAAACTGACGCGACCGCTACGTTGAAGCTTGCTCCAGGCCGGGCATATCAGCTGAAGATCGGGCGGCGAAAATTTGCTCTCGTCCAGTTACAGGAGTGAGAAACCAAAGAAGAAGGCTACGTCGATGAGGCGCCTGCGATCACGGAGAAAAGAGAACACTGAAGGTGTTTATCCGGCGGCGACAATGAGGAGAGGCTTCGCCTGAAGAGCCGCCGGCACGAACAGGTATGTGATTGCGAAGCCAAGCAACGCTGGAGGTGTTTTTCCGGCGCCACAAAGAAGAAGGCTGACGCCGATGAGGCGCCGGAACGAGCAAGCTTGGTTTGGAGCGGGCGATGGGATTTGAACCCACGACAACTAGCTTGGGAAGCGGGTTTCCCGTAGTTACGCCAGTACACGCCAGGCGGTATAAGCCGCAATTATTCAACTGTTCTCGGCACAGGAGGACACAGCAGGAAAGAGCAAGTTAGGGAAGCAACCGTGACAAAAACCGGAAAAACCTTTTTCTTCCCTGCCGACCATCCCCCCGGGTTGTTCAGGCAGGGCAGTAGCCTGAATGAGGACTCCCCACGCCTAGTCCTAATTCGTTCCATTGACTGGTTCTGTCCGCCCTTCTAATGCATTTCGCAGCTGGTAGACAGCGACTCGGATGTGATAGCGCCCGATGGAACGCCATACAGCAAGATCTCTCTGAATATTGTGCGTCGAAGGAAGGCACTAAAATCCGGATTTATGCCTATTCCGACTTTCGTGTCGAAGATCGAGAACAGGCGTGTCTTTACTTCAACAGATTGTGCATCTAAGTTATCGGGCCAACTCTGGCTGTTGTAGTCTAGATAAAGCCGTAGGCGGGCACTGGCTTTTCTCGCAATTATAAAGGCCGCACATCCCGCCGTCAGGTGGTCAATATGGTCATTCACATTCAGCTCTGTATCCGGATCTTGCGCATTGATGGTCAGCCCTGTGGTGTCAGAGGCATCTACTTCGATACCAACAATGCTGGCGAGGGTTGACACCAAATCCGAAAAGGACTCATAGCGTGTAGCATTCTCGCCGAGTGATTCGAGGATATTTACGCCTAGATGTGTTTGCTCAAGAGTCTGAAACTTACTGACTTCAAAGCCATGTCGGGTTTGATAATGTGCCACTGGCAGCCGAAGATAATAAGCCGCGGTATTATTGTATGAGCGTTTACATATCGGGTGGCTGTTTATCATCTGCCACAAACAAGCGGCGTGTACTTCAGATGCATCTGCTCCCGCCAATGATTCGATGGACAGTTGATTGCCTTCCTCCCAATTCGGCCAAGATGCATTCGAGGCTGCGCCTAGCTGAACAAAGATGACCTTATGACCGGCGTGAACATCAGCCCATGCTTTGTCGCCCATGAAGAGTTGCCAATCATCTGCATGGGCAACAATGTAGAAATCCGTGTCGACTGCCATTGATTCCGAGGCAATCGTTAGCCACCAGGAAATACACAGTAGAAAGACAAACGATTTGCCGTTCGTGCATGAATTATTGAGCGTACGGAATCTACAGATTTTGAACATTTCGGTGGTCACTCGATTCCAGTAAACCGCTGCCCAGCGAGCTGACTAGTCTCACTATGAGCTACGGATCTCAGGCAAGATCTTCGTCGATTTCCTATCGCCTCGCCCTTCACCACTGTCCTGCTTCATGGTCGGACCGATGCAGTTGTCGGGATCATTCGACCGACGATGGAGGTAGAACCTCGCGCTGCAGCGTGTGCACTGCCACGGGTACCAGCCGAGCCACCTAGCGAAGGCATCCCTCAATGTCGTCCGATTTGACCGCCTGCACGTCGCCTGACCGCATGCGCAACAGCTGACAGGGACTGTACCGAGTACCATAATACATCGTAACGGTCCCAAGCCATGCGTAGGCCTGGAAGGATTCCTAGCATTACATGTCAGGACGAAGGCGGGATAAGTAGGCCGACTTGTTTAAGCGTCGCCGCGAAGCTCCGACTGCTCTGCACGGCGAGTCAGAGCGAAAAGGGAGCCTTGCCTGACAATTCTTGAACTACTGCACCTACAGACTGTGCAGCAATTGAACGGTTCATTAGGATTTTTGACCTTCAACCAGCCAAACGCCGTGTAAATTAAGCGTTTGCGCGTTCGCGGTATGGCACTGCTGTTGCTAAAGGGAAACGGATCCCTTGGATCATTCAGCCAATGTGCCGATTTTCAGGTAACAGTCGTCGAAAAAAGCGAGGTGTCTTGTGACGTCTGGCATTCTATGCTCCTCGATTATGGCTGTGGCGCTCGCATTCGGCATTGAAGGGTATACAAGTACTCAAGCCTTCGCAGCGTCAGCGAGTCCAACTGCGCTCAGATTTCAAGCTATGCAAGGTGGAGCAAGTCCGGCAAGCCAATCAGTCACAGTTTCAAAACAAAATAGAAAAACGACCAATTGGACGGCATCAGATAGCGCGAGTTGGGTCTCGGTGTCGCCCGCAACTGGTAGCATAACTAATACGTCGCAGATTACCGTGTCTGTTAATACAGCGGGTCTTGCGGCAGGAACCTATTCTGCGACCGTTGCCTTCACCATGTCTCAAGGAGGCAGCGTGTCAATTCCGGTCTCATTGACGGTGGCCCCCAGCACGACGGCCAACTCGCCGGGAACAAGTACACCGACCACGACAACCACAACAACCACAACGACCACGCCGACGACGACTACTTCATCAGGGACCACCACCTCAACAACAAATACATCTTCAGGGACTACTACGACACCGACAGCTGCCCTTCCACAGATTACGAACTTGACAAATAATACAGCGTCCGGTCTTACAGTAACATGCGCGAACCAGCCAGCGTCCATTCGCTATCAAACAGACTTGTCCTCTACGATCATTGCTGTCGCATGTAATCCGACCTACAGCCTGGTACGAACATGGAAGAGCGGTGAAACGTTTATCTGTGTCTATGCACGAAATGCCGCAGGGGTGGAAAACACAGCTGATGCTGACTACCGCTGCGTCCCTGCGCCAACGACACCGACGTCCGGCACCAGCACGACGGCGTCGCTCAGCTGGAGTGCCCCCACGAACAGCACAGGGGTGGCCGGATATAACGTGTACGTCGGAACGGCCCCGGGACTCTACGGACCGCCCACCAACGTGGGAAATGTGACCTCGTATGTAGTGAACAATCTCGTCATCGGGAATACCTATTATTTTGCTGTGACGGACTATAACAGTAGCGGTGTTGAAAGCCCTCCTTCAAACGAGGTTTACAAGGTCGTCTATTGAGCTGCTAATATCGATCCCCATCAAGAGAAGGCTCCGATTGGGCTTCACTCGCCCTTCTTACTGATCGGCTAGCGTGCCGCGAGGCAGCGGCATAGAGCTGTATCGACTGTGCTGCCAACTTGACCTTGAGGGGAAGTAGCTAAGCGGGCTGACAGCCCATATGCGGAGAACTAGCGGTCTCCACAGTGGATCAAGATCAGGAATCCCAACTACAGCCAGAAGGAAAGGCGGGCAGACCTCTTCAAGCAGACGGGATAGCTATTCGAATGTGAAATTCAGTCAGTCGGAGGCGATATAATCTTGTTATGCAGTTCGCCGCAGTAGTACTGGATAAGCCTCCTCTCGTCGTCAGTAAGAGGCCGATTCAGATGTACTGCAGCAAGAAGATGCTCGCAGGCACTGGTAAATTTATCCACTTCGTTTTTGACCCGCATTGTCTACCTTTTTCAGGTAATTTTCTACGTTGCAGGGGTCGCGAATGGGAGACGGTAGAGAGATGGAGCCTATATCGAGTCACCGTGCTGAGTGAGGATTGAAGTGCCTTTCTATTCAGTATTATTTCCTCATTCGTTTTTGTCAATGACGAAAACTCCGTCTTCGCCTAATCGCACAAAGTTGTAGGCCAAGGCGGACGCTAGTGGGTGGAGTGCTGTCTTAGTATTCGATAAGCCCCTTGAACGGCTCGATCTGTGCGTCTGACATGCCGAGGCCGCGTTCGAAATGGTCGAGCATGGCGTGCCAACACCAGTAGGTATTGTGCGTGTTCCAATTTTTCAAATACCGGCCATGCAGCGGCTGGCGAATGCCAAGCATCAGACCTTGGCGGGCATGAACGACTGGGCAAAACCAACCATGAATTTATGTTCAACGAACATTTGGGAGAGACCAGGAGGATGCATGATGCTGCCAGTATTGAATTAACTCTCAGATAGTTTAGGCAGAGATTTGTGTGGCAATGCCAATTCCTCATTGCTCAGGCTGACCCTCTGAATCTCGCCAAAGTTGAACTTCATTAGTCTTTCGCTTTTTTTCGAGTAGACCAGCATGGATAGACCCTCATGTCGCACAACCCTCCCATGAAATTCCGATCCGTATTTAGTTTTGATCACTAATACTCTGCCTTTGTTCTTAGAATAGATGGCAGCGAAGAGTATGTCGCTCACACTATCCGGCTCATCCAGTACAGATTCGATGCGCGGGGAGCGACCCTTGAAATGATCGCGGAGTTTAGAAACTTGTTCTGCTGCTATCGCCCAAAAGGCAACTATGAGTATCCCGCCGATCGAGACGACAAGTAACGACAATCCTCCTGAATACTCCTGGCCGAGCCAAGGAATCAAATAAGGTTCTAAGAATGTCGACGGTAGATAGATAAGAATTGTGGCTGCTCCTATGAGTGTTGCAAACATGACTGGCATGAGGAGTCTAACGAACGCCATCTCCTTGAGCTCGTGCCAACGGCCTGTACTTCCACGATTCCAATGGGGGAATGCCATATAAAACCCTAGATTATCAGGCCATAAGGGTAAGACCTGATTCGATATGGTGTCAACGGATTGAATTGCCTCCAACCAACTGACAAGGATGTAAAATCCGCCATGCGTTCGCGATCTCACTACGCATCAGGACTAGTATGGCGGCCTACTTGTGTGCATCTCGTAGAGACGGGCAGCCACGAGTGGTGGCGGCGAATTCACTGGTCTAGGCGGCCATAGTAACGCGCCCATTCCGGCACACTCGCTCGTCGCTTTTTATGCTTAGAGAGGAAACGCCATGCCGCATACGTCAGGAAAAGAAGGGCAGCAATGGCAAGAACATACAACATGCGGTGACCACGACAGATTCAACAGATGAATCGCCAGATCGTCAGTCATTTTGTGTATCCCTCAGAAACTCTTGTGACACCGATGGATCAGCGGAACTTCTATGCTCGGATATTCCGTCCCGCCGTCATTGCGACCAAGCTGGAGGACGGCGTGGGCTGGCACACTCTCCGCCATACCTTTGCCTCTCGGCTGGCCATGAGCGGCCAGACGGAAGGGACTTTGCAGCCCTCATGCGGCATAGCACGACGGCGCTTGTGCGACGGTATGCGCACCTATCTCCATCCGATTTGCTTGCTGCTGTTGAGACAGTGGCGGCCTACGGCAAGCCCACAGTAAAAAGTGAGCCGAACTCAGTTGGAACCGTGACGGAAACCGGATACGATCTCGAGGACCGTCAGGAGATGAATTGGAAGTGGTTGAAAATTTTGGAGCGGGCGATGGGATTTGAACCCACGACAACTAGCTTGGGAAGCTAGGACTCTACCACTGAGCTACGCCCGCTCTTAGACGAAGATCGAATCCTACGATTCCTCTACGATCAAGTCAAGGAACAGGTTTTCCACAAAACTGAAAGTTCCGAGCTAAGTGAGCAAGAAAGCTCGTCATGACGAAGCTCTCGCAGGTTCCCGTCCTCGCAGCCACATTCGTTGGAAGTATGACGGGCGGATGCTCGGCGAGCGGCTGTTCGTCCCGGGCCTGGTGCATGCCCCAAAGCCGAATGCCTGAATGCCGAGGAGTTCCTGCTGCTGGGATCAATCCGGAAAAAGCGCCGCGCGCCTCGGGCTGGATGCCAATGGGGAAGTGGGCTGGCTTCCGACCAGCCGGGACGGGAATCGAACAATGGCCTTGTCGCCGGACGGGCCGGTGGCTGTAAAAATCACGGACCGCTCAGGTCGGGTATGATGGTCGGCGCCGTAAGAGGAACGGCTCAGAGGGCCTTGCGAACCTTGCCGCTCCGAAGGCAACGGGTGCAGACGCGGATGCGTTTGGTCGATCCGTCGACCACGGCGCGGACACGTTGAAGGTTGGGATTGAACGTGCGTTTGGTCTTGTTGTTGGCGTGACTGACGTTATGCCCGGACTGATGCTTTTTCGAACAAATGTCGCATGCGAATGCCACGGCCTGACTCCTTCATTGGGAAGTGTGAGCGGTCCGTGAATCTACCATACGGTATCCGGCGATGACAAGTACGCATGCCCCGGCGCAGGACATCGGCCAGCTATCGTCTCGACGAGCGCGGCGCAGTCAGTCCCGTTGACTTGGCTTGTGTCGGCGCGGCGACGGCCTGTCCCACAACCGCAGGTACGCTGATATCGAAGGTCGGGTCACCGCCGTCATCCAACCGGTCTCTCCCGACGCTGTAGAGTCTCTGCTGGGTAGGGCTCCACAGCATCGGCAATCCCGTGAACGGATCAAAGTATTGCGAGCCGACTTCTGCCAGTCGGGTCGGCACCGCGGTCTGCGGGCTGGGATGCCGAAGCTGAATCTGCAGCGAGGCCAGGCGTAGCCGCGTGTCGGTTTCGATCAACTCGCCGTGGAAGAGCTCCCACTCCGGCTCAACCGGCCGGGAATTCAAGATGCTTTCAAACCAACCGCGGTGAATCATTCCTGTCACGTCTTGCATGCCGGGCAAACGCTTTGCACTGTTTTCCGACGCCTTAATGACGGCGTCGTAATAGGCGGCATAGGCGGCCGTGGCCTGACTCCATTGGAAATTGCGAGCTGAGGATCGGGCAGGGGGATGCACGATGCCCTCGAATGCTTCCTGAGGTAGACGCCCCATCTTCGTGAGCCAGCCTTCGTAGACTCGGCGGCGTTCCTGTTCCTTGTCGCCCGTGCCCCCCACCGTACGACCTTTCATGGCCAATGCCAGTTGATGCCGGATCGGCCAGCGAAGGGAATATTCCGGCGCGGATAACGGCAACGTCAGCTGAAGCCCCATGCTCAGGATCGCTCTGTCGACCGTCGGCTTGGCGAGTATCCTTGACAACAGCTGGAGATCATCGGTCATGACAATCTGTGCGAGAACTTTTGTGTCGATCGTTTTCGCTTCTCTGAGGATCGAACGCCATAAGTTAAGGTCTTTGTGCAGGCGCTCCAGCCCATCGACAGTACCTGCGGAAAATCCGTCTGTGACGTACAAGCGATGAACGGCCAGGAGTTCCGGTCCGAGCGGCGTGACGCGGCGCCCGAATCCCCAGTCGTTGAAGGGCATGCCGATCCAATGTTCGTAGCGCGACAGCAGGGTCCCATATTGCCGCTTGGCCAAAAGGAGGGCTGCGTCGTTTTTTTGAAACTCCCTGAGAGGATCGTCGGCTTCCCATCCCGGACCCGTGGCCTCGGGAACCGCTAAGACGAGATCTGCCCTCGTGGCTCGCTGCTCGGCGGATTCACCGCGCCGCGCGTCCTCGGTCTCCTCGACCCAGATTTCATAACCGGTTCTTGCCGGGTCGAGCGTTGCCGCGGCCGTCAATCCGAAAAGGTAAAAGTATCCGTTGGAGTAAGGGTTCTCAAGTGACCGCGGCGGCTCCTCGACCAGGCGGCCGAATGCCGCCGCCGTTTCACGGTCGTCTGAGGAGAGGAACGCTCCGCCAAAATGGAAAGCTGCCCAGAGGATGACTATAGCAATGACCAGGTGCTTCATGGGTACGTACGTACAATCAAGGGGCGGTGAGAAGTTTGTCGCCTGTACACGGCTATCATCATCGGTACCCTCCAGAGAGGAATCACGCAAACGCCGTGCCGAAAAACCACGCGCAAAACCGCGAAGTTTGAGCCGATTCTTTGTGTAGCTGCGCAGCCCATCGGAGCGGGGACATACTGAATGGACATTAATGAACTTGACAATAATTGACACTGTCTCCTAGAGTGCCGCCTCACATAGCGTGATTTTCGGGTAAGGGAAGAGGGTGCGAATCCCTCGCGGTCCCGCCGCTGTCAATGGGGACGAAACCCGGCAACGCCACTGTCCGGTTCGCTGGATGGGAAGGCGCGGGGAGTAGGACGAACCATGAGCCAGAAGACCTGCCCGGAAAATTGACCATGTTCCCTCGAGGGCTGGGGAGCAGGTGAGGATGAAGAAGCGGGGTGCAATCCTCAGGGTCTGTCCAAGGCCTTGAGGATTTTTTATTTCTCGCACGTTGAAAATGGCTTCCAGCAGCGTCGTTCTTGCCTCTGCGGCCTTCTCGCGGAACGGCGTGTCCCGGGAGATCGATTGCGAAGCAATCGGCGGGTCGGGCGGGTGCGGAAGAACTGCCGGGGTTGGGAGGGAGAGAACGACAAGCCATTTTGAACGTGCTCACCGCTTCTTGTGGGTATTCGCGTTCTACCTCTTGGTCATACTTTCATGTGCTGAGAGCGCGTTTTCCCAAGACGAGGCAGGGATGGTGAAGCGGCGGCAACAGGGCATTCTCACCGGCATGCCGTTCATGGCGAACATCGCATCCCGGACGTTCGTCGACGACGCCGGCCGGAAGTTATTCATTGCCAAGGCCCCGACCCGCGTTGTGTCGCTTGCTCCGAGCATAACGGAAATGCTGTTCGCGCTGGAACTCGACGAGCAGATCGTCGGTGTCACGGATTTCTGCGATTATCCTCCTGCGGCGTTGACTAAACCGAAAATTGGGTACGCGCGGCCAAATCTAGAATCTCTCATCGCACTTCGTCCTGATCTGATCGTCGCTCCTCAAGAGTTTCTTCGAGCCGACCTCCTCGCTAAGCTCGAACAATTGAAGATCCCAGTGTTCTTGATCGAAGCGAAATCGGTTGAGGATATTTTTGCCCAGATCCAGAGCCTGGGGAAGATTTTCAATCGAACGGCAATGTCCGATGACCTGACAAGAGCGATGAGAGAGCGCGTCCAAGTTCTATCAGGACGGATCGCGTCAATGGAAAAGCGACGCGTGCTGTATGTGCTGAACAGCCATCCGCTGATTACGGTCGGTCCAGGAAGTTATATCCATCAAATGATTGGGTTGGCGGGAGGGATCAACATCGCAGCCGGCAGCTCCTCTCCGTATCCGAGGCTTAGTATGGAAACAGTATTGACGGAAGATCCGGAGATTCTGATTTTTCCCGTCGGCTCCACCGAGAGCATTCCGAAAAGCGAACAAGAGGAATGGAACCGATGGAGCGGTCTCTCGGCAGTCCGCAATCGACACCTTCGTCAGGTCTCGTCCGACGCGTTGAACCGCCCAGGGCCTCGCGTAGTTGATGGTTTGGAGCATCTCGTTCGAGCGATTCATCCAGAGGCCTATGCCTCCGACACAGCATCCGAGCGGCAATGATGCAACCAAGTCGCCCTCCCACGCCACCTCCGGCGACTCTTATGGCGTCGCCGACCGAATCAACGCCAACCTCTCCTGGTCGGGTGAGTGAGTCCTTTCAGAAGTCGACGCTAACGCCTGCACGTTGGACGAAGATCATAGGCCTGCTTCTGGCGGCCTCCGCTCTCTCGGCGATCGTCTGCCTCCAATTTGGTGCCGAGTATATCGGACTCGGGCAGATCCTCCACATCTTCTTTGAGAGCGCTACGGGAAGCAGCGACCTCGGCACGACCGCCACGATTCTGTTCCAGCTCCGCCTGCCGAGGGTGTTCATCGGATTTCTCATTGGGGGCTGTCTGGCATCAGTGGGAGTCGCGTTGCAGGCGTTGTTGAGAAATCCTCTTGCAGATCCCTACATCCTCGGCGTGTCGAGTGGAGCCGCGCTTGGTGTCGCCATTGCCGTATTGATTGGTGTTGGTACGACGATGTTGGCAGTGTCCATCCTGCCCCTCTGCGGGTTCTTGGGAAGCCTGGCAGCGTTGCTGGTGATCTATCGGTTGGCGGCCAGTTACGACCGTCTTCCCATTTACAGCCTGTTGTTGGCGGGCGTAATCCTCAACGCCGTCTTTTCGGCTCTGATCATGTTTGTGACATCGATCATGGATCCCAACCGTTCATTCGGCATGATGATCTGGCTCATGGGTTCACTGACGGCGCCGACCTATCCAATACTTTTGGTGTTATCTCTCTATCTATTCGTTGGTCTCGCCTTGCTGTTGAAGCAGGTGAGGGTCCTAAACGTCATGGCATTCGGCGAGGAATCGGCTCGATCACTCGGAATCGATACGGAACGGACGAAACGATACATTTTCCTGGTGTCGGCATTGATGACCGGTGCGGTTGTCTCGGTCAGCGGCATGATCGGGTTCATCGGCATGGTGGTCCCGCATGCCGTGCGCCTGATGTTCGGAGCAGATCACCGTCTTCTCATGCCTGCCGCGGGATTGGTCGGCGGCGCGTTCTTGATGATTGCCGATACGTTCGCCCGAACTTTTGTTTCGCCGTCGGAGGTTCCTGTGGGCATCATGACAGCCTTGGCGGGCGGCCCATTTTTCATCTATCTCCTTGTCTGGCGGAAGGATCAGATGTCGTGAACACCGTCAGTCAGGCTCTTAGCCGCCCAGCGTATGACGTTCAGAATGTACATTTCCGGTATCGAGTCGGTTCATCCCCGGAGATGGCGCCGCCGGTGCTTCAAGACGTGAGCTTCTCCGTGCGGCCAGGGGAGATGTTGGGCATCGTGGGTCCTAATGGGTCTGGAAAGACATCGCTGCTGAAATTGCTCGCAAAGATCACGCCTCTGCAGCAAGGGTCCATTGTGCTGCTGGGGAAACCCATTTCTAGCCTTCGGCAGGAGGTGGTTGCCAAGCGCGTTGCGTTTGTCCCACAGGATACCGTCCAGACGTTTCCTTTCAGTGTTGCCGAGACTGTTCTGATGGGCCGATTTCCACATCACCATCGACGAATGTGGGATTTGGGATTTGGCTGGGACACTTCGGAGGACCGTGGCATTGCGCAGCACGCGATGGAGACGATGGACGTGTGGCACCTGGCTGAACGCTCGGTAACAGGACTGTCCGGAGGAGAGCGTCAACGCGTGGTCATTGCGCGGGCCCTTGCACAGGTTCCCGATGTGCTCTTGCTCGATGAACCAACCGCGTTTCTCGATCTTCAGCACCAAATCGAGATTTGCACGGTGCTCAATAGGCTCAAGCATGAGCGGCAGCTGACCGTCGTGCTTGTTTCCCACGATTTGAACTTGGCGAGCCAGTATTGCGATCGGATCCTGTTGTTGGATCAAGGCCGGGTATTTAGTCTCGGCACTCCCGATGAGGTGATCCAGCCAGAGCTATTGAGGACAGTGTACCGATGCCATGTCCTCGTGGACAGACATCCTGTATCCGGTTTGCCCCGAGTGACATTGCCGGGGAGGAATCTGTAAGCCCCCTTTGGGTCCATAGGCTCTCGTGGCGGATTGCGGAGAACAGCGAGGGGGTGCGGAGTTCCATTTGTACCGCGCGAAGAAAGGACCCCTCGCTTTATGGAGATGGTGGAATGAAATCAGGAAGAATTGCGCTTCTTCATCTTGCGACGGTGACCGGCGATATCACGCGCAATCGATATGTCATTGAAGAGGGCGTCAAGCATGCCGCTGGTGTGGGGGCTCAATGGATTGTTTCCCCTGAGCTGGCCGTATGTGGGCTTCAATTTGTTCAGCTCGTTGGCACCGACTGGATACAGCCTCAACCAGACGAATGGGTGCAGCACGTATGCCGGCTTACCGAAGGCCTCAGACGGACGGTTTTTCTTTCTTGTCCAGAACGAGATGGAAGGAAACTTTACAACTCAGTGTTCATCATAAATTCGGGCGGGAAGATAGTTGGTAGACACCGAAAAATAAATGTCGCGAGCGATTCTCTTTCCTGGTCAACTCCCGGTGATACCGCCACCCCAGTAGCGTGTGACGGCGTGCAGGTCGGGCTTCCGATTTGTAGCGACATGTATACGCGGAATATCACGGATACGATGAAGTCCAAGGGGGCTCAGATGTTGGTTTCTCCAGCTTCGTGGGGGCCGGGAATTCATGGGCCGAACGGCGAGTGGGAGGAACGGACACGAGAAACAGGACTGCCATTGATCGTGTGCAATCGAACAGGTGCGGAGCGGACACTCGATTTTTGGAAAGCTCCGAGCCTCGTGGTGATGAACGGCGAACGGCTGCTCTCCCATACTTCCGATCGATCCGCGGTCCTGACGTTCGACTGGAACTTCAGCGCCATGACGCCGGTGTCATCAGCATACCGGGCGGACTACTTTCGGGGTTAATTTGTGGGGCGAGCAGCCATGGTTCACATACGTGAGATTAACCGAGCGAGACGCTGTAGGTGTCAGTCAGTTGTGGGATCGCAGGTAGAGAGGCGGGAAGGGGCCGCACCCCTCCTTCCTGTATTGAAACCCGGGTGCGAGTATCATTGCGAGGGCATTATTTAGCGACAAGCCGTCAGCGACGGGGAAG
>DATELB010000140.1:0-4267 GCA_035277085.1 Nitrospira sp. | reverse complement strand
TTGAAGATGTAGGTATTCCATTCGGGATGGAAGCCCTGCTGGGGATCGGCATGCTCGAACAAATGCGTGCCGTCGAAGAAGGCGAGTCCATGGGCGTCCGTCGGAAAGTGCGAAGGGACCCAATCCAGAATGACGCCGATGCCGTGCTGATGGAGCTCGTCGATGAGCGTCATGAAATCCTGCGGCGTCCCGTAATTGCCGGACGGCGCAAAATATCCCGTCGTCTGATACCCCCATGACCCGAAGAACGGATGGTCCATGACGGGCAGAAACTCCACATGGGTGAATCCCATCCGTTGCAGGTACGCCGGCAGTTCCATGGCAAGTTCGCGGTAACTCAGGGACCGGTTGCCCTCCTCGCCGATGCGGCGCCATGAACCGACATGCATTTCGTAGATCGAGATTGGAGCCTGGAGGGCGTTGCGGCGGTGCCGGTCACGCATCCATTCGCCGTCGTGCCAGTCATAGTGGGTGTCCCAAACGATCGAGGCCGTCTTAGGCGGAATCTCGTTGAACACGGCGAACGGATCCGTCTTGTCGACCTGATAGCCGTGCACGTGGGAACGGATATGGAATTTGTACAGCGCCCCTTTGCCGACGCCCGGAATGAACCCGTCCCAGATGCCCGACGACTCCCGAGGCCGAAGCTGATGCTCGTCCTTCGACCAGTCGTTGAAGGAACCCATGACGGACACTCGCTCGGCGTTGGGAGCCCACACCGCAAAATACGTCCCCTCTACGCCTTGTGACCGGATCATGTGCGCGCCGAACTTGTCGTAGAGACGGAAATGCGTGCCTTCGTTGAACAGATACAGGTCATGGGGCGTGAGCAGGCTCACCTGCTCCATCAGGTCAACGCCCTGTCGATCATGCTGCATGTCATCACCTCGCTGGAATAAAACGCTCAGGCCGCTGTGTTGGCGCGGCTCATATGGACAATCTCGTGGATGCCCTTCATGGGAATGCCGACCCATTCAGGGCGGTTGTTCAACTCATACCCAAGCTCATACACGGCCTTTTCGAGCTGATAGACCGTCAGCAGCCGTGCCGCATCGCTGGGAGACGGCGGCAGCAGGGCCGCTTCCTTCATCGCACTCAGATACTCCCCGAGGAAGCACGCGCACACCCATCGCGACCAATACCTCCGCCACGGTTCGAGGTTGCGTTGATCGTTCGGCTGGCGACTTCCGAGCGCCGTCCAGGACGCATAATCAAACGACCGTAGCATCCCTGCGACGTCATAGAGCGGTGACTGTTTCAACCGGCGCTCTTGCAACGGCCTGGCCGGCTCCCCTTCAAAGTCCGTCACCACGTAGTCGGATCCCGTCCACAGCACTTGTCCCAAATGATAGTCGCCATGGCAGCGGATCCTCCGGCCGCCTGCCTGCATTTCAAGCAATGACTCGAACACGGAAAGAACGGCCGATTCCTGAGCGAGAAGCTGCTCGGCCTCTTCCCGCATGGAAGGAATTGTTAACGACCGCTGTGCCAGCAATCGCGCCACCTGCTTCCACATTTCTTGCATCGACCGGTGGCGTGACTGTCGATACTCGGCTGTCAGCGGCTCGGGAACGAAGTCCGGATCATCGTGCGTGTGTCCCAGCGTCCGATGCAAGGCGGCGGTGCGTCGGGCGAGGCAGGCAGCCGCATCGAGCCCCGGGCCGATGAGTTGGCGCGCTGCCTCGGGAACCGGCGACTGCGCCAGATCCCATGGCAAGCGATCCCCGCCTGTATTGCTCTCGCCTGGCGGTCTCTGCGCCGGCACGCGAGCCAGAAAGCCATCCAGCTGTTTCAACGCCTCGCCCCAGGCGTCGCCCTTGTTTCGTACATAGGATTGCAGCAGAGCGACGGTCGCGCTCTCACCGGATGTCACATACTCAATGGCACCGCCCACAGCGGGGCTGTGTGAAAACCCGTGGTCTGTGAGATATCGTCCGATTTCCCAATCGGGATTGATGCCGGGTTGCACCCGTCGATACAGTTTGAGGACCGCCGCTTCGCCTAACGCGACGGTCGTATTGCTCTGCTGCATGCTCAAAAGGCGTGAAGGTAAAGGATCGTCCGACGGTACCATCGTCTGGTAGGCGGCCGTGGACGACGCCTGCAGCCTGCCCCTCTCTCCGTCGAGGCGCGACCCTTGCGCCATGGCGCGCATCAGCACGTGCAAGACCGCCGAATCCCACATCGCGTCGTACAGAATGCCCTCTTCACGGCCCTCGGTGTCATCAGCGGCCACATGAGCAAGTACGGCTCCCGGCATGTCATGCGAGATCCTGCCGGCTTCGGCTCCGAATGCCGACGCCAACGGCAAGAGATAGATCTCGTGCGCGCCGTCCCCGTATTCGGCATCGATGAGGAGCAGCCCCGTCCCGCCACGGCCGTAGGGAATCGGAATGCTGTCGACGATGTGCGCCGCGGTCAGCTCGCGGGCTTTGCCGCCGAACCAGCGCTGAGTCTTCAACAGCAGGGGCAAGCCTGCTTCAAACCGCGCCCTAACCGCACCTTCGAGAACAGTTTGCCGCATCGTTGCTCACAGAAAATAGTCGAAATCTTGTTCGGTCCGCACCCGGCGCCGCAGATGGAATATCTGTGCGGGCACCGACTGGGGATCAATCAACACATAGTTCCGCGGCCCTTGCCAGAGATAATGCGCGTCCGTCAGCAAATCATGCGCCTGAAACGGCCGGGCCGGGTCTATCCCGAGGACGTCGAGATCCAGCTGAAGCCAGCCGCCGTGGACATGATGTGGGCTTAAATTGACGATCACCACGACGACGTTGGAGCCGTCGGCGCTCTGCTTGCTGTATGCCAGCAGCCATTCGTTGTCGATGGGATGAAACCGGAGGCTCCAGTCATGCTGGAGGGCCGGGTTCTCGCGCCTGATCCGGTTGACTCTGCAGATCAGCTCGCGAAGGCTGTCGGGCCGATCCAGCGGCCAGTGCTTGATCTCGTATTTTTCGGAATTCAGATACTCTTCGCTGCCGGGGTCGCGGGCGCGGTTTTCACAGAGCTCGAACGCAGGCCCGTAGATGCCGTAGCTCGCCCCCAGCGTGGCCGCCAGAATGAACCGCGACATGAACGCCGGACGCCCCCCGTGCTGCAATTGCTCGGGGAGGATGTCGGGCGTGTTCGGCCATAAATTCGGGCGCAGATACTCGCGGACCGGCGTTTGCGTCAACTCGGTCAAGTACGCGACCAGCTCGGGTTTGGTGTTGCGCCATGGGAAATAGTTATAGGACTGACTGAAGCCGAGCTTCGCGAGCTGGTACATGACTTTCGGCCTGGTGAACGCCTCGGCCAAGAAGACGGTGTCCGGATGATCGCGCTGGATCCGTTGAATCACCCATTCCCAGAACGCAAACGACTTGGTGTGCGGATTGTCCACGCGGAAAATTTTTATCCCCTGCTCGATCCAGAAGCGGAAGACACTCTCCAGTTCCTGCCAGAGCGCCTGCCAGTCATGGCTTTCGAAATCCAAAGGATAAATGTCCTCATATTTCTTCGGCGGGTTTTCCGCGTATTGGACCGTCCCGTCGGGTCTGATTCGAAACCACTCCCGGTGTTCTTTCACGTAGGGATGATCGGGCGAGCATTGAAACGCGATGTCCATGGCGATCTCGATCCCATGCGTCTTCGCCGACGTCATAAGCCGCTTGAAGTCTTCGAGCGTGCCCAACTGCGGGTGCACCGACTTGTGGCCGCCCTCTTGCGAGCCGATGGCCCAGGGACTCCCGGGGTCGTCGGGACCGGCGGTCGTCGCATTGTTTCTGCCCTTGCGGTTGGTCTTTCCGATGGGGTGAATCGGGGGCAGATACAGCACGTCAAATCCCATGGACGCGACGTACGGCAGACGAGCCTCGCAATCCTTGAATGTGCCGTGCCGGCCGGCTACCGCACTGCAGGAGCGGGGAAACAGCTCATACCAGGCGCTATACCGCGCGATCTCTCGATCGACGACGACTTCCAACTCACGGGCGTACCTGGCTTCCCCCGACCGGTCGGGATACCGGTCCATCAGCGCTAGGAGCGGTTCGCTGAGCGCCAGACGGGCGCGCTCGACCTCGCCGGCGGAGGCCGCGCTCAGGTCGGTAGCCCAGGCCTTGAGACGAGGGCCGTCCTGATCTTCCGCCCGTGCCGCGGCCTTCCGGACCAGGTCGGCGCCCATGAGCAATTCCATCGACACCGACTGCCCAGCCTCGACCTTCTTCGTCAGGTTCCGACGCCACGTCGCAAAGTGATCCACCCACCCGTTCACCGTGTAGCGGTA
>DATELB010000139.1:0-4642 GCA_035277085.1 Nitrospira sp. | reverse complement strand
CAGGGTCCATGCCGGACCGGCGGCGGCGAAGGAAGTTCCTCCCGGGAGCACGACCGATTTGGTTGAGTTCACCGTGGTCGAAACGGAGCAGAATCATCGCGTGATTCAGTCCGTCAAGAAGCTTCCTGAAACGGCCGGGGCTCCTGGCAAGACGATGAGCATTTCGGCGCTGAGGCTAAAGGAATGTGCCGGAAAGAATGAAATGGAAGCTGGTTGCTACGCTGCCAAGCAGCAGCTGAATACCTCTCCGAAGACGCCAGATGGCTCTCAGATGCCCATGCAGTATGACGTCCTGACTCCGGACAAGAAGCCCCTCGGCGGCTTGATTCCTTGGACGGCGAAATACAATATGCCCGGCGGCAAGTAATTCGGTAGTTTCAATGAAGAACAGGGGCGGTAGCTCGTACGAGCTACCGCCTTTTTCTTTGTCTACAGGCTGTTGAAAGAACCGGGTCCTTCTCCCCCTCCCACCCGAGCGCCCAATTCTTACCCTCCCGCCCACCGATTGCTGCGCAATCGTTTTCCCGGGACGCGCCTTTTCCTCAGGGTCACCTACCCATCGAGCGCCAGTTCTTACCGCCCGCCCACCGATTGCTACGCAACCGTTTTCCCGGGACGCGCCTTTAGCCAGTTCTCAGGCGCCCGACCTGGCGCGCAGAGCGCTTCTTGCACCAGCATGCATTCGCGCAACTCTCACGTACATGCGTTGTTCAATATGGTTGAAATGGCGCCGCCTCGGCGCCGTGGCGGGCGGGTGAAAACGGACTGCTTTTTGAATAGGCTGTGGTCCTATCTCAATTTGAATCGGCGGCACGTTTTTGGAGTTCCGCTAGACGATTGAGTGCGTCGAGGGGAGTGAGAGAGAACAGGTCGATTTGTCTCACCTCATCGATGAGTGGGTGGGGATGAGGAAGGGTGGAGCGAGACGCCTCGTTCTGCGGCTTGGCGTCGGCGTTCGATTGTTCCAGCTGGTTCAAGACTTGCTGCGCGCGATCGATCACGACGGCTGGCAGTCCCGCGAGCTTGGCGACATGGACGCCGTAACTCCGGTCTGCACCGCCTGGGACAATCTTTCTCAGAAAGACGACGTCGCCATCACGTTCCTGGACCGCAACGCGATAGTTCCGGATGCCAGCCCGCAGCGTTTCCAATTGAGTCATCTCGTGATAGTGGGTGGCAAACAGCGTTCGAGCGCCGAGCCGTCGCTGATCATGGATGTATTCTGCGATCGCCCATGCGATGCTCAATCCATCATAGGTGCTGGTTCCTCGGCCGATTTCGTCCAACAGGATCAGGCTGCGCTTGCTTGCACAGTTGAGGATTTGGGCGCTCTCGATCATTTCGACCATGAAAGTGCTTTGGCCGGCAGCGAGGTTGTCCGATGCTCCTACCCGCGTAAAAATACGGTCTACGAGCCCGACGTGAGCCTCTGAGGCCGGAACGAAGCTTCCGATTTGCGCGAGCAGCACGATGAGAGCCACTTGTCTCAAATAGGTGCTTTTCCCGGCCATGTTCGGCCCGGTCAAGATGATCAAGCGGTTGTCATTATCGTCGACCAAGGTATCGTTGGGCACGAACAGGAGGTCGGAGCTCAGTTGCTCTATCACCGGATGACGGCCTTCCACGATGCGAAGTAATCCGGAGTCATCGATCGTCGGTCGCACATATCGATTCAGCGCCGCGGTTTCGGCTAAGCCGGCCAAGGCGTCGACCACAGCGAGCGACCTGGCCATCGTTTGCAGGCGCGAGCCATCTCTTGCGAGCCGCTCCCGCACTTCGACGAAAATGTCGCTCTCGAGCGCGAGGAGTTTCGATTCGGCCCCCAACACCCGCTCTTCCAGCTCTTTCAGTTCCTGCGTCATGAACCGTTCGGCATTGGCAAGCGTCTGCTTCCTGACGAAATCAGCAGGTACCTTTGACAGGTTCGTTTTCGTGACTTCGATGTAGTAGCCGAACACCTGGTTGTAACGGATTTTCAGCGAGTCGATTGCCGTGCGTTCCCGTTCCTTTGACTCGAGCGCTGCGATCCAATCCTTGCCTTCGGCTCGCGCCTTGCGCAGTTCGTCCACCCTGGGGTCGTAACCGGCGCGGATGACGTTACCATCGCGCAGTGCCAACGGGGCTTCAGGATCAACGGCCGCTTCGATCAGGTCGTAAAGGTCCCGGCAGTCATCCCATTGGCCGTGCTGTCCCAACAGGAGTAAAGAGCGGCAGGGCGCCAGCTGTTCACGCAGGGCGGGGAGTGCGCTCAACGATTCCTTTAGCGCCAGTAGCTCGCGGGGTCCTGCAAGACCAAGGGTCAGCCGCGTGCTCAAGCGCGCGATGTCCTGCACTCTCCGCAGCGCCGTTCGGATGGCCACGCGCTCCGCCATGCGATTCTTCAGTTCTGCAACCGCATCCTGCCTCGCCTCGAGCGCCCGCAACTCGATCAATGGCCGCAAGAGCCACTCCCGGAGCAATCGGCTTCCCATGGCGGTGCTCGTTCGATCGATCACGGAAAGCAAGGTCGCGGGCCGGCCGCCTGGTGTTTCATGTGCAGAGCCGAAAGGACGGACCAATTCCAGGTTCCGGATCGTGGCGCTGTCGAGATGCATGGCCTCGTGATTTCGCCGCCGAACCAGGCGGCGCACATGTGCCGGCAGTGCAACCGGATGACTTTCGCGGAAGTAGCGCCAGACCGCTCCCGCAGCTCCAAGGGCAGCCGTCAAGTCATGGCAACCGAATGCCTCGAGCGACTGCACACCAAAATGCTGGCTCAGCAACTTGGAGGCCTCCTGGCGATCGAACAAGGTCGTGGCGCATTCGCAGACTCTGACGCCTTGGAGCTGTGAGCGCAGCCAGTGCACGGTGGCGTCCGTATCCGCAACGAGCACTTCCCTCGCCTGCAATCGAACCAACTCGTCCAGGAGTTGCTGATCCGGTCCCTCCTGTTCCATGACCCAAAATTCGCCCGTCGTGGCGTCGAGCGCCGCCAATCCCCAGCAAGGCCCTCTTCCTCGGCGCTCAGCCCGCCCAACGGCGGCGAGGAAGCTTGATTCAGCGGGATCGAGAAAGTCGGTGTCGACCAGTGTGCCCGGCGTGTACAGCCGCACGACCTCCCGGCGTACAAGACCCTTGGCCACTTTCGGGTCTTCCACTTGCTCGCATAAAGCGACGGTGCGTCCGGCGTTCAATAGTTTGGCGATGTAGCCGCGGGCCGCATGATAGGGGACGCCGCAAAGCGGGACCGGATCGGTGCTCGATTTGTCCCGCGAGGTTAGGGCTATCGAGAGGAGTTTCGAGGCCGCTTCAGCGTCCTCGTAGAACATTTCGTAGAAATCCCCGACTCTGAAGAAGAGAATGGCTTCCGGATACCCGCGCTTGATCTCGCGATATTGCCGCATCAGCGGCGTGTCGTCGTGGTCACTCATCGGAACCTTCCCGCAACGGCACGTCCCCGGGAACCGGCGGGGCCGTTCGACCCGTCAGTTTTTCGACTGAGTGGCGCAGCCGCTCGAGATCCACTTCGGCTTCCTGCAAGGCTTTCGTCTTTCGCCGCAGCTCGATGCGGCCTTTGACCCACGGCGGGAAGAGGAGGATCACGGAGACCAAAAGTCCGATGGCGAATCCGGCCAAGATCGGTTTGTAGATCGGCGTTGAGGCCTCGAACAATCCGAAAAAATAGCGGAGCGTGACTTCCTGTTCCTGATTTTGTAGAAAAAAGGCCAGAGACAATAACAGGAGCGTGCCGACGAGAATGACACGAATCATGAGGATGATTTCCCCTTCGCGCTTTCCGTCCGCCTGGAGCGGGGAGATTTCGTCGAGAGCCCCTGAGAGTGTTTAATGCGAGTCAGCAAGGCAGCAGACAGCGGTCCAGTCGCTCTAAATTGAATACTTCTACTCTGAACGCTGCGATGGCGCAACTCCATTTCCAGGCGGTCCGGCGGGAGGAGAGCCAGTGCTTTGTCGGCCCATTCAACGGCGACGACAGTCGATCCGGACAGATAGTCATCGAGACCGATCGATTCCGCATCCCGCAATGAATCGATACGATACAGATCGAGATGGGCCAGCGGGAGTCGGCCACGATACTCGTGGAGGAGCACGAATGTGGGGCTGCTCACCGCCTCTGCGGCCGCGCCAAGCCCCGCGGCGATTCCCCGGACCAGCGCGGTTTTTCCTGCTCCAAGCGTACCGGATAGGGCCAGGGATTCACCACCCATCAGGACAGAGCCGATAAGGCGGCCGAGCTGATCCGTTTCATGGGGCGAAGACAGCGACCGGCGCCATGTCCCGCGCGTCCGGGGCGACGTCAGCCGGGAAGACGGCCCAGGTCGATGTTCAGCCGGTGACCGCTTTGAGCGCATAGGGGATCTGTTCCATGAGGTCCCCGGCGATCATGCCGGCAAATCCGAGGCGCCGCGCGGCGAGATCGCCCGCCGCACCATGCAGAAAAGTGGCGGCACAGGCCGCTTCCCACGACGGAACGCCTTGAGCCAGGAGTCCTACGATCATGCCAGTCAGCACATCTCCGGTCCCAGCGGTGGCCATGCCTGGATTGCCGGTCGGACACACCATCACCAGACCATCGGGCCTGGATACCACCGTACGAGCGCCTTTCAGCACCAGAAACACACCTCGTTCACGTGCGAACCGCCTT
>DATELB010000138.1:0-4902 GCA_035277085.1 Nitrospira sp. | reverse complement strand
TCAGTGAATGGTCCGCTCTCAAAGACGCCGACGGCATCGTGTTGGCGGTCGCCCATCGGGCATATCTCGAGATGGGCCAGCAAAAGATCATCAGTCTCCTCAAAAGCGGCCAACAGGCTGTTCTCATCGACGTGAAAAGTGTGTTAGATCGCCAGACATTGCCGAAGAACATCGCCTACTGGCGTTTGTAGACTCGTCTCCTTCCTCCGCTCCCGTTCGAGGCCTCTCCATCCCTCCCTGCCACTTTCCTTTCATAGAATGAACTACGCGCCGCTGCGAAATTTGCGCGTGGCGAAATTTCGCTTTTGTTTTTTGAATCTCTTAACCCTCGTGTAGACTCAGCCTGGCACAGGACTCCCTGTTCCTGCGTAGTTCACATTGGACACGGGATGAGCATGCGTCTCACGCGACTGGGCGCTTCCTTTCAGACGGTTTTCATCTTTCTTTGCGGCATCCAGCTCGGTGGCTGCGCGTATTTTGAATCCAGCGACATCAAGCGCGGGGATCAGCATTTGGCAGCCGGTAAATGGGAGGAAGCCACGATCGCATACCGGCAGGCCCTCAAGGAAGCGCCTTTCGATGCGTCGCTGCAGGAGAAATTCAATCTCGCGCGGGAGCGCGCCGCGGCACAGTACCAGGAACGAGGCCGAAGCGCCCTGAAGGAACACCACCTC
The DNA here is from genome assembly GCA_035277085.1 of Nitrospira sp. Lineage (GTDB taxonomy): Bacteria > Nitrospirota > Nitrospiria > Nitrospirales > Nitrospiraceae > Nitrospira_C. Next base: position 4,228 of record DATELB010000138.1, on the reverse strand, counting down.
GATCCCGCAATCGAACACTTTAAGCGGGCGTTATCCATTGAGCCGTCCAATCCCGAGCATCAGGCGGGACTCGCGGAAGCGCTGCGCTTGAAAGAAGCCCGTGAACATTTCCGCGAGGCGGATCGCCTGGCTCAGCTGGGCCGCGTTGATGAGGCCATGGAGGGTTATGCGAGGTCTGCTGAACTCGATCCAACGTTTACCGAGCCGCTTGAGGGCATTTCGAAGTTGACGGAGGACCAGCAGGCGCGGGACCGCGACGACCAACGCAAACAGCCCATCACGCTGCGTTTCCGAAATGCCGGTCTCAAGGAAGTGCTCGAAGGCATCGGGAAGGCTGGCGGGATTAACCTCATCTTTGATCGCGACGTCCGCAACGATCCCGTGACCATTGCGATAGAGGCCACGCCGTTCGACGACGCGCTGAATCTCCTATTGAACAGCAACAACCTGTTTTCCCGGGTCGTGTCGCCCGGCGTGATGATCATCAGCCCCAATACCCGTCAAAAGCAGGAACAGTATCAGGATCTGATGATCCGAACCTTTTACCTCTCGAATGCCAAGGCCAAGGACATGCTGGCGCTGCTCAAGGGCATGCTGGATTCAAAGCGCATGCATGCGAACGAGCAACTGAACACGATCGTGATCCGCGACCAACCGGAAAAGCTGGAGATGGCGGAAAAAATCATCCTGGCCAACGATCGCATCGATTCGGAAGTGCTCTTCGAGGTGGAAGTCCTGGAAGTGGACCGGACGGTCGATCAAACCTACGGCCTTACGTACCCGAAGCAAGTGGCCGCGGCCATGGTGCCGCCGGGATTCGCGGGAACCATCGCCGGAGATATCGCTCAGCAGTTTTCAATGCAGCAGCTGACCGGCCTCGGGGCGGGGAATTACCTGCTGAAGCTTCCGACGAACGTGCAGCTGGATTTCTTCAAGCAAATCACCGATGCGAAGACGCTGGCGTCGCCGAAAGTGCGCGTCGTGAACAACAAGAAGGCGGAAATCAACATCGGCGACAAGCAACCAATCTTACTTTCGACGACCAATGTTCTTCCCGGCCAAGCGGCCACCGGTGCCGTGCCGACCACCTCGACTGTCACGTCCATCGAATTCCGCGACACGGGTGTGAAATTGACCGTCGAGCCCGCTATTCACCTGGGCAATGAACTGTCGTTGAAGATGAAGATTGAGGTCATACGTCTGGGCGAGCCTGTGTTACTTCAGGCGAATCCGCCGATCACCCAATTCAAGTTCGGCAACCGTTCAGCCGAGACGATGCTGAATGTGAGGGATGGCGAAACGATCGTACTGGGTGGGCTCCTTCAAGAAGAAGACCGCCGGACCCGCGTCACCATTCCCTGGATCGGCGATCTTCCATTCATCGGTAACCTCATCAGTTCGTTTAAGACGCAACGGGTCACGACCGAAGTCATCCTGACGCTCACGCCGCACATCGTTCAGGCAATGACGGCCCCCAGCTTGAGCCGGCAGGCGTTCTGGTCCGGGACGGATTCAGTGTATTCGAATTCGACGATGTTCACGCCTCATTCCAAGCCGGCGTACAAGGTCCGAGGCGCCAACGTGTCTTCGGCGCACCCGCCGGCGGCGGCAACGCGCGGTGCGGCTGCGAAAGCCCCCTCGGCGTCACTCTCAAGAATGTTGACCGTCGGACCGGTTGCCTCCGTCACGCCGAAGGACTCGGTCGTTCAAGTTGGAAAGGAAGTGAGCATCGCAATCGGCGATGAGCGGTTACGGCCCGAAAAAGAGGGCGTGTTCCATTTGCTGTACGACCCGAACGTTCTCGACCTCAAGGCCCTGATCGATGCCGAGGTGATTCAAACGGATCCGGCGGATCCTCCCCCGTCGGCCTTTGCTGAGGCCATTGTCGCGTTTCGGGTGAGGCCATCCGCCCCGCACGGAACGACAGGCGGCCGGAAAGTGACCGCGAGATTTATGGCCAAAGCCCCGGGCGTGTCTCCGATCCGCGTCGCACTGATGGACGCCCACGGCGAGATGGCCGCTGACGGACCGCCCGAAGGAAAAGGAATCGTGAGGGTGCGGTGAGAGAGTCCGGAGTGACGCTCCTTGAGCTGCTCGTGACCTTGACGATCGTGATGGTTCTGGCGTCGGTCGCGCTTCCCTTGAGCCGGGTCTCCGCTAAGAGATCGCATGAAATTGAGTTGCGCCAGCATCTGCGACTCATGCGCGCCGCCATTGACACGTTCAAGCTGGAATGGAACCGGGACGGCGACATGCTGATTGGCACATTGTGTGTAAAAAACAAATTATCCTGTAAGGACGTCACGAGCAATTACGGATATCCCAAGTCGCTGGACGCGTTATTAGGGGTCAAATTGAGCAGTGAAGAAGCCACCATCCGCGGAACGGGTATCAGACGATATCTGCGAAGTCTGCCGCTTGATCCCATGACGGGCAAGGCGGACTGGCAGTTCCGCTGTTATAGGGATGCGCCTGTTGCGACCAGCTGGTGCGGAGACGACATTTACGATGTCATGACGGCGAGTAAGGAAACGGCGTTGGATGGAACCAAGTACCGCGATTGGTAAGTTCCGTCCGGCAGAGGCGCAGGGCTTTACGCTCATTGAGCTTCTGATCGTCGTGTCGATCGTCGGCATTTTGGCGACACTGGCGGTCCCGAGTTACCAAGCGTCAGTGATCAAGGCACGGGAGGCGGCATTGCGGCAGGACCTGTTTGCGATGCGGGATGTGCTCGATCAGCATCGTGCCGATCAGGGGAAGTATCCGCCTTCGCTGCAGGCGCTGGTCAGCGCCGGCTATCTCAGGGCGATTCCCACAGACCCGTTCACGAATTCATCGACCTCATGGCAGGAAATGACGGATGTGAAGGAAGGCGGCATCTTTGATGTGTTTTCAGGGTCGGAATTTGTCGGCACGAATGGGATGCCATACAACCGTTGGTAAACATGCAGAGGTTCAACTCTCAACACGCTGCAGGCCGCTCGCTCAGGTGGAACTCCGCCTATCGCGCACTGTGGCTGTCCGGGCTGTTGGCCATCGGGTTCGCTGCGGCTGCCTGCGGTGAACTCGAGCCGATCGTCGAGCCGGAGGTCGTCGATCTGCAATTGACGCTCGATACGCTCAGGACCCAGGTCCGCGACGCGCAACGCAGCCTGGCGGAAGCGCGTGTGGAGCTCGAATCACGGCGCCAGGAACTGGCGGACTCGCAGGTCGCCCGCGCCCAATTGGAAGGCCGTGTCCGCGAGGCCGAGCGGCGGGTGACCGATGCACGTCACATCATCGACGTGCAGCGTGAGGAACTGCTGGTCGCTCGCGCCGAGCGCGAGCGCGTGTTCCGCAGCAGCTCTCAATTGCAGAACCAGATGAGGCAGATGCAGCGAAAAGCCGCCAAGGCCGGATCGCCGCCGATCGCAGAACCGGCCGATGCGCCGGTACCGACCGGGGGGTCGTATCAATGGTCGTTTGCCGCTTCGATACCGGCCATTACGGCGGCGATCAACGCCATCCCTTCAAAACGGAGTGCGGGAGCGGTCACCCAGACGCCCGCGAACAGACAAATCGTCGTCAAGGCCGGTGATACCTTATGGAGCCTGGCCCGCACGCACCGGATCGGACTCAACCGCCTCCGTTCCATCAACGGTCTGATCGATGACCAGATTGAAGTCGGTCAAGTGTTATCGCTTTCGGAGAGCCACATGCCGGGCAGTGCGTTGCCGGACGACAATCGTTAGCTCGGCGGCGCGTCGTTTCCAATTTCATCGCGTATCCCATGGCTGTGTTTGCGTACAGAGTAGCGCGCCCCGACGGATCAACGCTCGAGGGCCAAATCGAAGGCGACGAGGAGCCCGTCGTTCGGGCGAAACTCGAGAGCCAGGGACTACTCATCTTTCAGCTGAAACGCAGGGGAATGGCGCCGGGGCGGCCGTTGCTCGAACTGAGTGCCTTCCGCGGGCTTCCGTTGGCGGAGTTTTTGATTTTCAACCAGGAACTGCTGGCCTTGGTCAAAGCAGGCCTTCCGGTGCTTCGCGTCTGGGATTTGCTCATCGAGCGTGCGAAGCATGAGGGCTTCCAGCAGGCGTTGCGCATGGTCCGCCAGGACATCCGCGGAGGGGCGTCGGCTTCCGAGGCTTTGAGCCGGCATCCGGGATATTTTTCCGAATTGTACATCGCCACCGTGCGCGCGGGGGAGCAGTCGGGGAATCTGGTGGAGGTGCTCAAGCGGTTCATC
>DATELB010000137.1:0-4592 GCA_035277085.1 Nitrospira sp. | reverse complement strand
CCGAACAGAAAGACAAGAAGGACACGAACAGCGGCAAGGCTGAAGACGACAGCAAGAAGGACGAAAAGAAGGGCATGGGCGGCAAGTAGTCGCTCCCCCGGGGAGCGCAGCCTGGCTGCGCTCCCTTACATACGGTCATCTTCCCATCTGCCTACAACGTCCTGTCTTGATTGCCCGCCGCGAACGGTGCACCATACGACCCAGGCCAGGCCCTGATGTAGGTCGGTCCGTACACACTGTTCCGTCCTTCGTCGCCGCAGCGCACCATAATGAGAACACCGGCGTTCATTCAAACCTTCATAACCCCACGCGTCTTCACGGTTCATGCCTTTATTACTGCTCCTTCCGTGGCGGCATCGACTTTGCTGTGGCCTGATTCATCATACCGGTACACCTTCATGCAGGAGGAATTATGACCGCACACTTCCGTCATTATGGGATCTTCACGCACGCGGCCCTGATGGCGTCGGCCATGCTCATGGCATCAGGATGCGTCTCGACGAGTACGCATGAAAGCGCGCTGCAAGAGCTGCAGAAAGCCAAGAATCTGTCGGCCAGTCAGGCGGCTGAATTGGAAGCGCTGAAAAAGAAGTCAAAGGCCGACTCCGATCAGCTCCAGCAGCAACTGGCCGGGCTTCAGCAGAATCTGGATCAGGAGACGAGCCAGCGGAAGACCGCCGAGGAACAGGCCGCGTCCTTGGAGAAAGAACGCCAGGCGCTGAGCGCCCGTTCTGCAGAGCTGCAAAGCCGGCTCGACGGCCTCGAACGCGAAAAGGGCCAACTCGGCAACGAATTGGGCGACGTACGCGGGCAAATCGCGGCGCTGGAAAAGAAACTGGCTGATGAAGCGGCACAGGTGACCGCGCTCGAGAGCGACAAACAACAGCTCGCCAGCGGGACGGCCGCTGCGCAAAGCGAGATCGTCAAGCTGCAACAACGGGCCGCCGAACTGGAGGCCGAGTCTGCCAGGGTCGCGAAGGAGCGCGAACAGTTGCGCCAGGAGCAATCGCGGCTGTCCGCGACCTTGGATCAGGAGCGTCAGCGCTTGAAGGCCGAGGCGGAAGAAAAGGCGCGGCTGGCCAGGGAGCACGAACAGCTTCAGCAGGAGCAATCACAGTTGTCGGCAAGCCTGGACGAAGAACGAAAGCGACTGAAGGCGGAAGGGGAAGAAAAAGCCAGGCTTGAGCAAGAACGCGCGGCCAAGGAAGACGAGATCCGCCGCCTGACCAAAACGCAGGAAGAGCTGTCCCAATCGCTTAAGGACGAAATCTCCAAGGGCAACATCAAGATCCAACAAGTCCGGGATCGCCTCACCATCAACATGGTCGACCGTGTCCTCTTCGATTCCGGCCGCGCCGACATCAAGCCCGCGGGATTGAAAGTACTGAAACAGGTCAGTGACGTGCTCAACAAAGTCACAGATAAGCTCATTAGAATTGAAGGCCACACTGACAATGTGCCCATCAGCACCAAGCTTCAGGACAAGTTCAAGACCAACTGGGAACTCTCCACAGCCCGCGCGACCACCGTCGTGCGTTACCTGATCGATCAAGGCGGTGTGCAGCCCCAGACGTTATCGGCGGTGGGCTACGCGGATACCCACCCCATCGAAAGCAATGACTCCGAACAAGGGCGCTCCTCCAACCGGCGGATCGAGATCGTCCTGTATCCCAAGGACTTGTCGCAGGTCGCCGGAAGTGTGCCGCCCAACAACTGACGCCCGCCGTTGCCTGCTGGCGCGCGAGGCCTTCGATCCCGAAGGCCTCGCCGTTTTGTCATCCACCACCTGGACTTCTCTTCCCTGCCGCAGTATCGTGGGGTTATGGATTCAGCATGAGGAGATGCTTCGGTGCGCTGGCAGGGTCAACGGGAAAGTGAGAATGTCGAGGACCGGCGCGGGTTAGGGCCGGCGAACATCGGTGGACTCGGGGGACTCGGGATCGGCGGCATTGTCCTGGTCCTCGCGGTCAGCTATTTCACCGGTATCAATCCCTTGGCGCTGATCGACCTGATGAACGGAGTGCAGACCACCACGCAGGCGCCCATCGAATCGGTGCCGACCGGTCCCGTGAAGGACGAAATCGGCCGGTTCGCCTCCACTGTACTGGCCGATACGGAAGAGACCTGGCAGCGCCTGCTTCCCAAACAGGGACGCCCGTACGAGAATCCGCGGCTGGTCCTCTTTACCGGCGCCGTGCATTCCGCCTGCGGCGCGACGACCTCGGCGGTGGGGCCCTTTTATTGCCCGATGGATCACAAATTGTATCTCGACCTGTCCTTCTTTACCGACATGTCTCAGCGGCTTGGTGCTCCCGGAGACTTCGCGCAGGCCTACGTGATCGCACACGAAGTCGGCCACCATGTACAGAATCTGCTGGGAGTCGCGGAACGAGTGCAGCGTCTTCAGCGGCAGGCGGGCGAAGCCGAAGGAAACGCCTTGTCGGTCCGCATGGAGCTACAGGCCGATTGCCTTGCCGGAGTCTGGGGCTACTATGCGAACCATGAACGCGGCTTGATCGAACCCGGAGACTTTGAAGAAGGCCTGGCCGCAGCCGGGGCAATCGGAGACGATCGTCTGCAGAAGATGTCTCGCGGCTATGTTCAACCGGAGAGTTGGACGCACGGCAGCTCTCAACAGCGGAAAACGTGGCTTCGCAAAGGACTGGAGTCCGGCGATCCTAACGTCTGCGACACATTTTCCACGCGGCAGCTGTAACGCGAAATCTCCATGGTTGAAGAAGACGCATGTTCCACCGCCCCCACCGCCTCCCGGGCCCCGTCGGCTTGGGAATCGATGCTGGCAGATCCGCCGTGGACGGCAAAATCTTTTCTCGCGGTGGCCGCAGCCACGGTAGGCGGGCTGGCATCCTGGATCGGAAACTACACCTCCCCGGCCATGGCTCAACTCGGCGGAAGTTATCTCGGCGGTTTCCTGATCGGATGGGCCTTCCGCCGGTTTCTCAGAATCGCGGCCATGCTGGCAGCGGTCGGCCTCGCCTGCATCGGAGCGATGAAGGCGACGGGCTGGATCGATGTGGACTGGAGCGCGGTGGAGGCGCAGGTCGGGCAGACGGTGCGATGGCTTCACGGCGAGGCAGAGGGATTAAAGAACCTTTTGACGGGTTTTCTACCTTCGGCGGGAGCCGCAGGCGCCGGAACGTTTTTCGGATTTCGCAAGAAATGAGCGACGGCGCCGCCTGATCATTTCAGCTTTTCCTTGATTTTTCGTTCGGCTTTACCAAAGCCTTCGGCGGTCTTGTCCGCCGCCTTCTTGAATTTCCGTTCCACCTTCTCGGGCACGTGCTTGTCTTCGATCTTTTTTGCGGTCTTCTTGAAACCCTCCGCGATCGCGTCTCCGATTTTTTTGGCTCCTTGGCCCACCTTCTCTGAAAACGACGCCTCGCCGCCCTCTTTGGAGTCTGCAGCGGAGACCATCCCATAGCCGAGGACAGCAGCGAAGGCACAGATTGCGGCGCACGACACGTTCAAGGCTGATCCCCCTGTCATTGGTGATCTGAGCTCATTATACTGTGCGGCGTCGACTCCATATAGTGAAAGGATCGTTTATGCGGCTCAGCTCAAGGCGCTGCTGGCGCACCCTCGCGAGACTGGCTTGTTTGGCGGCCCTCCTTCTTGGCGTTTCGACGAACGCCTTCCCCGAGACCGCCCTGCGACCGGAGACCATCGAGCGCGCCAAGAAGGCCACCGTCGGCATCCTCGAGGACACACAGGATCCGCGCGTTCCGGACAAACCCGGCAAGATCAAAATTCGCGGAACCGGCTTCCATCTTCACAATGGGTATATTGTCACCGCCAGACATGCCGTAGAGAAAAACAGTCCGATGGGTCACATCGTCCCGAAGATCATCCACATTCTCACGACCGACCTTCATGAGCTCGTCGCCCAGATCGTGGGGGAAAGCGCGTACCTCGACGTCGTCGTCTACCGCCTGAATCAAAAGGACAGGCCCATTCTCGATGTAGACACTGGCTTTGCGGCCGACCCGCCGGCCGTCGGCAGCGAGGTGTTTACCGTCGGTTATCCGATGGGCTGGGGCCCGACCATGGCGTTCGGCCGCATCGGCAATGCCAATACCTTTTTGCAAACCGTCGATACCCGGCTCCTGCAAGCCGACCTCTCGGCCTGCAGCGGCAATTCGGGAGGAGCCCTGTACAACGAAGGCGGCGAGGTCGTCGGCATCATGCACGCTGTCATCCAAACCGACAAGGAGGAAAGCCAAGTGTTCTGCAGCCAGATGGCTTTTGCCATTCCCGGGACATTGGCTTCCCGCATCGTTGCGGCGGCGATAGAAGGCAAACCGCTGGCCTTCTCCAAGCTGGGCATTCAGATGACAGCCGTGAAAGACGGCAGCAAGTGGCGGATGGCCGTCAAGGACGTTTCCGAACCGGCGAAGGCGGCGGGCATACAGAAGCACGATATCATCCTGGCCATCGAGGACACGGAAATTCTGGATGCGGCGCACTTGAAGAACTACCTGATCGAGCGGACGGTTCCCGGACAACGGGTGACCGTGAAGGTGAGGCGAGCTGAAGCCGACCTGACGTTCACCGTCACCTTAGCAGGCGGATAG
>DATELB010000136.1:0-2683 GCA_035277085.1 Nitrospira sp. | reverse complement strand
TTGATGGCGCTCATGCGGCTCACCGGCCATGGATTGCAGATTGTGGTCGGCTTGCCTGATATCCGTAACCCCGTAGGCGGCAAGAATTTCCCGGACATTCTGCGGATCGCGCTCGGACGCCATCAGCAGCGGCGTGGGATCGAGCTTGCCCAGGGCCGGGCTCATCACAAGCTGGGCCAACTTGGAAGATTCTCGAGGTCTGCGCGCCTTATGAACTGCCTTTTTTGTGCCCAAGCTCTCCTCGGCAAAACGGTGATTGTATTCCACAGGACGGTCAAAAGGGCTGTAGGCAAGGCCGCAGCGAGCGAAGGTCCGAGACGTACGTTTTTCAGTACGTTGAGGATCTGAGCGATGCGAGAACGTAGCGGACAGCCCTTTTCAACGTCCTGTAGCGGCGGCATTATACTGTCACCGTCCACTCCATACAACGAACGCATTGCACGCAACGAATGGTCCTGCGCTATACTGACGCCCCCATGGTCGTCGGCGATCGCGAAGATGTGCTTCAGTCCCTCACCGCACTTTGCGCGGATGTGCCATCGGATATCCTTCGTGATTTCGTCACCCGGATGGATGGCGAATATTTTCGCCGAATACCGATTCCCACGGTGGCGGAGCATATTCGACTGGCGGCGAAGTTGACGCCTGAGCATCTGTGCGAGTGCTCGGTCAGCGAGCCTCGCCACGGCCACGTTGATCTCACGGTCGTCGCCTACGATTACTTTGCCGAATTCGCGACGATCTGCGGCCTGCTCTCGGCCTTTGGACTGAACATCGCGGAGGGGCAAATCTATACGTTCGCCGAAGATGCGCCGAGCGGCCCGCCCGCGAGATTTTCATATGGACCGGGCGCGCGCCAGCGCCCGAAGCTGCGTCCCGGCTTGAGCCGGAAGAAAATCGTGGATGTTTTTCGGGTCGAGCCCGTCGGGGATGCCTCCTTCGGGCCGGACGATCAAGCCCGCTTTGCAGCCGAGCTCCGCTCGTTGATCAACTTGCTGGACGAAGGCAAGTTCGAGGATGCGCGGCAGGCAGTCAATCGCCATCTCGTCGAACATCTGGGCAAGCGCCGGAGCTCATTCAGCGGCCTACTGCATCCGGTCCAGATCACGTTCGACAATAGCCAATCACCGAGCGACACGATCATGGATATCCGGTCGGACGACACGCCGGCTTTTCTGTATGCCTTCGCCAATGCGCTCGCCATGCGGAATGTGTACATCAGCCAGGCCAGGATCGACATGGAAGGCGGCAAGCTGCACGATCGCTTTGCCGTGCGCAATCGCTATGGTCAGAAACTGATTGAGCAGTCAGAGCAGCAGCAGTTGCGCCTGACGGCCGTCTTGATCAAGCAGTTCACCCACGCCTTGACCTGGGCTCCGGACCCGACGAAGGCCCTGGAAGCCTTCGACCAATTTCTCGATCTCACGGTGCAAGAGACCACAGGCAAGGCACGAGAGGAAGCTCTCGCGTTTCTGAGCGACAAGAAAACGTTTCCGCTCTTAGCGAAGCTGCTCGGCGCCAGCGATTTTCTCTGGGAGGACTTTCTCCGCCGCCAGCACGACCATCTCCTGCCGCTGCTTCACGATTACCGCGATGCGCCGTTGATGACGCCGCGTGCCGCCCTCAAAAAGGCTCTGGACCGTTCCGTGGACCGCGCCAAAGACGACGCTGGACGGAAAGAGGCCTTGAATCGATTCAAGGACCAGGAACTGTTCCGAATCGACATGAAGCACATCGTCGAGCCCGACACGAGTCTTCCCGACTTTTCGCACGCGCTCACTCAATTGGCGGAAGTGATCGTCGAACGGAGCCTGAAGGACTGTCAGGCAAAGCTCAACAAGCTGTACGGCGCCCCGCGCTTGTCCACTGGCAAGCCGTGCGCATTCGCTATCATGGGAGCGGGCAAATTCGGCGGCCGCGAGTTGGGGTACGCATCGGATATAGAGGTCTTGTTCGTGTATGGAGGCGCCGGCCGTACGACGGGGAAAGCCGGTATCGAAAACAGTGAGTACTTCGAACGTCTCACGCAAGAGCTGTTGCAGTGGATCGAGGCCAAGCAGGAAGGGATCTTCCATCTCGACGTCCGGCTGAGGCCGCATGGCGGGAAAGGCTTTTTGGCGAATCCCCTCGACGAGATCACCAGCTACTATAGTCCTGCCGGTTTGGCAGCTCCGTTTGAACGTCAGGCCCTGATCAAGCTTCGCCATGTCGCCGGCGATGCCGGCCTCGGCAGACAAGTCGAAGCCCATCGAGACCGTTACGTGTACAGCAGCGCGCCCTGGGATATCGCTGCCGCGCTCGACCTCCGCCGGCAGCAACTGAAGCAGTTGGTCGAGCGCGGGACCGTCAATGCCAAGCTCAGTCCAGGCGGCGTCGTCGATATCGAATACGCGATTCAATATCTTCAGCTCATGCATGGCCATCGCCTTGAAGTCTTGCGGACGCCGAATGCCCTGCACGCCCTCGCGGGGCTGGTCGAAACCGGGATTGTCAGCCGGCAGGACGGCGAACACTTACGGAAAGCCTATTTATTCATCCGGATGCTCATCGACGGCCTGCGCATGGTCCGCGGCCATGCCAAGGATCTGGTCCTTCCACCTCCCGATTCCGAAGAATTCATTTTCCTGGCGCGGCGGGTCGGCTACACCACCGACGATTGGCAGGCAGGGGCAAGGCATTTGAA
>DATELB010000135.1:0-7323 GCA_035277085.1 Nitrospira sp. | reverse complement strand
CGGTCGCCGGATCAAGGTTGAGACCGTCCGGCAGAGGTGGCGCGACGGACCAGGTAAAGGGTCCGATGCCTCCGGAGCGTTGTATCATTCTCTTGTAGTTCTTACCGACTTCGGCATCTGCTAAGTTGTTTGTGGTGATCGCCAGAGCCCCGCTGACATTGATCGACAGAGATTGCGTGGCGGATTGGTTCAAGGTGTCTGTGACCCTCACGGTAAAATTCTGGGTGCCTCCAGCGGTCGGAGTGCCTGAAATGGTTCCATCCGGACTCAAGGAAAGTCCTGCAGGGGGTGAACCACCAGCGAGATTCCAGACCAGGATCCCAACTCCTCCGGTCGCTTGTAACGTCTGACTATAGGCTTGACCCACCGTTCCTCCCGGCAACGCCGTCGTCGTGATAATCGGCGGATTCAGTAGGGTGATGACAATCGACAGCGCTTGCCTGTCCGATCCTCCGGCCGCGTCTTGAACTTGAACCGTAAAGGAGAATGTGTCCGGTACAGTCGGCGTCCCTGAAATGACGCCGTTCGTCCCGTCCAAATTCAGGCCCGGCGGCAGGTTTCCCGAGCTGATGCTCCAGGTCCGCGCTCCGGTCCCGCCGATCGCCTGCACGGTCTGGTTGTAGAATTGACCGAGCGTGCCTGCCGGCAGCGTCGTCGTGATGATGTCCGGCGGAGCTGGGGGGGTGATCCCGATCGACAGGTCTTGGACGTCCGACAGTCCGCCGGTGTCTTGGACGCGGACGGTAAACGATGACGTGCCTTCCACAGTCGGCGTACCTGAAATGACGCCGTTCGTTGGATTCAACTGCAAGTTGGTAGGAAGTGAGCCCGCGATGATGCTCCAGGTCAACGCTCCCGTGCCGCCGGCCGCCTGGACCGGCTGGTTATAGGCGACACCGACTGTTCCTGGCGGCAGCGTCGTGGTCGTGATCTCCGGCGGGGTCGGCGGCGGCGGAGTCGTGTTGATGGAAATCGACAGCGGTTGCGTGTCCGATTGTCCGGCTGCGTCTTGAACTCGGACAGTAAAGGACGATGTGCCGGTTCGAGTCGGCGTGCCTGAAATCACGCCCGTGGCCGGATCCAGATTCAAGTCCCGTGGGAGTGACCCTGCGCTGATCGTCCACGTGAGCGCGCCGGTCCCTCCCGTCGCTTGGACAGGGCGGCTATACAATTGACCGACGGTACCGTTCGGAAGCGACGTCGTGGTAATCGTCACGGCGGCCGGGGGCGGAGTGACGGTCACGTTGAGCGTTTGTTGGACCGTTTGCGCAGGGACCGAGTTGTCGCGCAGCGAAAACGTGTGCGTCGTGGTGCCCTCTGTTGTCGGTGTGCCGCTGACCGCGCCCGTTGCGGCATTAAGAGTGAGACCATTCGGCAACGCCGGCGCGACGGACCATGTGTACGGTGGCGTCCCTCCCGAACCGGTGAGTGAAGCGGAATACGGCTGATTTACGGGTCCCGCGGGAAGTGCAGAAGTGGTAATCGCCAAACCTCCAGAATTAGGGCCGCTGTCCGCTCCGCAGGCGGTCAATCCAAAAACGCAAAGGCTGCAAAGCACGACTGCCCAGATAAAAATGGGTGGTCGTTTCCGGGTCAGCATGAAACATTTTTCCGAATGAATGACATCTGTATGACAACATAGGCCTCGGGTAATCCCCTACTAGGCGGAGCCCTAGTTACCGTTTTTTCACCGCTGCGGCCGTTGCAACGGCTTCGGAGTTCGGTGGAATGTTCGGAAACGAGGCGAAGTTAGGTGGGTTTCAAAGCCTGTTCATTCTCGAGATTCACCACTGTGCAGCCCAGTCGGGAGCCGGAATGGGAGTCGGATCGAGCTGAGATAAATCCTCTTCGAACAGGATTTGCGCAGACTTGGGGCTAGGCTGCCGCACTTGAAGTTTGCCGGTTCGCGTGGCAACCAGCATGCGCCCGTCGAGATCCCAATCTGCCCACTGCAGGTCCTCGAGGAGCGCCACTTCGCCGTCCGCTTCGAAAGAATACTGTACGCGCAGGCCGTCAATCGCCTGTTCGGTCCCGAACTCCCCGCCTGGATACCCGATGCTCTCCACATATAGATGTGCATGCCCGCCTGGTTGCCGCTTCTTGAGTCGGGCATTCCGGCGCACGTCCCACGCGTCGCTCGGATCTCGCGGCGGACAATCCGACGCTTCTTCCCATCCACGCCGCCGCTCCGTGGCGAACTGCACCGCTGGAATCGACTGTAACCCGTAGGGAACCGGCAGACCCGGTGCTTCCTGAGCGTGCTGGTCCTGGGTGAAACAATACCCCCGCGTCCAGGTTCCGCAGGTCGCAAACGCATGCAACGCAGTCAGCCATGGTAGCTTGGAGACCGCAACATAGGCGTCTCCAATGGACCACTTCGCACCGGGCTTGTGAGCGAAATAGGAAAGAAAGCGCCCGTCCGGCGAAAGATCGCAGCGGCGTGGAAAGATCCGGCCACCGAACCAGGCGCCCGGTTCGTACGTCAGGCGAGCCACATCCCACCGTCCGACATGCGACCAATTCGTCGGCCCTCGGCGGATCACGGCGACGATGGGGGCGTCGTGCGCCGGCACGCAATAGATTCGTGGCGGAACCGATCTGGTTTTTTGTTGCGCGGGAGTCAGGGCGAAGGCGAGTTGGCTCAAGCCTCGCTCCCCGGCCAAGTCGGCCGCCGTCTTGCCGACGAACCCTGGCGCGCCTGTGCCTTTCAGCGTCAGGTCTGCGCCGGCGCGAGCCAATACGAGCGCGATCCCTTCGTGCCCGGCCACCACCGCGAGCATCACCGCGCTGAGCCCGTATTTGGCAGTGACGTTCAGATCGGCGCCGTGCTCGATGAGCAGGTTCACGGTGGCCAGATGACCGTCATGGGCCGCCAGCATCACAGCCGTTTGCCCGTACCGATCGCGAGCGTTGGCATCGACTCCGCGTTCAAGAAGATCACGCACGGTCTCGGTATCACCTCGCCGCACCGCATCTTCCCAACACGCATCCATCACGCGACCTCAACGAGAGAATAGTCGTGCCCTATGCGGGATCGATGTCTGGATGGGGCTGTAATGTAACGCCTGCATGATACATCGACAAGGGGTGGTGACTCCGGCTTGAGGGGCGAGTAGTATTGACCCCGCCCTGATGTCTTACCGTCGTTGAGGCAGGACTCGAACCGTTGCATCGAGGACATCACGTGATCCCCAACTGGCGGATTGGAACCAAACTGCTCGTGCTCACGCTCCCGCTGATCCTCGTGGCATCGCTCATCGCCACATGGACGCTGCACCGGCTGAATGCCGAGCGCCTGCAGGAAAAACTGAGAGACCGCGCCACCAGCATTGCCCATCAAGTGATGGCTGATCGGCAGTACTACGGCGCGGTCGTCGTGCCCCGCGTGGGCGAGCTGAACGGCTCGCTCGGAGTCGACTATCGCGACGTCCACGGTCGCTTTCCACTACCCGCGACGTTCGTGCGCGAGGTGTCCGAACAGATCGCCCGTTCGGGCGACGGGTACGTGACCCGGCTGATCAGTCCCTGGCCCATCAACAAGGAGATGGCCCCGAAGGATTCGTTCGAGACCGACGGGTTTGCGGCCCTGGCCCATAGTCCTGGCGACCCGTTCGTAAGGGCGGATACCGTGGATGGACGAGCGGTCATGCGGGTCCTGATGGCCGATGTCGCCTCCTCTACCTCCTGCGTCAGCTGTCACAACGCCCATCCCCAGAGTCCGAAGCATGATTTTCACCTCTACGATGTGATGGGCGGCCTGGAAGTCATCATCCCGATGGACCAGTATCTCGCGGAAAGCCAGCAGGACATGACGATGACTTTAGGCGGAGGCTTGGCCATGTGTGCGCTCGTCCTAGGCATTGTGTATGTCGGCGCACGTTGGACCGTGACCCGTCCGTTGGCTCACATCGCCGAGCGGATGGCGCAGTTCATGCGGCAGCAGCCTGATGAGCAGGCATCGGGACAAGCACCGGCCTTGCCCCGGGGAGATGAAGCTGCCTACCTCGCGCAGTCCTTCTCGAAAATGGCAGACGTCATTCGCTCACAGCAGACGGCCTTGCAGGAGGCCAATGCCTCACTGGAGCAGCGCGTGCAGGAACGAACCGCCGAGCTGCGCCGGACGACAGCGGAAAAGGAACGCATCGGCAGCGAACTTCGCATCGCCAGCGAGATTCAGAAATCGATCCTGCCCCGCACCTTCCCGCCGTTCCCCGATCGCGCGGACTTCGAGATTTACGCCACCACGATCCCCGCCCTGGAAATGGGCGGAGATTTTTACGACTTTTTTCTGATCGACGACAAACGGCTCGGCGTCGTCATCGCGGATGTCTCGGGCAAAGGCGTTCCGGCGGCCATCTTCATGGCCGTCAGCCGCTCGCTCATCAAAGCCACCGCACTGGCCTCCGTGTCTCCCAGCGCATGCCTGGAGCACGTGAATCGGCTGCTCTGCCCGGACAATGACTCCGCGATGTTCGTGACGGTCTTCTACGGCATCCTGAATACGGAAACGGGCGAGTTGGAATTCAGCAACGGCGGCCACAATGTCCCGTACATCATCGGCCGAGACCGTCTCGTCCCCGTGGGGGCCCCCTCGGGGATGGCGCTTGGGATTGTGGACGATGCCCGCTATGAGACCAGCCGTACCTCGCTCAATGCGGGCGAAACGCTCGTGCTCTATACTGATGGCGTGACCGAAGCCATGGATACGCAGAACCGCCTATTCTCGACGCCGCGGTTCGAACAGACGATCCAAGGTCTGGCCCGTCAGCGTCCGATCGACCTCCTCACGAAGCTCGTCGAAGAGGTGCAGGCATTCTCACACGGGGCCCTCCAAGCGGACGATATTACGCTGCTCGCCATGCAATATCGGCAACCGGCCCTGCTCGAAATCACGTTGACCAATCGCGCCGCCGAGCTGCAACGGCTGGCGATGGAGGTCGAGCGCTTCGCGCACAGCCATCGGATACCCGAGCGGGACCTGCAGGCGTTGTCGTTGGCCCTCGATGAAGTGGTCACGAACACCATTTCATACGGCTACGACGACCAGGCCCCACATGAAATCCGCGTGCGTCTGACGCTGGCCGACGGTCGGCTGGCGGCGGAAGTCGTAGACGATGGGCGGCCGTTCAATCCGCTCACAGCCCCTCCTCCGGATCTCACCGGCACCGTCGATGAACGCCCGGTCGGGGGACTGGGGGTACACCTCGTGCGATCGCTAATGGAACAAGTCGACTATCGTCGGGAAGCCGGCAAAAATCATCTCATCATGAGCAAGCGGCTGAGCGCGGTGATGCAGGCCGAAACGAAGGGACACCATGGAAATCTCTGAACGGAAAGTGAGCGACGTCTGTGTCGTGGGTATCAGCGGAAGATTGGATTCGGCCACCTCGGACAGCCTGGGGCAACGGCTGCATGAGTTGATCGATCGCGGAGAACGACGCCTGGTGATCGATGCGGAAAAACTCGATTACATCAGCAGCACGGGGCTTCGCGTGCTGCTCGTCGCCGCCAAGCGCCTGAAATCCGCCGACGGCAGGATTGTGCTCTCGTCCCTGAAACCGCATATCCTCGAGGTCTTCGAAATCGCCGGCTTCAAGTCGATCTTTCCCATCTACGGCAGCACCGATCAAGCGGCACAGCAGATTTCAGCGTAAGCGTACCTTTAGATATACGCCCGCTTCAGCATGTCGGCCGCGCTCTCGTCCAGTTGCTCACCCCGGCGAACTTCCTCGAATCGGGCCAGCAGATCGGCCGGACGGAGCCGGCGCTTCTCGGCGCCCCGCACGTCGTAAATGATGCGTCCGCGATGCATCATGATCAGCCGGTCGCCCAGCGTCGCGGCCTGCGACATCGAGTGGGTCACCATGAGCGCCGTCAGTTTGTCGCGTGCGATGATGTCCTCGCTCACTCGGATCACCTTGTCTCCGCTTTTCGGGTCCAGGGCCGCCGTATGCTCGTCCAATAACAGGATCTCGGGCCTTAGCCATGTGGCCATGAGCAGCGTCAGGGCCTGCCGCTCTCCGCCCGAGAGCGTGCCGATCGCATTTTCCAACCGGGTTTCGAGTCCCATCCTCAGCACGCGCACGCGATCATGTAATTCGCGCATCCATCCGACGCCCAGCGCCGGCCCAAGTCCCCTACTTCGTCCTCGGCGGGCGGCGAGCGCCAGGTTCTCCGCGATCGACATGGTAGGGGCCGTGCCGCTGAACGGATTTTGAAAGACGCGGCCGATCATCGACGCCCGGCGGTGTTCCGCCCAGCGCGTGATGTCGCGGCCGCCGAGATGGATCGTCCCCGAATCGACGAAGAACGTGCCGGCGACGGCATTCAGGAACGTGCTTTTTCCTGATCCGTTTGTGCCGATCACCGTCACGAACGAACCGTCCTCGATAGAGAGCGAGACCTCACGCAGCGAACGGACTTCATTGATCGTGCCGGGATTGAACGTCTTCGAGATGCGCCGCACGTCAAGCATGCACCACCAACGGTCTCCGCGCCCGCAGCTTACTGAGCAACGCGGGCAAGACGAGCGCCCCAAATACGAACAACGCCGTAATCAGCTTCAAGTCATTCGGATCGAGTCCCCACCGCAGCGCCATCGCGACGAGCAAGCGGAACAACACCGAGCCCATGATGGTTCCGGCGATGGAGAGCCCCAGCGAGCGCACACCGACCAACGCTTCTCCAATGATGACACTGGCCAGTCCCCACACGAGCATGCCGATCCCCATTTGAACGTCGGCAAACCCTTGATACTGTGCGAGCAGTGCGCCGGAGACCGCAATCAGGCCGTTCGAAACCGCAAGGCCGAGAATCATCATGGCGCCGACGTCCACGCCGAGCGCACGGATCATTTGTGAATTGTCGCCGGTCGCCCGCATGGCCGTCCCGAGATGGGTGCGGAAAAACCGGTCCAGCACCACCCCCGTGACCACGATGACGCCGAAAGCGGCGATCAAGATCGAGACATCACGGACGCTGACTTCCCAGCCGAGCACCCTCATGCTGCCGGTCATGCCCAGCACCTGCGCCGCCCGTTCCGCGTAATTCCCGAAGGTCGTCGCCGAAAGCAGCGGGACGTTGCTCTTGCCCATCACATGGAGATTCACCGAGTACAAGGCGGTCATGACGAGGATGCCAGACAGGAGACCATTGATCTTGAACTTGGTATGCAGGATGCCCGTGAGAGAACCCGCCGCCATGCCGGCGCAAAAGGCCGCGGTCGTCGCGATGAGCGGGTTGATTCCCGAGACCAGCAAGATCGCCGCGACGGCGGCCCCGAGCGTGATCGATCCTTCGGCCGTGATGTCCGGAAAATCAAAG
>DATELB010000134.1:0-5514 GCA_035277085.1 Nitrospira sp. | reverse complement strand
TCCTTCGTCGGATGAAACCCGTCCTCATCAAATGCAAAATCCTCCGGCGACGATTCCCCAAACACGTTTACGATCGACGCGTTCACATACGGGGCTTCAACTTCGATGGCCCGGTTGAAAGCCCTGACTCGTTCCACGGTGACTGCCGGGTTCGCCGTGGCACGAAAGGCAGACAGTTGCGTCAGGTCCGGAAGGTTGGCGATGACCACCACCGTCGAGACCGAACTTTGCAGCAGGCGAAGGAGCTCTCTGAGATCGCTTTGAAACCGGGAAGGGTCGTCCCCATGGACCAGGTCATTCACGCCGGTCCATACCGTCGCCAGGTCCGCTTCGCCCTGAAAGTGCTTCGCCAGGCGGACCTGCTCCCGCAACAATTCAATCCGGGCCCCGGGAACCGCAAGCGTGAGCAAAAAGGTTCCCGGGATGCGTATCTCCAGATCGTGATTGATCAGGAAGACATAGCCTTCCGTCAACGGAACGGCCCCGACTCCTATGACGTCGCTGGTCCCCAACGCCAGATAAATGAATTCAATCTTTCTGCCCGGCTCGACGTGACCGCACGCCACGAACAACAACACGATGCACAGGAGCATTGATGCCGCAATGTTGAGCTTGGTCTTCACGATGATTGGCGTCGACCGGACACCCGTTCGGTTATTCTCCATGCTGTTCATGCGCTTTGGAGAGCGAACACGGCGCGCTGCCACCACTTCAGCGCATCACTCGCTTTGACGGTATGCATGCGTACCCGTCCCGCGCATTTCGAGAGCGGTCCTCCGCCAGTCTCGAGGCTACTATGGACGGATTGGAAGACCCAAGACAGTGAGAAGAACCCTTGGTGACGACTCATGACGCCGGCGACGCTGTATACCAAACCTCCTGAGGGTGTGTTCAGTGCGTGGAGAGGGCGAGGAGATCGGTCATTCAGACGGAGTGTGTTTTATCCAGACGGACTGTGTTTTATCGGCGAATTTTCGTACCCAGTATGTGTAGTTCAATTGCACCACGGCCAAATTATTTTCGATCGTCAGCCGATCGAGGTGTGAAAAGCCCGGACCTTCCTGGATCATTTTCGCGACTGCCACGCACACGCGGCTGAATTCGGCCAGCGTTTTGGCAATGTCTTCATCGTCAAGAGATTGCTTTCGCGTCGGCTGGTGACGATCGAGGTTGGAGTTCATCGGGTGTGTATACCCGAGACCAGACGCCGCACTGAGCTAGGCGAATCCCTAGCTCGACTCACATTAGGGCAAGGGTTCATGCCAACTTTAAGACGAAGGGTCTGCTGGTTACAATTGGATAGTCGATTCGTAACTGTCTTGAGTCATGCTCGACCCATGAGGTTCGCCATGCGTAAGCACCATACGCCGAAAAGATTTAAGTCGCTGTGGAGCGATGGTCGGATTGGCAGATACAGCATTGAGGAGATCGCACTTGAATGCATCCTTTGGGAGGATGCGGCCAGTCGCGACGATGCCACAAGACGAAATTTCATCCAGGAAGCATTGGATCAGAATTTTGGCGGGAAGGATCGCGTGGCCACACTTCGCCGGTTCAGTGAAACGTATGAACGGCTCTATGAAAAGATCTATCACCGGAAGCCGGACAACAGCGTGACGGACGCCACGTCCGGCGGCGTCCACACGTTCGAGAAGAGAGCCGCGTGAGCCCGAAGCGGCTCCCGCCGTTTGAGGGGGAGCCGCAGCCGGTCACTATTCAAGTAACCGGAGAGATTGCTGTCCTGCGGAGAAAGTCGAACTTCCAACCTTCGCTCCGCTCATCGACACCTGGATGTCGATGGCGATGCCGCCATTGGCGCTGAGCGCACCGCCGTTCACCCTCTCGAGGAACTCGACCTTTTGAGTTTTGTTCATTCGAGTCCATGCCTTGTTATCGACCGTCACCGTCAGCACACGATTGTCACTGCTTTCGGCCGATACCATCGGATCCGTAAAACCCTGACCCTGCAGGTAGTGGGCAGCTGCCGTCACGGCCTTGGCTTGCTCGGTGATATCCTTCGCCGGTCTGGCAGTTGCGCCTTCTGCGGGCATATTGCCCAACGCCATGACCAGGCTTATTGCCGCTGCTGTCGTCCACAGTGTTCGAGCCGCATCAATCCCCCTCATTTCGCAAGCCTCCCTGTTGAATTTATGATGTGAGTGGAAAAAATCAGGACAAGTGAAAACGATGATACGGTTTCAGAAGACGATCATCCGACCTCCTTTCGCCCCGTCCGTGCTGAGCCGCGGCCCGAGTAAGCAATCATTGGACCGTTGAAGACGGCGACTTGCCCGGCGAAAATTCAAGGGTTTATCTTTGATCCGGCCGAACGTCGGCTCCTCCGCAGGCCGACAACTCGCAAAAAATGATGGCGCCCGGCAGAAAATGTTCACGCGTATGAGACGAATTCCTACATACAACGCCGGCGTAATTGGTTGCGGGCCGCGAACGCGGCGAAGACGTCTCTAAATCTGAGTCGCGACTAGAGATCATCCCAGTGCCGGTGCTGCCAATCTAATGGAATACTCGCCGTGGATCCGGGCAGGCGCCGGCTTCCCTGGATCGCCACTACCGGTAAAAGGGAGGTTCATCATGCCTCGCATCGCATGGCAGATCATTTGGCGTGTCTTGAACGGAAGCAGCACACGGCGAAACAACAGAGGGAGGCCGGCAATGAAATTAGTTAAAGCCACTGAGCGCACCATCAACGAGAAGTCCACCACAAGGGATGAACTGAAGCTCGTCTGCCAACGGATTGCAGATATCGATGCGCTCTGGAGAACCAGCGCGTTTGCGCAGGCCCCGGCGGAAAAACGAGCAGCCTGACACTGCAATAAGGCCATCCGTTCCATCACAATTCCGTTAGACCATCTTCCCCG
The DNA here is from genome assembly GCA_035277085.1 of Nitrospira sp. Taxonomy (GTDB): domain Bacteria; phylum Nitrospirota; class Nitrospiria; order Nitrospirales; family Nitrospiraceae; genus Nitrospira_C. Next base: position 2,635 of record DATELB010000134.1, on the reverse strand, counting down.
ACGGCTTGCATTCCCACGAGGCCTCCAGTAGGGTTCGGTCGCGATGAGCGACGTGTCTCGTGCCGTGCTCGGCCCTTGGTGGCAATCCGCCGTCTTCTATCAAATCTATCCGTGGAGCTTCCAAGACTCGAACGGGGATGGCATCGGCGACCTCCGGGGAATCGAGTCGCGCCTCGATTACCTCCGTGACGGCACGCCGGCCTCGCTTGGGGTCGACGCCATTTGGCTCTCTCCGATCTACCCGTCTCCCATGCATGACTTCGGTTACGACGTGAGCGACTACTGCAATGTGGATCCTCGCTTTGGAACGCTGGCCGATTTCGATGCACTGCTTGGGGAGGCCCACCGCCGCGGCTTGCGCGTGATCATGGACTTGGTCTTGAACCACACGTCCGATCACCATGCCTGGTTTCTCGACTCGCGGTCTTCGCCCCGATCTCCAAAGGCGGATTGGTACTGCTGGGCAAACGGCAAATCTTGGCTGCGGCGACCCAGCAATTGGAATGCCCGGTTCGGCGGCTCTTCATGGACCTGGGATTCGAGCCGCCGCCAGTACTATCTTCACTCATTTTTGAAACAACAACCTGATCTCAATTGGCAGCATGAGCCGGTGCGCCGGGCCCTGTGGGATGTGGTCCGTTTTTGGCTGGATCGCGGCGTCGACGGATTTCGGCTCGACGCCATCAACTGGCTCGGGAAGGACGCGAGGTGGCCGAATAATCCGCTTCGCTTCGGGTGGCGCGGGTATACCAGACAGGACCATCGGTACGACCGCGATGGACCGGTGACGCATGAGGTCATGCGGGAGCTGAGGCAGGTGATCTCCAGTTATCCGGATGCGGTGTTGATCGGCGAAGCGGCGGCCGATACGCCCGGCGGACCGGCCGTATTTTACGGGAACGGCGGCGATGAGCTGCACCTCGTGTTTGATTTTCGCTTGATGAAATCGGCCTGGAACGCCGATCCCTTCCGTCGGTTTCTCAGCAACCATGTACCGGCCATTCCCAAAGGCGGTTCGGCCACGATTGTCTTCAGCAACCACGACCAGCAGCGCCACATCGACCGCTATGGGAAGGGCGGCGACGCCGAGGCACGGGCGCGAGCAGCTGCCCTCCTGTTGTTCACCCTGCCGGGCACACCGTTTATGTACTACGGCGAGGAACTGGGGATGCGGAATGCGAAGCTGCGATATCGCCAATTGCGGGATCCGTACACGAAACGTTTTTGGCCTTTTCGGCCGGGGCGCGATCCGGCACGTACGCCCATGCAGTGGGATTCGTCTGTTCGGGCCGGCTTTACGACCGGGGAGCCATGGCTTCCAGTGGGCCCGTCATCTGGCAAACTCAATGTGGCACGCGAAGCCGCCGATCCATGCTCGCTCCTCAACCTCTACAAACGATTGATTGCCCTGCGGCGCGCTTCGTCCGCACTGACCGTCGGCGGCTGCTCGTTGATCGAAGCAGGCTCATCCGAATGCCTGCTCTACGAACGTCTTGCTCACTCGGCCGACGGAGCGATCGAACGAATGCTCGTGATCGTGAATTTCTCGCCGCGAGAGGTTGAACTCGCCTTGCCCGAGGGCGCTCGGCATGGCCGATGGCTTCTGTCTACGGACGCCGCGGCCGATGCGGGACCGGTCTCGCCTCTGGTGCGGCTCGCGCCGAACGAGGGGCGCCTTGCCCGCCTCCGTCACTAATCTCCGGTGTTTTTGAAAAACACCACCGATAGCGCCGGCAACGTCAACGTCAGCGAGTGACTGCGTCCATGCAAGGCAATAGGTGCGGCATCCACGCCGCCGAAGTTTCCCCACCCGCCGCCGCCGTACACGGAGGCATCGCTGTTAAGGACCTCGCGCCAATACCCGCCGCGAGGCGCGCCGATCCGGTAGTTCGTTCGAGGGACCGGAGTGAAGTTGCAGACCACGAGCACGAGATCCTTCGTCGTGGCGCCCTTACGGAGGAGGCTGATCACACTCGATTCGGCGTCATTGCAATCGATCCACTCGAATCCGGCCGGATCGATATCCTGCTCATACAGCGCCGCCTCTGACCGGTACAATTGATTGAGGTCCGCCACCCAGCGTTGCAACGTGTGATGAAGGGGATATTGGAGCAAATCCCAATCCAGACTGCGGTCGTGCACCCACTCGCTCCACTGGCCGAATTCCCCGCCCATAAAGAGCAGCTTCTTCGCCGCCTGCGCATACATGTAGCCGTACAGCAGGCGCAGATTGGCGAACTTCTGCCAGTCATCCCCCGGCATTTTTCCGAGCAGAGACCCCTTGCCGTAGACGACTTCGTCGTGCGAGAGCGGCAGCACGAAGTTCTCGTGAAACGCGTACAGCATCCGGAAAGTCAATTTATTGTGGTGATATTTGCGGAAAAACGGATTCTGACTCATATAGCTGAGCGTGTCGTGCATCCAGCCCATGTCCCATTTCAAGCCGAATCCAAGGCCGCCGAGGTAGGTCGGTTTGGACACCATCGGCCAGGCTGTCGATTCCTCGGCGATGGTCTGCACGTCGGGAAATTGCTTGTACACCTCCTCGTTGAAGCGGCGGAGGAAATCGATCGCTTCCAAATTTTCACGGCCGCCGTACCGGTTGGCAATCCATTCGCCTTCCTTGCGCGAGTAG
>DATELB010000133.1:0-2091 GCA_035277085.1 Nitrospira sp. | reverse complement strand
GACCTGTTGCGCGAGGGAACATTCGCGGCTCAGGCGCGTGACAAATTCGGAAGGAAGTTTTTTTGCGCGGCTATAGTCGCGCCACACCTCGCGCAGCAGCGCGCTGGATGACTCGTCCCACAGTTCTCCATCCGCTTCCAGTGGAAATCCAGTTTTTAGATCAAGCCAGCGGGCAAGGAGCCGGTCCGTGTCGGAAGAGACCAGCTGCTGATGTGCAATCCCTTGGAGGGTCGCAATTTGCTCGGCGCGCGCCGTGCCTCCCCCCGCCGGCATGTAGGTCTCCTGATCCCACGAGAGCACGGAGGCCGCGCTGTTGATGCGCTGAATCTCAAGGAGCCTGTCGGTCAACGGCTCGAGCGTTTTGAGCGTTTTCATCGGGGGCCTTCCTTCACGGACCACGTGGTATGATGCTGCCCTTTACAAGGGGCGACGGCCTCATGCAGTCTCGCACGCGACGGGCGAAGTTTCAAACCGAGGAGGGTGCCGAATGAGGGCATTAGTTTCCGCCGAGATCGAAGCCTACGCGACCGCGCATTCCATGGAGGAGTCCGACGTTTGCCGGCAGCTTCGTGCGGAAACGCTCCGTCAAATGGACTGTCCGCAAATGTTGGTTGGACCGCTCGAAGGGGCCTTCTTAAAAATGGTGACCCGTCTGGTCGGAGCCAGACATGTCCTGGAAATCGGGATGTTCACCGGCTACAGCGCATTGTGCTTTGCTGAGGCGGTTCCGGATGACGGCACCGTCACGACCTGCGAAATCGACGACACTTCCGCGGCGGTCGCCCGCCGCTATTTCGGGAAGTCTCCGCATGGGCGGAAGATCGCGATCCGGATGGGCCAAGCGATCGAGACGATGAGGACGCTCGACCGGACGTATGACGTCATCTTCATTGACGCCGACAAACAAAACTATCTTCATTACTACCGTCGGGCAAAAGAGCTGCTTGCTCCGGCTGGCGTGATGTTGATCGACAATGTCTTATGGGACGGAGATGTGCTTCTGCAGCCGCCTCCCGACGAACGGACGGCCGCCATTCAGGAGTTGAATCGAACCGTGGCATCGGACCCGCAGGTCTCGGCAGTCCTTCTCACGATCAGGGACGGAGTCTTGATGGTTCGTCGGAAGGGCTGAAGCCGGGTCAGGCGGTCTCTTTCAAGCCGACATCGTGTTTCCGGTTGGGGCGTTCGACCGACGGAGAGTCGGGGGATAATTTGACCTCTTCTTGCTCGTGACGGATCGTCAGCGCGGTCCCTGCAATCAGCCGGTAATTCGTCGCCGCTTGCCCCACGTTCACCTCGAGCGTACGGCCTCGATAGTTCAGGCGAAATCGGATGCAATGGAGCACGTCCGGCAGCACCGGCCAAAAGCAGAGGCTGTCGCCGTAATCCCGCAGTCCGGCGAATCCATAGACGAAAATCATCCATACCCCTCCCATGGCCGCAATGTGGCACCCGTCCTTGACGTTCCCGGCCACATCGCCGAGATCCATGAGTGTGGCGACGCGCGCGTATTCCAGCGCCTTGTCCATCTGACCGACCTCTGCCGCCATGATGCTTTGAATGCAGGCCGACAGCGATGAATCGCCCGTGGTGATCGGATCGTAGAACGCAAAGTTCCGCCGTTTCAGATCGGGAGTGAACTCATGGCCGAGCAGAAACATGGCCAGGACCAGGTCGGCCTGTTTGAGCACTTGATAGCGATAGATCGTGAGCGGATGGAAGAACAGCAGCAGCGGATACTTGTCGGCCGGCGTCCGGTCGAAGTCCCATGGCTCTTGATTTAAGAATTGATCATCCTGCGGCGTGATTTGAAGCCGCTCATCGTAGGGGACGAACATGCGATCGGCCGCCTGCTTCCATTCCTGCACTTCTGAGGCATCGAGCCGGGTTTTGTGCACGAGCGCGGTGAACAGATCTGGACGGCGGTCGCGCACCTGTTCGACGGTGTCGGCCGCGTAGCGGAGGTTCTCTCTCGCCATCAGGTTCGTGTAGACATTGTTGTCGACGACGGTATTGTACTCGTCGGGTCCCGTCACGCAGTGAATGCAGAATTGTCCGTTGTTTCTCGGCGAATAGAAGCCAAGCGATCGC
>DATELB010000132.1:0-17346 GCA_035277085.1 Nitrospira sp. | reverse complement strand
CGCGCAGGCACTTGTTGGTCGATATTGATAGAGGAAGTATTCAGTGACTCGTGCAATGGCCGGAACGACTTCAAGGGTGATTGGGTAAACAGATAGCCGCCGGCAAGCGTGACGAGGAGCAAAATTGGAACGGGCCAGCTGCTTTTGGGGCCGGAATCCTTCTCTCCCAACCCGTCACCTCCGGTCAACGGTTAGCTACGCGGCGTCCGTTTGTAGAAAATGTGACTGGACTGGAATACTGAGGAGATCAACGAAAGCTTTAGTGAACGAGGTGAAGCGCCGATATCGGAAAGGACGCGCTGCGACCCTGCCAAGCTATCCTCCTTGAGGCTAGCGCTACGCGAGGGCGTTTAGCATATCTGTCTTTGACAAATCAAATTTGAGCCTCGTTCTTGCCATTAATTACACGCATTTTCCACTCCACAGTCTGCTATTCCTGTCAGGATCGGACTTCACCATTCCGGGGGGACGGACTTGAGAGGCGTGAAAAGTAAAACGACGAACCCTGAGCACCATACTCTCTACCCAGACGCGCCTGCCGTGCAACTCAACCAGGCTTCTGAGGATTCCGAAACTCAATCCGGCGCCGTGGGTCTCCGCCGTGTTCGTCGCGCCGCGGAAGAATGTATCGAAGACCTTCAGGAATTCCTCCGGCTGGATCCCGCAACCGGTGCGATGGTGCCTCGAGAGCTGTATTTGATGGCATTTGCAAAAGGTTAGTGAGAATTTGCGTGAGCTTGTCCCGATTTGCCTCGAGAGTGTCTGGAGAGGACACGGCACATTCGAGCGTGATCGATTGCTCGACAAAAAGTGGCTACCTAGACCAAAAATACCATCATTTAGGGATAAGAAAAACATTGACAGGAAAGCGAATGATTGGGTAGATTCGCGGCCTTCCGACCCTAAGTTGTTTGAATTAGGTAGATGGGAGGACGCCATGCCAGCCGAAGTAGGGACGGTTCCTCCTAGTCCCGATTTGTCCGCTTCCTCTCCTTCGTCCGTCGTCAGTGACACTGGGCTGATTTGTCTCCTCATTCTCGCACGATTTCACGATCTACCTGCCGATGGATCGCAGCTGCGCCATCAGTTCGTACCCTCGGGGAAGACCTTCACGGATGTCGAGCTGCTCCGTGCGGCGGTGCATTTGGGATTGAAAGCCGGGATGTTGAAAAGCCGGTGGGAGAAGCTCGAAGGCACGCCGTTTCCTGCAATCGCCAAGCTTCGGGATAACCGATATGTCGTGCTCGCGAAGATCGACGGCGAGAAGGCCCTGATTCAGGACCCAGGTGAAGGGCGTCCGCTCGTCGTGTCACGTGAGCAGTTCAAATCGAATTGGACGGGCGAACTGCTGCTGTTCGCGAAGCGGGCGAATCTCCGGCATCAGGATATCAAGTTCGACTTCACTTGGTTCATCCCTGCCATCGTCAAGTACCGGAAATTGCTCGGCGAAGTCTTTGTCGCCTCGTTCGTGCTGCAATTGTTTGCCTTACTGACGCCGCTGTTCACGCAAGTCGTGATCGACAAAGTCCTTGTGCACAAAGGATTCACGACTCTGCACGTCCTGGCCGTCGGCATGGTGACGTTGGCGCTCTTCGATGCCGCGTTGGGCGGTCTCCGCACGTATCTGTTTGCCCATACGACGAACCGTATCGATGTGGGATTGGGCGCCCAATTATTCCGTCACGTCCTCGCCCTGCCGCTGGCCTACTTCGAAGCGCGGCGTGTGGGCGATACGGTCGCGCGCGTGCGCGAGTTGGAGCACATTCGGCAGTTCCTGACGAGCAATTCCGTGACGGTCGTGCTGGACGTCCTGTTCACGGTGGTGTTTCTCACCGTCATGTGGTTCTACAGCCAAGCGCTGACCATGGTTGTGGCGGCCTCCCTGCCCCTGTATGCGGTTCTGTCCCTGGCGATTACGCCGCCGATTCGCGCTAGGCTCCATGAAAAGTTCAATAGGGGGGCGGAAAACCAGTCTTTCTTGGTCGAGGCCATCAGCGGCATTCAGACCGTCAAGGCGTTGGCGGTCGAACCGCCGCTGTTGCGCAAATGGGAAGAGCAACTCGCCGGCTACGTGCGCGCCAGCTTCCGGGCCACGAGTCTCATTACCGTGGCTGGACAAATTGCCGGCTGCATTCAGAAGATCATCACCGTCGCGGTTCTGTGGGTAGGGGCCTATCGGGTGATCGACGGAGATCTCAGTATCGGCCAACTGATCGCCTTCAACATGCTGTGCGCGCAAGTGACAGGACCGCTGCTGCGCCTGGTCAATCTATGGCAGGAGTTTCAGCAAATCGGTATATCGGTGCAGCGATTGGGAGATGTGCTCAATACCCAACCGGAGCCTTCGTACAAGACGAATAGGACGACGTTGCCGAAAGTCACGGGACAGGTGATGTTCGACGAGGTGACGTTTCGATACCGCCCCGACAGCTCGGAGGTGCTGAGGAAGGTATCGTTCTCCGTCGCTCCAGGCAGGGTCATCGGTATCGTGGGCCGTTCGGGTTCCGGCAAGAGCACGATCGCCAAGTTAATCCAGCGGCTGTATGTTCCTGAACGCGGGCGCATCCTTGTGGACAATGTCGATCTTGCGCAGGTCGATCCCGCCTGGCTGCGGCGGCAGGTCGGCGTGGTCCTTCAAGAAAACTTTCTCTTCAACAGCTCAGTGAGGGACAACATCGCGTTGGCCGATCCTGGGCTGGGCATGGAGTCGGTAATCCACGCGGCAAAATTAGCGGGCGCTCACGAGTTTGTCCTTGAGTTGCCGGATGGCTATGACACGATCGTTGGGGAGCACGGGTGCTCGCTGTCCGGCGGACAACGACAGCGCATCGCCATTGCAAGAGCATTGGTCGCAAACCCCAGAATTTTGATTTTCGATGAGGCGACCAGTGCCTTGGACTACGAGTCCGAAGCCGTTATCCAAAACAACATGGCCCAAATTGCTCAGGGACGCACGGTCTTTATCATTGCACATCGCCTCAGTACGGTCCGGCCGGCGAATCGCATTTACGTGGTTGAAAAAGGGGAAATCGTCGAAGAAGGTTCGCATGAAGAACTGCTGCGTGCCAATGGTTTTTATGCACGCTTGTGCAGGCTACAGAATAGCGGGGCAGGCACCGCCTAAAGCGTAAAGACCATGATGGCATTCGGAACGCTCTCGAGACATTGGACCATTTGGAAGGCCGCCTGGCGAGCGGAGTCCATTCGACAAGTCGGGACCGCCTCTCGCGGGCGAGCGACGGAATTCCTGCCGGCCGTGCTCGAGATCGAGCAGGCACCGCCTTCTCCGATCGGCCGCGCGATCAGTTGGACGATCATCGGGGTGTTTATTGTTGGGCTGTCCTGGGCCACAATCGGGTGGATCGATATCGTCGCAACCGCGCAGGGGAAGATCATCGCCAGTGGCTATTCCAAGATCATTCAGCCGTACGAAACGGGTGTGATTGCGTCGATTCATGTGATCGACGGCAAAGTTGTGCAGCGGGGCGACGTCTTGATCGAGTTGGATCCCACTCAGAACCGCGCGGACCGGGACAGGGCGTCAAATGAGTATCGAGCCGCAAAGGTCGATGCCGCTCGGTTACGAGCATTGGTCGCAGGGAAAACCACGTTCGATGAACCGTCGGATGGAGATCCTCAGTACATCGTGCTCCAGCAGCAACTGCTGAAAGACCAACTAACCGAATACCAGGCCCGTGTTGAGGCCGCACAGCATTTGATCGATCAACGCCGCGCCGTGGTGGATCAGACAAAAGAAAACATCCGCCGCTTGGAAGCCACGGTCCCGATGGAAGCAGAGCGGGCGGATGCCTACAAGAAACTGCTCGAGCACGATGCCGCCACCAAGCTGGATTTCCTTCAAGCCGAGCAGCAACGCATCGATAAGACCCAGGAATTGGCTGGCCAGCGGAAGAAATTGGCGCAGGACGCGGCGGCATTATCGGAAGCGGAAAAAAACTATCGGATCACCGTCACTGAGTTCCAACAGGCGAAACAGGCGGAGCTCTCGACCATCGAGACGAAAGCCGCATCGTTGCTCCAAGACGTGACGAAGGCAGGCCAGAAAGCGGAGTTGCAGCAGCTCACGAGCCCCATCGACGGAGTCGTACAACAGCTTGCCGTCCACACGGTTGGCGGTGTCGTGACCCCGGCGCAGCAATTGCTGATCGTGGTACCGCAGGACCATCCCGTTGAGGTGGAAGCGCAGGTAGAGAATAAGGATGTCGGATTTGTCCGAGAGGGGCAGCCGGTCGAAATAAAGGTTGAAACGTTCTTGTTTACCCTCTACGGGACGATTCCCGGGACGGTCCTGTCCGTCTCGGACGACGCCGCTGCCATTGAAAAAGTCGGGCTTGTGTATCCCACGAGAGTCAGCATGGATCGTTCGACGATCGAGGTGGAAGGCAAGCAGGTCAATCTGTCGCCTGGGATGGCGGTGACGGTTGAAATCAAGACCGGCAAGCGCCGTCTCATCGAATATCTTCTCAGTCCCCTTCTGAAATCTGTCACAGAAAGCCTGCGGGAGCGCTAGTCGTATGTTGACACCGCGGGCGACTTTCCTCGCATGGGTAAGCAGCGTGGTTGGCGTCCTGTTGGCATCACACCTGAGCTGGGCGGTCAGCGGTGACCAAGCCAAACCCGCGCCGTTGCCGCCGTTGCCTCTCACACTGCGTGCGGCGTTGGAGGCCGCAGTCGACAACAATCCGGATGTGCAATTGTACAGAGAGCGCGTTGCGGCCGCTGAAGCGCAGGCCCGAACACAGTTAGGCGCCCTTCTGCCCAATCTGGAGTCAAACGTCCAGCAAAGCCGACAGGTCAACTTTCTTGGAAAATTTGGCCTCTCGCCGACGCGTACGGACCCATTCAACATCTTCGATGCACGGGCGAGTGGATCCCAAAATCTCTTCAGTATGAGTCTGATTCAAAAGTGGCGCGCATCGCGCCAGAGCCTGCATGTCGCCGAATTCGAGGCGGAGAGCCGGAAGTACGATACCATGGCGAGCGCGGCGTTGGCGTACATGGAAGGGCTCAAGGCGATGGGGATGGTCAAAATGCGCGAGACCAACCAGCAGATCATGAGTGAGCTGCTGAGCATGGTGAAGCAACGGCAGAAGAGCGGGGCGGCGACCGGTATGGACATTGCCCGTTTGGATGCCCAATTGGCCAATGAGAAGCAGTTGGCAGCGTCATCGCGGTATGACGTGCAGCACGCCAAGTTGAATCTGATGAACCTGCTCAATCTGCCATATGAGACGCCCCTGGCCTTGCAGGATGAATTCAAAACAGAGGTCTATGATGCTTTGGAATCTCAGGCTGCCGTCGAGGAAGCGCTCACCAATCGCCCGGAAGTCCAGGCGCAATTCACACGGGTCAAAGCCACCGAACTAACCTATTCATCCATCACTGGAGAGCGGCTGCCCTCCCTGGTGGCGCAGGGAGATTTCGGCTTGATAGGCAATCGAGCGAAGGAGGCGGTCGAAACGTACAACATGGCTCTACTGCTGCAGATTCCGATCTTTGACGGCGGGCAGCGCGAGGGCCGGATTGCCGAGGCGAGAAGCAATCTCCGTCAGGAAGCGCTCCGAATGCGCTCGGTTCTCAATCAGGTCAAAATGGAAGTGCATGACGCGGTGGCTGCAGTGATTGCCGCCAAGGATCAGGTTGCCATTGCGCAGGCCGGCTTGCAAATGGCCATGAGGGAGCTCGACCTCGCGCGTGAACGTTATACCGTGATCACGGCGGCCAGCTATTTTGAATTGACCAACGGACTGTATTCCGTGTCGCGAGCCAGGGAAAATCTTGTCAATGCTCTTTTTCAGTTGAACGCCTCGCGCGTGAATCTCGCCCGAGCCAGGGGGACGCTTCAGTCTTTGAACTAAGGGCTGTTGATGTCACTTATCCTCAGAGTCGGTACGGGGGACCGAGGACTTGTCTGAAGCCTTCACGACATCGATGATGTGGTCATTCAGATCCAGTTCGATGGTGACTTGATCGTCCTTGCCGGTCTGTGCCTCGCTCAAGAGCTTGGAGTCGGCCACAGGCAACGTCCACGTCTGTCCATCTTTTGTCTTGAAGGTGATAGTTTTCTGCCCTTCGTCGACAGCGAGAATACTGCTTCCTCCGAACGTGGTTGTCGCATCGCTTGTCGTCACCATCGCACCGGCAAAGAAAAGCACACCGAGCACTATGAGCGTTGAACGTCGATTCATGATTGCACCTCTTGAGAATGATGGATCCCGAGAAGCTTCCTGAAAGACACGGGCAACGCGGCGCGTTACGCTGCAATTGCCGGCCGAGACCGCTCTCCGCTCGGCCATCGGCGACCACACCCGAGACAGAGGAGGTTTCGAATGGCGAGACCGCTATGCGCATCGATCCCAACGTCGTCCACCAGGGGGCCGGCACATTTCCAACAGCGGAGGACGAGTCGGGGGGATTCGATCGGTTTCATGAGATCCCATGGTGTACGCCTGATGGACGGAGCGGTCGACCAGTGAAATCCACAGTTCGCAGGTCGTTTGCGTCGGACACTTTGTCGGAGGAACAGCCCCTCGTGCGTCAGGCGGAAATGAGGCTGGAAGCAGATTTAAAGCCCTGATGGTCACGCGTTCCGATTCGCCGGCCCTAGGGCGAATCCGAGAGTTCGTTTTCGAACGACGGCAGGCCCCCGCGTTCGGTTGGTTATCGTCCGTGGTGGCCGCCGCCGTGACTTCCACCGCCGAAGTGGACCGATCCGCCACTCGGTTGAGGAGGCGCAGCGTGATGGGGGACGGAATAGGGCGCGCGAAGAACGGGCGGATTTGGTTGCGCGAGATGTGGCGGATGAGCCTGTTGCAGTGTGGGTGGCAGTGGGTTGGAGAATGGCTGCACCGGCAAGCCGCTCGGCATTCTCAAGGTATTTTGACTGCCTGAAGCGGGCGGCGAGCCGAGATGCGTCGCCTGAGGCGGCGCGGGAGTTTGCAGGTTGGCTGGAGGAGGGACAAGCAACGACGCATGGGGCTGCACGGTGGTGGGAACTCCGGGCGGCGGAGGAGCTAGCGTCGTCGCTTGTGTCGTGATCACTTGCCTGACAATCGGCAGATGTGGATGGCGTGGATAGATGTGATGCGCTTGATTCAGCAGTCCATTCACTTGCTGAAGGCCAATCCATGGGTATGGATACACGACCGGCGTGACGTAGACCCAATCGGTCCAAGCTTGCGACACGAGCGCATTCGCCTGTAATTGATTGAGCAGGTCCTGACGTTGTTGGGTAAGCGCCTCGACTTGCTCGGGCGATGGGGCGTTTGCCAGCGCCTGGTTGGCGGCGTCGAGCTGCAGCCGCAGGCCATCGGTTTCCGTCCGAAGGGCTGCGAGCTCCGTTTTCGCGCTCTCGTTTTCCCTCAATGCCGTAATGGCCTGGGCCACTTCATCCGGATCGACCTGAGCCGTAAGGTCGGCGCGGACGACTACCATCTGTCCCTCCAGTCTCGTCGTGATCTGTTGGTCTAGGACCATGACGATGCCGGCTGTATACGTCCGGATGTCGTCCCTCGTCACATCCATATTTTTGATTTCCGTGACGCTTTCCAAATAGGTCGCAACCTGTTCAAGCGCATCGCGTTTTGCATTCTCAACGGCTAATCGTACGGCATCATTTCGAGTGTCATGATCCCCCATCCGGTATTCTCCGGCGGCCGTGACCATTCGCACGTTTCCGGAAGGGGGACGCTGTGCAGCCGGGACGACCGGCGGAGCGGGGGAGTTTTCAAGAAACAGAGGAACAGCTTTGCTTTGATACTTTTCAGGAATGGATCCCAAATCGGTGGTGAACGTTTGGACGCCTGAATCGTCGGTGTATCTATAGATTTGCGTGGCTGCCCATCCGGACTGGATCAAAAACGGGCACAGGCTGCTCGAGCAGCCTGCGACCGAGAGCACCATTGCCACATGTGAGGTCAATCTGGACACATGCCTCTATATGGCTACCGCGTATTGCCCTCGACAGGCCTGGGGGAACGGAGCCGCGGCCGGCAAAGAGCCGCCGGCTGGACCCGCAGTAGCTGATCAGCGCTGCCGATTGTTGTGTTTGTTATTAAAAATGTGCCGGCTTTGCCTGTTCTCTTTGTTTTGAATCCGGCGCTGCTCGGCTGCACCCACATGCCCATCGGCTCCTGCACGTGCTTCCGTTCTCGCGACGCGCGCTTGTCCGCCTTCCAGATGAGACACTTCCTTGTTCGTGAGCTGTCCAGACTGCACGCCTTGCTCGATCCGGTTTTGCTGGTTGATGTTGCGCTGCACATCGGCTTGCATGCGCTGGGAAGAGGCGGAGCTGGGATTTCCGGTGGCCTCGTTATGGTTGAGACGGTTGATCGCGGCCGACTCCTGATTTTGCGCCCGCTGAATCTTGTTCGTTTCCTGCTGCGAGAGACTTCCGTCCTTCAGGGCATTCGATTCCATACGGTCGATCCGGGCCTCGCCGCGCTCGAGCTGCGACGCTTCCTTCGTGTTCAGCTGTCCGGATTGCAACCCTTGCTCGATGCGGTTTTGTTGGTTCACATCGCGCTGCAGCTCAGAACCGACGGTCTGCGCAAACGCCGGCGGAACCGCGACGACCGCGCCGAGGAATAGCACTACGGTACGACAGGTGAGCATAGGACCTCCTTCTGTGAGGAACGAGATTCTGCCCTCCCACCATCTGGTGCGAAAGGGAAGTTGCAGGTTCATATGCACGTTCCATTCCTGTACCGTTTCTTGACTGAGGCACAGTCAGCAAGTCACCGGTTGCAGGTGTTAGCCTTCACCTCGCACATCGGGGGGATTCCGAAAAGAGCGCGGGTCGTCCGATAGGTTGAGCGGGAGTTTGTTTTGGCCCTGAATGCTAGGTAAGTGTCGTCTGGGTTCGCCCACTGGGCCGCCGTTCCTCAAAGGCGACGGCCGCCGCTTCAATCGCCTTACGAAACTCCAATGGCGCATGAATCCCTGGAAAGATTTCTTTAGTCGAACCGGTGCCTGTCACGTAGAGCGTCCCAAAGTTCAACACCCGTCCCCAGAGGGTTTGTTCGACGCCGATGTTTTCCACCTTTGTCAGGATGGTTTCCAAGGTGTGGCGGGTCACGATGCCTGTCTTGATCAACACGCGTTTGTCTGTGACCGCAAACTCCGAGCATCGCCATGTAAGATAGCTCTGAAGCAAGACGCCAAGCGGAATCACGAGGATCAGCAGAGACCAGTACGGATCGAACCCCTGGTAGATCGCGCCCGCCGTCAAGGCGATCGCGATCAACACGAGAACCGCCGGCGGGACGAATACCTTCCAATGGAGGCGGGTGCGAAAAAAGATCTTCTCTCCTGCGAGGAGATTATTCTCTACGTATCCCATCGACTCGACGCCTCACGCTTGGCGCATTGTAAGAGCGTTCGGGGCAATGAGCAATGTCTCGGCTCATTTCTCTTGACCACGGGCGTCATTCGGCGTACAAGCGCGCACGGTGCCGAACTGTCCGATCGCGCCGAACGTTTCGGCGCTTGCCATCGTGAAGCAAGGAGTTGGGTTATGAATCATTCGATGGGTGGAATCCTGTTCATGGCGGTCGTCATATTTCTCAGCGAGGGATGCGGCGCTCACAAGCGCTTCCCGGAATCGTCTCTCACCGGCGGAGTCTACGAGCTCAAGATCGACAGTGCCTTGACCCCGCAGTCGGTGACCGCGAAACGTGGCGACGAAGTGAGGTGGGTGAATACGAGCAGTGTCCCGGTGGATGTGTCGGTGGTCCAAACGCGAGAGGAACTCATCTCCTGTCAAAAGGGATTTGCGTCGACAAATTTGGGATACCTCTTCGGGACATCGGAGTACGAAAACATTGTGATGGCGACGGTGCGGCCCAACGAATTTGCTAGCCTGTGCTTCGCTTTTCCAGGGAAGTACGTGTACACCGTGCGGAAAGATCCGTCGACGACCGGCTCACTCGATAAAATGACCGGGTCAATCACGATCGAGTAGTCTTAGCAGCTCTCCTCTCGCCACCGCACTGCTGGCCACTTGAACTTCAATCCCAGGCAAGGGTGCGATTTCAAAAGCGTGTTCACCTATCGCTTTTGGGCAGCGTAGGAATACGTCGGGCGACAAAGGCCTGGCCTTGCGTTTCTGACGACGACTCTGAGATGTGCTCTCCCTTCCTTCCCTCAGGTAGCGTGATGAGAAAGCTCGTTCCAGTCCCCACCGTGCTTCGCGCCTCCACCGTGCCGCCATGCTCTTGAATGATTTGATGGACGATCGAGAGCCCGAGGCCTGTCCCGACATGCTCCGTGCTTTCATGTTTTGTCGTGAAAAAGGGATCGAATATATGCGGAAGATCCTCAGGGCTAATGCCGCAACCGGTATCGGCGACTTCGATCTGCACCCAGGCCCTCTTATCAAGGCGAACCACTCGACGGGTCATCACGGTCAAGCGTCCCCCGCTCTTTGCCATCGCGTCTATGGCATTCATGGCCAGGTTCATGATGACCTGTTTGATCTGTTGGCGATCGACCAGCATGGTAGGAAGATCGTCGGCGAGCTGTTTCTCGATCGAAATACCCAGCTTGTCGGCTTTGACCTCGATAAACTGCAGACATGAGGTGACAATGTTATTCAATGATTCCGCAGAAAACTTGGGCTTCATGTAGCGGGCATAGTCGAGAATCTCCGCGATGAGACGTTCAATACGGGCCAGGTCGTCCACCACCTGAACGCTGAACGAATCCATGAAGTACGGATCGTCGCGGCGCGACGGGACCAATTGGATAAACGTGCTGATGGAGGTGAGCGGATTGCGCACCTCATGGGCAAATCCGCCGGCAATGGCTTCCAGTGAACGAAGGCGATCGGCCCGCCGAAGCAAGAGCTGCGTATGCTTCCACTCCTCGTGCAAGATCGCGTTTTCGAGCGCGATGGCTGCATTGTCCGCCAGGGAACGGAGAAGATTGAGTTCGTCGTGCGAATAGAACCCGAGACACGGCTTATGCCCAAGATTCACAAAACCGATCAACCTGGTCTTGTTGACCAGAGGCAGGCAGACCTCGGAGTCCATGTGGGTCATGGTATCGATCAGGGTTGTGGCTAAATGCTCATCCAGTCCAGGGGGCCGCTGCTGAAGTTCCTCTTTGACGATCGGTTGATTGCACTGCAAGAGAAAATTCGCGAAGCGTTCATGGTCCGTAGGCCGAGCCGCAGCCGGGTGCGCTTCAACGAGTCCCCGAGAGGTGGTCCGCAGATAGCACCCGTGTTCCTTATCGAACAGATAGAGCGAGATCTTCTCAATGCCCATGACTCGCTGGAGCGTGTCCGCGATTTCCGCCTGCAGATTGGCGAGATCCAGCTTCATCACCATAGCGTGCCCGAACCGTGTCAACGTGTCGTATGCGTCGTAGCGGCTTGGGAAGAACGCTTTGTTGACGGCCGATTGAATGCGGGGCTGGAAGGTGACGTACAGCACCATGAAGACGACCGTCGTAAGGACGAGCAGCGAGGCTGTGTTGATCGGAGACATCTCCTGTGATGCATAGGCCACGAACGCCAGCAGGAGCGTGAAAGGAATGAGTGGCAAATACACGGCACTGCGCGAGACCACCAGGGCCGCATCGAGGAGTCGATATCGGAGAATGGTCACGGTGATGGTAGCGATCAGCAGAAAGATCGGGATGTATCCAAACGGGTAAAGTTCATACCCAAACGCCGGGAAGAAATCGATCGAACCTGTGTAGGCGATGACGAATGCCGGGAACAGGAATTTGATTTGCTGCCGCCGGATAGGGGTGGTGACCGTCCGATAGGCACGGAAATAGTCGGTGAAGGCGACGGCCATGTACGAAAAAAATATAATGAAAAAGGGCACACTGCCACGGCCCCAGCGCGCGAAATAGCCCCACCAGAACTGATTGACGCCTTCCACAAAATCGTGACGAACGAAGACTGCTCCGGCCAGGACCGTTGCAAGGCCATAGCCGATCCAAATCGAGCGCTTCCGTTCGAGTTGGAGAAACTCCGCGGAAAATCCGTAGAAGGCGACGGAGATGAACATGACGCCGACATTGTCGAGCTTGAACCAGCGAAATGCTGTCACGGGATCGGTGGAGCACAGTCCAATGCTGGTCGCGCCGAGCCAAAGGGCGATGCTGCCGCAGAGCACCAAGAAGTGCCGGTGCGCGGACGATTGTCGATTCGACCGGTAGACGAGAAACCCTAAGGCAAGGGTGACAATGCCCATGAGAAACATGGGGATCGCATGGACATTGAGGAAATACGGTGAAGCGGCGGCCATGTGCGTTACATCGTGCGTGCCCGGGCGACCCGCTGAAGATCCTCCTCAGTGATATAACCGGTCGAGTTGCGGAAGGGGGCAAGACGAAAACCCAGTGAGCGGCCGGCGGCAATGATATGGGAGGCATGTACAGGACTCGCCTTCCCAAGAGAGTAATGCCCGTGCCATCCGATCGCTGTCAGGATCATGGTCTCGGAGAGGCAGCCGAGCACTTCGTTTGGGCCCAAGTCCAGATCGAAGTGCAGGTTGACGTCCGGCGTGCGGATGACTGCGGATTCGATGACCAGCACGTCGGGTCGCTGGCGCGGCACCTCTTCCGACACGTTCTTGGGTTGCGCGGCATCGACGACGATCGCGCCGGGCTTCAGGTGGGCAGCGGTCAACAAAACCCGCGGATGACTGGTCGCGGCGATCACGACATCCGCATCTCGCACGTGGTCGAGGTCCGTCATGCCTTTGACCATTGCCGGCTGATCGCCCAGTTGAGAAATCAGAGTCTGCAAGGCATCTTTTTTAATATCGATGAGGAAGAGGGTGTGGACAAAGCGAGCCAGCATCTTTGCGCATGCCGAGCCGACCGAGCCGGCCCCTCCGACGATCGCCACGACGGCGTGTGGCAAACTCAAATTGGTCGAGGCGGCAGCCTGAAGAACGTTCTCGACAGCAATCGCAGCGGATTGCGGGTTCCCCGTCGTCAATCCGAGGCGCACCTTCCGCTCCAAGTCGCGCCCGTCTCGCGTGACGATTGAGGCGAAGGCGCCGAGCCCTGCGAGTTGCGCTCCCATCTTTTCGGCCAGGCGAATGGTCTGCAGGACGCGCTTTCGCGCGAGTTGGGGATTGCGAATCATCTGCTCCGTGGTCATCGGCGAGAAGAGCATCGCGCCGGTCGTCGGTGTCCCATCCGCCAAGGAAAGGCCGGTGATGTACGAGCCCACCAGAGGCCATTGATACCGCAGCCAGCGCTCGACGAGAGACGACGGCAGTAGCCGGGCAGAAGGGAACTTACGAGCGACATCACTCAACGTGCGGGGATGACCGATAAAGGCAAATGTAATGGGTGTGGTGAGGAAGCGAGCGATAGGCGTTGGCAACAATCGAACAAACAAATCACGGAAGACTTGGAGGACATGACCAGCGCCTTGCCGCATGGACCTTGGCGAGAGCCGCCTTGGCCGGTGTTCTGGCTTCGCCGTTGTCTCTCGGAAAGCTGGTGGGGCGTGGACAGACTTACGGAGTGGATACGGATTGTCCGTCACTAACAGGGACAAGATCGACCGAGGGTTCGCCGTGACAAGTGTCGCATGCGCGGCTGCCCGTGCAGGACCTGGGGGTAGCTCAAGGGCCTGTAAGTATGTTTCAAATTCCTGAAAGGCCGACTCAAGGACCATCCGCTCGGTCTGTCCCACATCGGCGAGTGCAATGTCGATGCGGAATCGCGTCGGGGACTCCTGCTCGAGTTCGGTCACCGAGGTCACGCATCCGGACAACGGCATGTATGCGACATTATGGCTGAAGGAGAGGACCACGGTGACGGCAGCGCCTCGTGAGCACCTGCAATCCGTCAGAAACGAAATTCTGTCGAGGCCGAGCTCTTCGGTGACCCCTCGCGCCTGCCGCCCTTCGCAGTCGACGACGACGGGAAGGCTCACGGCGAGATGAATCGAAACGGTACTCTCCACCGGAACGCTGTTCCTCCCGATGAATGGCGCTGCTCGTTGACGGCCGCTGCTTACCCGACACTCTCGCGTGTGCCGCGGCCCGCCGCTTGCTTGTTGCGAACAAGCAAGAACTATTGCCTGCGCACTGGATTTTGTCAATCAGATGTACTCGAAAACGATGCGTGTTAAGAACGTGTAAAAAAATGGATAAAGTTTTACGTACGAACGCTGAGAGAGACGTGATTCTCGATGGGAACACAAGAAAATAATTGGAGCATGCGCCTCGTGTTGGTATATGCAAGGCCAGTCAGAGTCATCAATCGTCGTCAGGTAGTCGCATCAACTCAACAACACTTGCAGACAAAATGACACTCAAGGATGACTATCTCGGTCCTTTGACGCTCATCATACTGTCAGGAAGTGTCTTGCTTGCCAGTATGTGTCCTACAACGGTTTGGGCCGGCGGCTTCCGCATTTACGATCAAAGCGCATCGGGAACGGGACAGGCCGGCGCCTTTGCAGCCCAGGCCGATGACCCCTCTGCGATCAACTTTAATCCGGCGGGCCTGACCCAATTGCAGGGCGTACAAACCTCCTTCGGTACTCTCCTGGTCGGGGGGCACACGACCTACACGAGTCCCACGGGTGCGACGGCGCGCGGCGACTTTGGGGGCAGCGTGGCCGTTCCACCCCCGACGAATTTGTACTTCAGTGCTAACCTCAAAGATCTCGGGTTGACGGCGCTCGGTGATCTCAGTGCGGGACTCGGCGTGCTCTCGCCGTTTGGGGTCCTCTACCGCTGGCCGGACGACGGTCCATTTTCGACGGCCGTGACCCGCCAATCGCTGCCGCTCATCGATATTAAACCTACGCTGGCCTACAAGCTGAACGACCAACTCTCAATTGGTGTCGGGGCGGATATCTATACCTTCGCAAGTTTCTGGGGAGACGGCCAGTCGGTCACGAAATTCAATTCGTCCGGTGGCCCCGGCTTGCCACCGCCAGGCACAAGGATGGAAGTCAACGGAGGGGATACGACCGCCGGCTTTAATGTGAGTCTCTTGTACACGCCATTTCGCAATGAAGACGGAAAGCCCGTGGCGAATGTCGGATTCATCTATCGAAGCCAGGCCACGATGCATTTGACCGGTAACCTCCTCGCGAATGGCGCCACGATAGCCGATACTTCAACGACCCTCGTGTTGCCGCAAGTATTCACTGGCGCGATGGCCGTCTGGCCAATTCGCGACCGGTCTCATGAATGGAAACTGGAGCTAGACGTTGATATGACCGGATGGAAATCGGTCCGGAACACGGATGTGCACCTGTCCAATGGCACGACGATCCCGTTCCCGCAGAACTGGAAGAACACCTACACCATCATGATCGGCACCGAATATCGATGGCTCCGGCCGGCACCGTTGCCCGCCTGGGAGGTTGCGCTGCGAGGAGGCTATTGGCATTCCCAGACGCCCATTCCCGACAGCTCATTTCTTCCCACCGTTCCTGATGCGGACCAGCATGCCATTTCCGTGGGCATGGGTTTTCTGTGCAAAGACAACGGACGCTTTCTAGGATTGTTCGAATGCGGAAAGGCCGACGGAGCGAGATTGCGGCCTAAAGCGTGGGGTCTGGATTTCGCGTATCAAGCGATCTTCTACGAAAACAGAACGATCAGCGGGAATCTCAATCCAGTCGCAATTCCCGGCGTCGTCAATGGGACGTATCAGAGCATGCTGCATGTGGGCGCTGTCAATCTCCGGGTGAATTTTTAGGGTCATGCACGCCGCTTGGTCGGCGGTCTCGTCACGCTCGGGCTCCAGAAACACTATCAGGCAGGTAATCCTGGCAGCGCGAGGCGGTCATGCTCTTTTTCTTTGCGCGCGTCTTGCATGCCCTGACTCCGCTGTGTCGGTAGCAACGGCAGCCAGATGAGCGCGCTCAGTGTGCAGGCGGCCGCAAGATAGATGAGCGGCACGATCTGGTGATCAAAGACCCGCTCGTACAAATAGCCTCCGAGCACCCCGGCGATTTGTGCAGTGACGCTATAGATGGACATCAAGGCGGCAAATGCAAAGCCGGCGGCGCGAGGCGGACACACCGATGCCGCCAAGGTAAATAGGCTCAAGAGTGCGGCCATGCTCACCACTCCGGAGCAAAATGAGAGGATCGAGGCGCTCAGCCCGTCCCCCAAGGATAGATAGGCGAGCGCCATCATGACGCTGAGAATGATACTGCCGATCAGCGTCTGCTGGAGCGTGAAGCGGTCCGCAAACGAGGCGTAGGCCAGGCTTCCCAACGTGGCGCCTACAGACCCAATTGCCGCGAGTTGACCAATGAAGTATTGATCGAAGCCCAGGCGATCGACCATGTGGAAATACAGCGGCGTCGAAAAATTCGGAATGAGGTTCCAGAAGGCGAGGAAGCCCGCGACGGTCCAGAACGACTTGCATTTGAGTCCTTTGACGATTTCACCAGCGGTGGTCCGCGCTTGTCCAGGAGAATACGACCGTTTCGGCTCTTCGACCAAAAGCCACGTCGCAATGATGACTCCGACCGGACCGGCAATCATGATGAGTGCCGCTGTCTGAACCGCCGCCTCCGGCAGCAGCGAATGACTGAGCCACCCGCCGGCTAATCCGGCGGTAATCGCGGCGAGATTGAGACACGTCCATTGCTGGCCTTGAAATTTCCGCAGCAGACCAGACGTCAACCCTTCTTCGACCATCAAGGCGTCCACGACGACGTCGACCGCCGCGATGCCAAGCGTACTGATGAACAGGGCCCAGACGATGAAGTCGATCGACATGACGTGAGCCAACGCAGCATAGCCGGCCGCGGCGCATCCTGCCATCACCAATAAGTAACTCTTCCTTCGATAGCCCCAGAGCGGAACGAGATCGATCAGAAGCCCGTAGAGCGGCTTGATCATCCATGGAATGGCCGTCAACGAGAGCCATGCCGCGACGACGTCGGCGCTCATGCCCAATGATTTGAAATAGTACACAAAGGGCTGTTTGGCCAATCCGCACGAGATGCCGTGGGCGAAATAGGCGAGTCCGAAGAAGATCATTAACCGGCGCGCGGCCGCAAACGAAAACGACATAAATAAAGAACACTTTACTGTGGCCTGATGAGAGCAACACTCGGCAGAGCCCTGGCGGGCCAAGGTCCTGGGACACATTCGATGGGATCAGCGACAAATCGGGAGGATGGAGGCAAGCCGGAGGCCCTTATTCATCCGATTCTTCGGCGTCACCTGGTTGTTCGGCTAACGCACGATCGAGCAAGTCTTTCGCTTTTTGGGCACGGATGTAGAGCGCCTCGAGTTCGGTCGAAACGGGGTGTAAGCGTCGTTCCAATTGACGGAATGCGGCTCGCGTGTGCTTCAATTTCTGCTCAAGGAT